>CACWIG010000062.1 GCA_902760955.1 uncultured Ruminococcus sp. | reverse complement strand
CCACCATGAGGGGTGGAGAGTGACAGTCCATCATTTTACTGCAAAAAACTCATACTCTCCCGTAACGTTCTCCTTTTCATTTTAAGTTAAAAAATCGGGATTTTAACACAAAAATTTTGACACCTGAAGCACATACTTCTCCACTGAAATTTGGAGCGAGAACGAATATGTATGCAAAATAGATATGTTTACATCCTAGAAACCGCATATCTGCATTATAAACATTCCGATTCCGTTTTTAAAAGTGCCCATTTTGCATCCCAAAAGTGTTACTTTTGCAACCTAAAAGTTAAACTTTGAGGAAGCAAAAGTTCAACTTTCACAAAACCAAAAAATCGCATAAAAACGTAAATCGTTTATTTTCAACAGTTTAAAAAACTGTCAAAATTACGTATTTTTTCGACCAACTGACTCCCATTCTCAAAATAGCGGCAGAAAATAACGAAAACAACGAAAATCGGAAAGCCAACAAAACATCATATACGCAACTAAAAATGGTAATTTTGTTAAAAAACTTAAATAACCACATCGGATATATAAAACCCGAATATAAACGAAATCGGGGAGGCATCACCTGATGCCTCCCCGATTTTTATTGCAGTGTTGTGAACGGCTTGATCCTAAATCAGCCATTATTTATGGAAAATCATATTTCTTTTGTCCTGCAGGAACGGATCAAGATGTCCCCAATTTGTTTTTGTTTCCCGCAACGTCAACACATCGTCCTCTCCCGCTTAAGCCCTCGCTGCCACCGTCGCCAAAATCATCTCTTTGCTGCCGTACAACTTAGTTTTTAATTATTCGTTGTACATTTATGCAGTCAGCAAACATCTTTGCTCCAGCTCGGGTTAGATGCAATCCATCATGACTAATAAGCTTTTTGTCAGGAGTAAACATTGATAATCTGCCATCTGAATCACATATGGAATCCATGAGATTAATATACATCCCGTCAAATTCCATACGCTCATTGGTGTTTATCTCACTGATGAGGGCTGGCTCTTTATGCGTATAATCCCCTGTCATGCGTGTCTGGTTATATATACCTCCAATACCTCTATCAAAGATTTTATGCCCAACTCGATAAAATCGTTTTTTCATCATAGCAGGCAGGTAGTCAACGTATTTATCAATTGCACCATTGTTGGCTACAAAAATAATATCTGCCTTTTCTATTTTCTGGCGTAAATCACTTTCAATGTCCTGCGAGTAAATAAGATTGATACTGTCGACCTCACTTTCCAAAATGATATTTATCCAATCCCGGGCATAACTGTCGCCAACGACAAGCACATTCTCTTTTCCGTTATCTGGAGGGAAGGGTTTACTATATAGTTGCGATATTCGGGCGTTATAGTCTTGTGGAGCATATGTACGCGGCTCATTCAAACAAACCTCCAACTCAGGAATATCGCGAACAACACCTTGAGTCTTGTAATATTTTACAGAAAAAACAATAATTCCCAACGACATAACACCACACACACCCAACACTAAATATTTTCTTCTCCGATTATTCTTTGTATATGCAGCGAGGGGGTGTTCAATACCTTTGTATGATAACAATCCCACAACAAGTGACAAGGTGATCGTAATCAGATAGGACCAAAAGGTAAAATCATCATCTACAATATTACGATAGAATGCAAGAATCACCTGGTGCCAAAGGTAAAGACTATAGCTTGCGACTCCAAATATGGTGAGTACCGTCAATATCCTTAGTTTGCTGGGGTTGAAGTTTGTGTCCTCTTCACAATGCTCACTATAAACAATTATGAAAGAGGTAAGTACTACCGTCATTAAAAGGCGCACTTTGTTCACGTTAAACGAACTATTGACAAACAATAAAATAAGAATCAACAGAAGCAGAAGATATAGCAGTTTCCGCCCACTATACGACTTCATCCCGATCAAACTTTTTAAAGCAATCAGCCCACCCAACGCAAATTCAAAAAGTCGTGCAGGTAGCATATAAAAGTTCAAAGCAGTATTGGTACTTTGAAAAATATAGAATAGCAACGAACATACAAATATAGCAGAAAGCACAGTTATATTCAATCTGACATAATT
>CACWIG010000061.1 GCA_902760955.1 uncultured Ruminococcus sp. | reverse complement strand
GACCGCCAGTACCTGCTTGCCGATCAGATCCTCCGGCCGATAGTGATCCGTTATCTGTGCGGAAGACTTCTTTACACCGATCTCTTCGCCAAAGTCCACCTGCAGCTGATAGGCAGGCTTACTTACCGCGACATTGTCAGCATATCTACGGCTTCATCTTCCGTGGAAACAAAGAACACATCCTTGCCTTTATTACTCTCGTAAATAAAATCCTTCAGCGGCTTGCTTGTATAGTGAGAATAATCTCCGAAGATGGCGAGTTTTGCTTGATAGGTGATGAATTTTTCGAGCATCTCGCCCGCAAGACCTCGACTAAGGATAAAGAAGTCATCGGCTACGGCACTTTTTTCAATGGCAATCAGATTTGTGCCTACCTCATATTTAGCGGTCATAATGAGGTCAAGTGCCGATTGCACATCGGTCAATACTTTTTCAGCTCCCGTGATCACGGCAACCGTTTTTTCATTTCTTATAAATTTTCATTTAAAACAAAACTCTCTTCTGTATATAATTTGTTTGAAGTTTATATAGAAGTTTTTATTTTTAATTTATTCATTGTCATTTGTAACATCTCCATTACCACTTACAGGGATTGTATCTCCTAAATATGTTGGATTTGGCTTAAAGATGCATTTTACAAAGTCCTTATCTCTTGCTAATATTTCTCTTGTTTCTCTATATGTTGCTCCTACATATTTTCTAGGATCTGCTCCTACTCCATAGGCTTCTAATCCTAATTTGTTTGCAATATACAAAAAAGGGGTTCTCCCTTGTTTGGTTATTACCAATACTTTTAATCATTATAGCAATCCCTTTGATTGTTATTAAAAAGAAACGTAAAAAATAATTAACTGCATGCTGTCGATTTTTTTATTTCAAATATGGCACAATATAACTCTTGCAACAAGATATATTATATGATATACTTCTAAGTTAGGGTATTGTTCACAGGAGGTTTTGTGTAATGAAGTTTGAGGTTGTTTCAAAGTATAAGCCAAGCGGCGACCAACCGCAGGCTATAAAAAAGTTGGTGCAAGGTCTGCGTTCGGGCGAGAAATTTCAAACTCTTCTTGGTGTTACGGGCAGTGGTAAGACCTTTACAATGGCGAATGTTATTGCGGAGGTTCAAAAGCCTACTCTTGTACTTGCACACAACAAGACACTTGCCGCCCAATTGTGCAGTGAGTTTAAAGAGCTTTTTCCAAATAATGCTGTTGAATACTTTGTGTCATATTATGACTATTATCAGCCTGAAGCATACATTGCTCACTCCGATACCTATATAGAGAAAGATGCCTCCACAAATGAAGAGATAGACAAATTGCGTCACAGTGCGACATCGGCGTTGTTTGAAAGAAAAGATGTAATCATTGTTGCCAGTGTTTCGTGTATTTATGGTTTGGGCGACCCGATAGACTATAATAATATGGTTGTGTCACTTCGCCCAGGAACTGTCAGAGAGCGTGACGATGTTATCGCAAAACTTATTGAGATAAAGTACGAAAGAAACGATATAGATTTTTCGAGAAATAAGTTTCGTGTCAGAGGTGACGTTCTTGATGTGTTTCCGTCTGACTCATCGGGGCACGCGGTGAGAATAGAGTTCTTTGGCGATGAGGTTGATAGAATATATGACTTCAACCCTGTAACAGGCGAACTTGTAGCAGAGAGAAATCATATTGCCATATACCCTGCTTCTCACTATGTTACAACGGAGGAAAAAAGACTGTCAGCTATCGAGAGTATAAAAGCGGAACTTGCGGAACGGCTGAAGGAGTTGAATGAACAAGGCAAGCTCGTTGAGGCTCAAAGGTTGGAACAGAGGACAAATTATGATATAGAAATGATGCTGGAAACGGGATTTTGTAACGGCATAGAGAACTATTCACGTCACATCAGCGGACGCGCCCCGGGCAGTGCTCCGTTTACACTTATGGATTATCTGCCGAAAGATTTTTTGCTGTTTGTTGACGAATCACACGTTACATTGCCACAGGTTGGGGCAATGTATGCAGGCGACAGGTCCAGAAAGGAAAGCCTTGTAAAATACGGCTTCAGATTGCCGTCAGCTTTTGACAACAGACCATTGACCTTTGATGAATTTTACGATAAGTTAAATCAAGCAATATTTGTAAGTGCCACACCTGGACAGTTTGAAAAGGAACATTCCACAGCAGTTGTGGAGCAGGTAATAAGACCGACAGGCCTTTTAGACCCCGAAATAGAAATCAGACCT
>CACWIG010000060.1 GCA_902760955.1 uncultured Ruminococcus sp. | reverse complement strand
CAGCCTGTAACAACAGAGGCGCCTCCTACAACTCAGGCACCGAGGGAAGCACCGACAGAAGCACCGACAGAAGCACCAACAGAAGCACAGATATCCGAATAATAATGTAAAAGAAAATAGAAAAGAATTTGTAAATACACCAAAAAAGATAGTGTCAAGTGACGTATGAAAAAACGAGACAAATAAAAAAGGCACTTTTGAACCTTGAAAATTGTAGATGTTTTATGTTGTGATTGACTTACGCCACCCTTGACAGCATGAAAAAGAACTGCTGTGGATTAATTACCGACGGCGAAGATGACAGGAACAGTCAGGATATCTCCGTCAGTTACAGCAGTGTAGCAGTTCTTTTTCATGTTATCAAGGGCAAGCCGCTAAAGCGGTGGCTGTTTTTATACCTCTGGCTCGGAATCAAGGAACAGTCTTTATTGAGACTGTTGCATTTTCAAGATTGTCTGTTGACCAAGGAAGATGAGAAGCTGCCATTTGCCGGGCATGTTGCCTGCTCCTTTTAGGATTTCAACTTCATTAAGCGGTTGATAGTTGTTATGTCTATGAGGTCTTAGAAAGTTGTAGTAGGCAACCCAGAGAGCAAGGTCATAGTTGGCACCATCGATGTTATCGAATCCGTTTGTAGGTCTATATGATGCTTTGTATGTACGATTAAGTCGTTCAATCATCTGCTTGTAAGGGCGAAACTCTTTAGACACTTCATCGTCATTTGTAAGTCCGATGACCTGAGTTATATCAAAGTCTATTTTACCATCGGATTGTATGTTGAACTGTTGAGCAGCGAGAGGGTATGCACTATAGCCATCAGCGATGAATCTGAATTTTTCAGGCAACTCTTTTAAGTGATTGAACGCCATTCGCATTGCCATGATGCACGGACCAACGCCACGGTTATCAGATACCTGATAACCTATGATTGAACGCTTCATAGTGTCCATGATGAACCAGATATAGCCTTTTACACCTCTGATTTTTATATAGGTTTCATCTGCTGTAAAGGTGTTGCCGAGTTTATAGTCATAGTTGTCAACAAAGGGTTTAACACATACTGCAGCAGTTTTAAGATAATTGGCTATCTGTTGGTGAGATATTTTTATTCCATGTATCTCGTATAGTGCATCAGCTGTTTTTCTAAGAGACAGACCTAAATTGACTTTGTAAGAAAGGCATAGGCCCATAACATTCTGGTCGAATTTAGAGAACTTAAGAGAAGATGCATTTTTAGGCAGGCTGTTTAAATCCATCTTAAAGAAGTCTATCTGAAATTCACGGTAGATATAGTGAAGTTTATATTTATATTTGTTTTCTTCAATATCTGCTTTATCAACCTTTTTAAGGTTGTGAAGATAGTAAGGACAATTGTTATTAACGCATTTATGTATAACAAAGTGCTTCCGGTCTTTCTTTTGTACAAGGGCATGGTTGCAGTGAGGACATTTGAGTCTGATGTTCTTGGAAAAACGAGTGTCAGAATCAGGACTAAAATGAGACTGACAGACCTTGCATAAAAGCTGGCTTTGCCTTTTGCCATCATTCCACATAAGGTATTGGAAAGGTGCATTGCAGGAAAGACAGCGATGATGTTCGGGAACATTGCATTCACCGTGACGAAAGACAGGTTTAATGGTTTTGTTATAGCGCTTTTCATAGTAGCAGATAAGATCCTGCCAATCCCATTCCTGCTTGTAGGATATGATTTTAGGGAGCTTATCAACCTTAAATTTTTGATACTTTGGAGAGTGAGAATCATCAAAAACCCATTGCTTAAGAGGGATGTATCTACAAATAAAGTTAAAAAGTTGAGAAATAATTTTATATTGGTATTGAATGATTTGAAGTAAATAAAGTATAATGTTCATGAGCATTGTCTCCTTTTGTATGAGATTGGTTTGGTCGCGAATATTATACACTAAAAAGGGGGTCAATGCTCTTTTTATTTGCAAAGCCCCTAAATATAAGAATTTAGAAACAAAAAAGGAGTGTCAACTTGACACTACCCCAAAAAACAGGAGGGTTATTGTATGAAAAAAGTAGCTTACATTGCATCAGAATGTGTACCGTTTGTTAAGACCGGAGGATTGGCGGATGTTGTTGGTACACTTCCAAGAATTTTTGATAAAAAGGAATATGACGTACGTGTCATAATGCCAAATTATATGTGCCTTCCGGCTAAGTTTAAGAGTAAGATGAGATATATTACACACTTTCATATGGATATAGGCTGGAAACAGCAGTATGTGGGAATTATGTATCTTGAATATGAAGGTGTACCTGTATATTTTATTGATAATGAATACTACTTCA
>CACWIG010000059.1 GCA_902760955.1 uncultured Ruminococcus sp. | reverse complement strand
CCCATAATGTCCAAAAGCAAGTTCGAACGATTTCCCGCCGTAACGGTGAGGGTTGACAAAAAGCTTGCGTCCGTATCGTCCGCCCACTTAACGGGGATAAACCTCGCGCTCTCTTGCTTGTTATTGAGCGCATTTAACATATTTATGCAATCGGCACGGTGAATCGCAACACCTCTGCCGCGCGTAACATATCCGACAATCTTATCGCCCGGAACAGGGTTACAGCAATGCGAAAATCTAATAAGACAATTGTCGATACCCTGAACGATTACGCCGCTGTTGTTGGTTTCGCCCCTCGGTCTTGCAACGACGGGAATAAGCTCCGCCGCCGTGCGGCTCTCCTCGGTGGCAAACTTCTTTTTGCACTCAGTCTTGAACCTTGTCACAAATCTGCCGGCGTTCGAGCTTCCGTATCCTATCCCGGCGAGCAAGTCCTCGGAATTGTTAAATCCGTACTTTTTCGCCAAAGACGAGATAAGTTCTTTATCCTCTAAAAACGTCAGCGGCAGAGAACTTTTTTTCAATTCGTGTTCGAGAGTTTCACGGCCTTTTTGGATATTTTCTTCTCTGTTGACCTTTTTAAACCATTGATTTATCTTGTTCCTTGCCTGAGAGGTTTTACATAGCTTAATCCAATCGAGGTTAGGACCTGAACTTGATTTAGAGGTGATAACTTCAACAATATCGCCGTTTTTAAGGGTGTAGTCAAGTGTGACGATTTTACCATTAACCTTAGCACCTACCATTTGGTTGCCTATTGCACTGTGAATAGAATATGCAAAGTCAATAGGCGTTGCGTTTATGGGCAGGCTGATAACATCGCCTTTTGGAGTAAACACAAATACCTCATCGCTGAACATATCAATTTTAAGTGCCTGCATAAATTCTTCGGCATTTGTTTCCTTTTGAAGTTCGAGAAGTTGTTTTATCCATTCAAGCTTTTCGTCCATTTCGGAACTTCCGCTGACACCTTCTTTGTATTTCCAATGTGCAGCAATTCCGTTTTCGGCGGTGTGATGCATTTCCCAGGTACGAATTTGTATCTCAAAGGGTGTGCCTCCGGGGCCTATAAGTGTAGAGTGCAGAGATTGATACATATTCGGTTTAGGCATAGCAATATAGTCCTTAAACCTTCCTGGAATAGGCTTAAAAAGCTCGTGAACAGTACCGAGTACCGCATAACATTCGGCAACGGTGTCCACAATTACTCTGACTGCAAAGAGGTCATAAAGCTCATCCATAGTTTTGTTTTGTATAAACATTTTTCTGTATATACTGTAAAAATGCTTTGCTCTGCCTTCAATATGAGGCTTTTCGCCTAAAGTTTCCGTCAATCTTTTTTCAAGTATGGATATGATGTTTGCAATAAAGTCATCGCGTTCACTTCTTTTCTGAGAAATGTTATCAACTATTTCATAATATCCGATTGGGTCAATGTAACGCAATGCAATATCCTCAAGCTCCCACTTGATTTTTGACATACCAAGTCGGTGTGCAAGAGGAGCGTATACCTCCAATGTTTCTCTTGCTATATATCTTTGTTTTTCCTCAGGCATATACTTAAGAGTCTGCATATTGTGAAGCCTGTCGGCAAGCTTGATTACTATAACACGGATATCTTTTGTCATAGCAAAAAACATTTTACGCAGGTTTTCAATCTGCTGTTCTTCTTTTGAGGTGGTGGGTATTTTACCCAGCTTGGTAACGCCGTCAACCAGCATTGCTATTGTTTCGCCAAACTCTCTTGCAATATCCTCGTATGTTGCATCGGTATCTTCAACAACATCGTGTAAAAGAGCGGCACATATTGATTGAGGGTCAAGCTCTAAATCGGCAATAATATGGGCAACGTGTATCGGATGAATAAAGTATGGCTCACCCGATTTGCGTACCTGACCCTGATGTTTTTCCTCTGCATAGGCATATGCCTTTTCTATGATTTGCAAATCATCAGCTTTGTGATATTTGCGAATTTTTTTCAGCAAAGAATCTAAAGTGTATTCTATGTCTTTATTGCCCATAGGAACTCCTCCTTAAAAAATAAAGTAATTTAGCCGTTTGTAAAACGTTAAAACGCGTAACAGTATGGTGCAAATTGCAAATCCGAAATAATTTTAATGAGTAATTGCTCCGTACTCATTTGTAGGGGACGGCGTCCCCGACGTCCCGTAAATGCGTCTTTGCGTAATTTCACCGACTTACATTTTATTGGACAAGATAACGCGCTTTACAATCATCTAAAATAAAGTAAGAGGCTGCGGCAAATGTATGACAATACGGAAGAGTCGATATTGCATTATATGAATACCTAACATCATTGTTCTTCCGAAAATCGTTTTGCAGCAGCCCTCAGATTTTAAATTTTAGTTATCTGAACATTCTTCATCAGATTTCTTAATATCCTTTAAAATAAGCTGAACATTTTGGAAACCTTTATAATCATTAATATCGAGAGCAAAAGCCACGTCGATATAGTCGCCTTCTTCAAGGTGGTGATAGTATTCACCCATACCAAAACCGACAGAGTCAAGATATTTTCCGTCTT
>CACWIG010000058.1:2583-3940 GCA_902760955.1 uncultured Ruminococcus sp. | reverse complement strand
TAGTAAAAAAGAAAAGGAGAGGGTATTTTGAAAAGATTATTAAAATTTACTATGGCAATATGTATTGTTTTTGCTGTAGGTGGTATGCTTTCCGTAACTGCTCAGGCAAAGAAGAATGTTACTGTTTCGCCGGCAGTGGGCTTACCCTCCAGATTCCACAAAATCTTTACCAACTGACAACGGGTAATTTCTTCATCGGGATAAAACATATTGTCTTGATATCCCTGCATAATATTATTTTTCATGCAAAATGCAACTGCGTCATGATACCATGCTTGCTTTGGAATACTGTCAGCATTATCAGATGTTAAACTCCAATAGGGTACGTTGACAACAGTCAACGAATCAAGCCATGTAACACCGTTCGCCCTTCTTGTATCCAGCGTGTTGATAATTGTACTGCGGATACGCTGGCGATTTAAACCTTCTTTCGGTTCAAGAATATTGCCCGTAGCGCTGATAACATAATATTTCCCGTTCTCTTTTCCGAGGTATAGCATCTCGTGACCATTAAAAAACAAAATCGACCCAAAGGGCAGTGCATCAAGAACCGTCAGTCGTTCCTCACGGCACATATCGGTCATATTAACCTTTGCCATCGGCATTGAAGACTGCCATGTGGTATTGCGTGCCAACTCCATGCCAAAGCACTTGTAAACATTTCGTATGTATCCTGAGCAGTCGTCAGAGAGCAGTGCTCCGCCCCAGCCATAGGTGTTGCCAAGTGCACCAAATGCCACCTTTGCAATATTCTTTTCTGTCAGTTGCAAATACCCCTCCGATACATCTGCGTGCTCAGGAATCAGCGTCAGTTTTTTTGCATAGCTGCCATCTTCATTCCGAATAGGAACCCATACTGCATAATTCTGATATGCGGCACGGTTATCAATCAATATATTGGGATTTTCAATATCTGCAAGTTCAAGTGCCGTACCCATTGTAAGTAACAAATTTGATGTCTGTGCACCACTTAATGACATTTCGGTATAGACCTTGTCACCGTAAACAACAAGAGTTTTCTCAGATGGAAAATCCCATGCAGACAGCCATTCGTCTTTATCGGCACATAAGGCAACATCTGCGGCGGCAACCCAGCCTGAACAGGATATGCTTTTTGCGAGATAATAATTTCCGTCGGAGGACACAGAAGTAATTACAAGAGGCTCATTCACACGAATGCTTGTTAGATATTGATAATCACATTCCTTGTCAGTCGGATCATCCCATATAGGTATATCCGACGGAAAGGCTCGAAGCTCCGTTCCGTCTCGTCCGCCGCCGATATTTGAGTGTATGAACACGGCTGTATAATAACTCCGTCCGAACCTTTTTCGCAAATGTCGGAAAGCAGGCGGTT
>CACWIG010000058.1:0-2555 GCA_902760955.1 uncultured Ruminococcus sp. | reverse complement strand
CCGTTCCGTCTCGTCCGCCGCCGATATTTGAGTGTATGAACACGGCTGTATAATAACTCCGTCCGAACCTTTTTCGCAAATGTCGGAAAGCAGGCGGTTTATTGTTTCGGCATCATTTTTTGTATCGTTTATAACAATGTCGCATTGACGGCTTTCAAACGTTGCACATATGCTTTTGAGATAGTACGGTATAAAGTATACATCCGTCGTATCGAGCAAAAGGTCAAATTTAAGCCGCGCCTCGTCGCTCGGTACAGCCGCACAAAACGTTCCCTTTCCGTGGTGCTTGATAAGCAAGCCCTCGTTCACCAAGACCGAAAGAGCCTCACGTATGGTAAGCCTCCCAATTTGGTAATACTTAACCATCTCACTTTCGCTCATAAGCTTATCACCGGGATTGATTTTTCCCTCTCTTATTTCCTGTCTGATTTTATCTGCCAGCTGTATATACAGCGGCATTCCGCTTGTTCTGTTTATCATCGGATAATCCTCTCATTATATTGCTTATATATATAAGTATATATGTTAAAGAGAGATTTGTCAAGTAATATTTCGTTTGAGTTTCCCCAAAAATCAGAAAGGAAAGCAACAAAATTAAGGTATTGAAAAGAAACTCCTATGGTTACCGGAATTTCAAGAGGTTCAGAAAAAGGATATTACATATGTTTAATTACAAGAAAACCGACAAGCTAAAGGCGGTTACATAAATTTACAACCGCCTTTAAAAAAATTCCATTATTTTTTGACCCCAACTATTGACAAAGAGCCCTATTGACAAAGAGCCCTTTTTTATGGAGCATACGACCGATTTTCTGTATAGAAAAATCGGAATGGAGCTAAGTCCATTCCGATTGGTGCGAGTGTTCTTATAGGATTTAACGAAAAACGCAGTAAAATCAAATTTTAAGTGCCGAAGGCACTCTCGCAAAAGGTTGGTAGTGAGCCAAAGGCGTTACGAGTGCGCTTGCAAACGAATAGACGATGCGAACGTGACCTTTTGCGAATAAGGAGGAGCAGCGGCATGAGCGAACTCTGATTTTTTGCAAAAAATCAGAGCAAGCGATATATAGCTTGCTCCGACGTGGCTTTCATGTACGAAACAGATGCCACAATGTTAAGAATATAAAAAATGTTTATCCTCCGGTGTCCACCTTAAATTCTTAAATTGTTTCTTTATTTAGTCTTTAAAAATAACCTTCTGATTTATTCTTTTGCACATTTCTTCATCTTTTAGCTTGTATAAATTAACTAACGGAAACAGCTTATGTCCGTCAATATACATTGGATTTTGTGCAAATTCTTCAAATTCCGGACTTATTTCTGCATATAAAATATCTCCGTTAAAATATCGACCAAAAGAATCCTTTTTCAAAGCATCAGTTGTTTGAGCATACAGTATATTCTGATATTTATTAATAAACCACAGTCCCTCTGCCAATCTCATTGTACAGCAAAAACATGCCTCATACATATCGCATCTTAATGTATCGGTAGATTCACTGACTGTAGTATCAGTACCTGCGCCGCCATTTGGTCTTTGAAGTGTTGCAAAACCGTTAAAATAAATTCTTGCGGCATATGTGCGGTATTCCTCTTTTTTTGTTGCCTCATAAAGCATCACAGCAAGCATAACTGAATCCACTATGGCACAAGGCTCCGTCCATGTATCACCTTTACCAAACCAATTAAAGTTCTGATAAGTATATGTCATTCCCGCATTTACATACAAATCAAAAATACGCTCTGCTTTATGGAAATATTCTTCTTCACCGGTTATATCATACATTCGCATAAAACCACGTGCCGCGGTCAAAGTACAGTGAGTTTGTGTCTGCAAACTATATTTATCTATTTTATCAAAAACCTCTGACATTTCATCTAAAAGTTCTTTTATCTCTGTGTCCCTTGTAATCTGATAGTAATGTGACAGACCATCAATACTCATAAATGCACATCCTATATCAGACGAAAGCTTCCAACCGTTTATTGTTTCAATAGAATGTCCTCCGACACCACCATCATATATATCCTTTCTATCAATCGGGTAAGTTGAATATTTTCCTTTAGTCGGTAAGTAAATGTTCTCTACTGTCTTTTGCAAGTAATCCAACGCCCTTTCGTCGGAAAACTGCTCATAGTACTCGCAAAGTCCTCTTAAATACCAGCTGTGCCCCGAAAGCTGTTGTTCAAAAAGGATGTCTTCTGTCTTATTACCAAAAAACATTTTTCCGTTTGTAACCTCGGGTATCTTTTCTATCATAAGCTCCATACATGGTATTTTAAGACCATTAATTTTATAATGTGATACAAATGCCAATAATGCTCTGCCTTCCTTGTCACCGGGCCAGCTTGCTTCATCGCCGACAAACACATTATCAATATTATAATAATCATCTTGAAGTCTTTCGCCATTTAATTTTATACGAAAATCCAATTCTGTTTTAAGTATTTCCTGTTTCATAAAAATCTCCTCTTTCATAATGTCTCTCACTGACGGAACATATTCCGCAAGATTTTACTTAATTTTTAAGTATTTACTTCAACCTAAACAAAGT
>CACWIG010000057.1 GCA_902760955.1 uncultured Ruminococcus sp. | reverse complement strand
ATAATGCGCATTACTATGAATATCTTATCAGTCAATTCGGAAATGTCACAAACAGCGAGGATTGGATATTAAATGCTGCCGATAAAAGATGTGAGGAGATTATATCAAAAGTAAACGATTTTTGTGAGAGAGCTGTTGCCGTAAATGATGAATATATAAGCAGTGTTTCCTATGAAGGAGTTGAAATAAGCAGCATAAGTTACGGTCAGGGACTTATTCCTTCTGCTGTTGCAATAGCTAAAATAACTGTAATATGGGCGTCGGTACTGTATGTATTATGGCTTGCCTGCTCTGTTTTACAAAAAAAGAAGAGAGCTTGGAAGGAGGGGAAATATACCGATGTCAATTCGTGATTTTATAAGCAGCATATTAGACCACAAGAGAATATTTGCATTTTTGATTGCTCTTTCGGTTGTGCTTTGCTCAATCGGTTTAAAATTGACGGAAAGTCATACAGCGGAAATTATTATAAAATATATATGTGACTCTGCGGAAGAAGGTCTGACAGAAAACGGACAAAAGATAAATCCGTATGAGATAAACAGCTCACTTGTTGTAAAAAATGCAGTATCCGCTCTTGGTCTAAAGAACACAAATATTGAGGGTATCTGCCGAAATATTACGGTTACTCCCATTATCCCGACCTCTGAGCAGGAGAAATATGCTTCATGGATAGAAAAGTTTTCAGATTATGAGAAAAATGAAGATGAGAAAAAAAGCACAGTATATTACTCTGTAAAATATACATCACCGGTCGGCAAGGATTACGCAAAGCGTATGCTGAGTGCTGTTATTAGTCAGTACCGTTTGTTTTATGTTGGAAAATATACATATAGCAACGATATTACACAGCTCTCCGGTGAAACTGTCATGCAGTATGACTATTACGATACAGTGGATATGCTACGTGAAAAAATCAAATCCAATATAGACTACCTTTCAAGAATTTCCTCTGCGGATAATGATTACCGTTCTCCGCACACAGGATATTCACTTTTAGACTTGGCAGCAGAATATAAGTCACTGTCCGAGCAGGATCTGTCTGTTGCGGAACGTATGATTGTTGAAAACGGTATAACAAAAAACGCTTGGTATCTGAGAAATTCGCTTCAAAATAAAGCGACAGAATCGCAGTATGATATTGAACTGAATAATAAAAAAGCGGAAACGCAAAGAAATCTTATGAGCGTTTATTCCGAAAAAAACGAGCAGTATTTATGGGATAAAAACAACAGAAATGAAGATGAGAACAGCGAGAGCTCACAGGTGCGTGAAAATGTTGAGCGCGACAAGGTATATGCTCAGACAAAATCGGTATACGACAATCTTGTTTTGGATTATGTTAAATACCGTACCGACTCATTAAACGCAGATATTGATAAACAGCGTTACGAAAATGATATAAACAGTTTCCCGGATGGTTTTTCAAACAAAGAACTGCAAGACGAGCTTGAAAAGAGATTGGCAGACACCTGTGAGAAATACAACAATTTATATGCGCTTACCAAGAGTACAATAGAGGATTACAATACATACAAATCAGCAAAAAGCATTGAATGTATTTCGGGAGTTGTGTCCCACAAATCAACAAGCACAGTGTTCTATTATGCGGTAAGCATTATTTTAGCTCTGATGCTGGGCGTTGTATTAAGCGTTCTTTTAATGTATTTAAGAAAAAAGGATACCGACGATGAATAATATAAAACTCGAATTATGCGGTTACTTTGACAGTAACTTCGGCGATGACTATATGCAGAAAATCGTCATACATAATATGCCGGAATATGATTTTTATATAGACAAGCGTTGCATGATATCGCCCATTGTGCTTGAAGAAAGCAACGTAAAAGTAAAAGAAACTGATGAAATACGGAATTTACCCAAGCTTATGGTGACGGGTTCGGGTTTTATGGTTAACTCAAGACAGGTATTAAAGTATGAAATCCTTTGGTTTTTGACCTCAAAGCATATAGCGGATTACTGTATAGGCTGTAACATCGAACCCTTTAAAAGCAGATTATCAGAATGGCTTATTATTCAAAAGCTAAAAAAATTCAAATATGTAATATGTCGTGATAAAAGAAGTCTTGAATGGTTTAAAAAAAATTGTCCTAAGTTGGATTCTGTACATATGCCGGATATCCTGTTTTCCTTTCCGCATTCGTGGCTGCCCGAAAAAACTTCTGATAATAAGCTCGGTATTGCCCTTATGCACCGGGACGGTGACAGCAGTGATAATGCCTATTACCGTTCGATGGCAGAGGTTGCGGATTTTTGGATACAGACAACCGGAAAGGGCGTTGTGCTGATGGCTTTTGATACAGGAACGGAAGATGATGTGTTTGCCTGTGAATGTGTAAAATCTATGATGAAGTATAAGGATATGGTGGAGATTGTAAAGCACGGCAGTCACGGAGAGATATTAAACGCATATGCCTCATGCTCAAAAATAATAGGTGCAAGATTTCACTCAGCTGTGCTTGCAATGAAAATGAATATAGATTTTTATCCGATAATCTATCGTAACAAAATGCGAAATCTGATATCCGATATGCAATACCCCGTTAATGGATGCGACATATCCGATATAGATACAGAAAGTATAATAGAGTTTTTAAACTGCGAAAGAGTTGATTTTAAAATTGATAAGGCATATGAGCTGCAAGCGGAAAACAGTTTTATGCTATTAAAAAAACATATAAAAGAAGAATTGAAGTGATGCTAAATGGAAACTATGAAGATTACAGAAACCGCCTTAAATACAAATAAGGTTATAATGCCGTTTGAACGGCCGGATATTGAATATAACGTGGAGAAAATAACGGAGCTTCCGTCAAAGCCTGTATATGCCTTTGTAAAACGGCTTTTTGATATTACAGTTTCTATGATAGGTATCCTGATTCTTTTGCTTCCTATGCTCATTGCTTATATCGGCATAGCGGCAACATCAAAGGGAAATCCGATATACAAACAGGAACGCCTTGGGTTAAACGGCAAGCGGTTTTACATATACAAATTCCGAACTATGTATGAAAACGCCGAAGCAAACGGCGCTCAATGGTCAAGAGGTGAAGATGACGAGAGACTTACACCGACCGGAAAGGTTTTGCGCAGAACAAAATTTGATGAGATACCACAGCTTTTCAACTGTCTTATAGGAAATTTATCCATCGTAGGACCGCGCCCTGAAAGAGAGATATTCTATAATTGCTTTGAAATGTATGTCCACGGTTTTTCTCAAAGATTACTTGTGAAACCGGGTATAACGGGAATGGCACAAATAAAGGGCGGATATTTTCTTAAACCGGAAGAA
>CACWIG010000056.1 GCA_902760955.1 uncultured Ruminococcus sp. | reverse complement strand
AAGGCGAAGGCAGAACACGCAAAGCACAAGAGGGCGCAGCCATTCGAGTCTCTCTATCCCTGCCACGTCGGAACAAGTTTCGTTTGTTCCGATTTTTTGTATAAAAAAATCGGTCATCCGCTTCACTGTTCCTCCTCTTTCGCAAAAAGTCACGCAAAAATCAGCTATTTGGTTGTAAACACCCTCATAACGCCTTTGTTTTGCTACCAACTTTTTGCGAGTGTGCCTTCGGCACAGGACATCTAAATTGTTCGTCTTTTCCAAAGTAAAAAGTCACCCAAAAGGGCGACTTTTTAATAACAAATATTAAAATTATTTGTAAAGAGAAGCCTTTCCGATATCGTTAAAGAGTTCCATCTTAAACTCAATTACTTTTTTCATAGCTTCGATACACGGAGGATATATAGCGTTTGGTTCAATCCAGCCAGGGTTTTCTGCCAATACCTCACGGCATTTCTTATAGAAGGCAACCTTGATATCACTTGAGATGTTTATTTTGGAAATACCAATTTTAACTGATTCTGCAATTTCTTCATCAGGGTTGCTGGAACCGCCGTGGAGAACAAGGGGGATATCGACGGTATCTCTGATAGTTTTAAGAAGGTCGAGTTTAAGTTCAGGCTTTTTATCCTTTGGATATATTCCGTGAGCTGTTCCGATTGCCACTGCAAGAGAGTCAATTCCTGTTTTTTCGATGAAATCTTTTGCCTGCTCAGGATCGGTATATATAATATCATCAGAGCCGCCTTCATAAGATTCGCCTGTAGTTCCGATAGTTCCAAGCTCTGCTTCAACCGAAACATTTGAAACCTTTGCAACCTCAACAACCTTTTTTGTGATTGCGATATTGTTTTCGTAAGACATATGTGATGCGTCGATCATAACAGAGGTAAAGCCGCAACGAATAGCGCGGAGGATTTCCTCAAAGGTGCCGCCGTGGTCAAGGTGAATAACCATAGGCACTTTTGATTTATTTGCCTCCTGAATACAGGTTGATATAAAGCTGTCACCTAAAAATTCAAGTTCAGTTGGGTGAATTGCAAGTATTACAGGGGCATTCTTTTCGTTGGCACTTTCAACCACACCTTTTAAAATTGACTCACTTCCGATATTAAATGCGGGAACAGCAAATCCGTTTTTGTCTGCTACCTCGAGCAGTTCTTTCATATTCATTAACATAATTAATCACTCCTATTTTAAATTTTTGTTTTTACCTTTTGAACCCGAAAGACCTATATAGTATCTCACAAGCTCTATGCTATCTTTTTCCGTACTGTGAATTAAATCAAAGAAGTTTATGTCGGGATTTTCGCGAAGATGCTTTGCTGCCGCATCCCGATTGGCGTTCATAAAATCGCATCCCACATTTATTTTGTTAATGCCGTTTTTAACGGAATTAACAATGTTTTTCTCGCCTGAACCCGAACCGCCGTGAAGAACTAAAGGCGCTTTTGTAAGGCGTTTTATTTCCTTTAATCTTTCAATATCAAATTCGGGAACCATACCTTCGGGGTAATTTCCGTGAGATGTTCCGATTGAAATAGCAAGAGCATCAATATTTGTTCTGTCAAAAAAGATTTTTGCCTGCTCAGGGTCTGTGTACATAGTGTCCTGTGTAAACTCGCCACCCTCGCTTGCTCCGAGACACCCTATTTCGCCCTCGACACTTGCGCCGTGCTTGTGAGCATAATCGGCAATCTCTTTTGTCATTTTTATGTTATCCTCAAGGTTAAACCTTGAAGCATCAACCATTACGGAAGAAAATCCGTCGTCTATTGCTTTTATAAGATATTCCTTTTCCTGACCGTGGTCAAAGTTAAGGGCAACGCTTACGTTAGTTCTTTCTGCAATGGTTTTAACAATCGGAGCAATAAGCTCACTGTCGCAATGCGTGAGAAGATGATCCTGAAAAATATTAACTATAATAGGTGCATCTTCAATTGTTGCTGCTTGAACAACTGCACGAACGGTTTCAATGTTAAAGCAGTTGATTGCCATTACCGCATAGTTATTTGCATTGGCGTCATCAAGCATATTTTTCATTGATACATACATATTAACACAACTTTCTTAATTTAAAATTAGCTTATTTTTATTTCTGAAAGGTCGATTTCCTCTTCTTCTGCATCGAGAACAACTGCCTCTTCTTGTTTTGCGTCCTTTTTAAGTATAACGAGAAGTAATGCTGTTACTATTGTTCCTGCAGTAAGAGCAATCATAAAGCCCCAGGGATTAATCATAGCAGGTACAATAAACATACCGCCTGAAGGAACCATTGAACCAACATTGAGTATCATTATTAACGCACCGCCTATGGCTGAGCCGATTGAGCAGGAAAGTATTACTCTGATCGGGTCAACTGCTGCAATGGGGATAACGCCTTCTGTAATCATACAAATACCCATAGGGAATGCAATTTTAATGTTGTCTGTTTCGCTCTTTGTGTATCTTGATCTTTTGATAAGCCACGAAAGTGCTACACCAAAAGGCGGAATCATTGAAGCACAGATTTTTACAGCTTCAGGGCCGTACACACCATCCATAAGTAAACCATCTGCGAAGAGTGATGCAACCTTATTTACGGGACCGCCGAAGTCAAATGCTGCCATAGCACCCATTACTGCACCGAATACACCCTTTGAACCTGTCTGCATATTCATAAGTACATTTTTAAGGGCTTCCGACAACCAGGCGATAGGTCCGCCTATTACAAAGAACATTATCAGACCGATCACTATTGAAGAAATAAGTGGAATAATCATCATCGGCATAAGTCCCTGTGCCCATTTTGGAACTTTTAAGTGATTTTTGAGCAGTTCTACAAAGTAACCTGCAAGATAACCACCGAGCATACCTCCGAGGAAGCCTGCACCCATATTCTGAGCAATCATACCCATAAGTAAACCCGGAGCAATACCTGGTCTGTCTGCTATTGAGTAAGCAATTGCCGCACCCATAACACCTGGGAGAAGCGACATTCCGTAAACGCCAAGGGTTACTGCTGCCTGCCATATTGTATAGCTTTCCTTGTAATTGGAAATGACATCGGGATTTCCACCAAAAATATTTCCTATTGCAATTAAAAGACCTGATGCAACAACTAACGGGAGCATAAATGATATGCCTGTAAGGGCATGTTTTTTAAGTTGTAATTTCTTTAACATTTTTATATACCTCCTAAATTATTACTTTTTTATTTCATCTTCAATTTTGTTAAGAAGTGCCTTGGGAGATTTTATTGCTATATGGGTTGGGACCTCTACAATACGTTTACCCTGAAAACGGTCCTTTCCGCCTACCTTTATGTCCGCAGCTATTATAACAACATCAGCATCTTTAATCTGCTGAGCCGTAAGTTCGTCCTCGGTGCCGATTGTGCCCTGAGTTTCGATATATGCCTCGTGACCGAGTTCCTTTGCTGCTGTAACAAGTTTTTCTTTGGCAATGTATGTATGTGCTATACCTGATGTACATGCCGCAATGCCTACAATTTTCATAATAATCCTCCTTGTATTATATATTTATAGTTTATATATCCATTTTTACGGATATTTGCTATACTGTGTTTAGA
>CACWIG010000055.1 GCA_902760955.1 uncultured Ruminococcus sp. | reverse complement strand
GGAAAGTTCCGTTATGATGAAAGATACTTATGAAAGTCCGTTGAATACAAGATATGCAAGTAAAGAGATGAAGTATATATTCTCTCCCGATAAGAAGTTTAAGACCTGGAGAAAATTATGGGTTGCTTTGGCAGAGTCTGAAATGGAGCTTGGCTTGTCGGTAACGCCTGAACAGGTGGCACAGCTTAAAGAACATCTTGATGACATTAACTATGACGTTGCAGAGGCAAGAGAAAAGGAATGCCGTCACGACGTTATGTCACACGTATACGCATACGGCGTTCAATGCCCTGATGCAAAGGGAATTATACATTTGGGTGCAACCTCTTGTTATGTAGGTGACAACACAGACATAATTATTATGTATGAGGGTCTTGAACTTATCAAGACAAAGCTTGTCAAGGTTATATCGCTTTTGCGTGACTTTGCAATGGAATATAAGGATATGCCGACTCTTGGCTTTACACATTTTCAGCCTGCACAGCTGACAACAGTCGGAAAGCGTGCATCCCTTTGGCTGTGGGAACTCATTATGGATTTAGAGAACGTGAACTTCCAACTGTCACGTGCGGCGTTGCTTGGCTCTAAGGGTACAACAGGTACACAGGCAAGCTTTATGGAGTTGTTTGACGGTGATGTTGAAAAGGTAAAGGCTCTCGATAAAAAGATTTGCGAAAAGATGGGATATAAAAAGTTCTATCCCGTATCGGGTCAGACCTATTCCAGAAAGCTTGACTATCAAATGCTGTCCGTTTTAAGCGGAATTGCACAGAGTGCTTATAAGTTTGCAAATGATATCAGACTTCTTCAAAACTTGAAGGAAATTGAGGAACCATTTGAGAAAAATCAGATAGGTTCATCAGCTATGGCTTATAAAAGAAACCCTATGCGTTCGGAACGTATTTGTTCTCTTGCAAGATATGTTATGGTAGATGCACTCAATCCTGCAATGACTACTGCTACACAATGGTTTGAGAGAACTCTTGACGATTCTGCAAATAAGCGTATAAGCGTTGCAGAGGCTTTTCTTGCTGTTGATGCTATCTTAAATATTTATATGAATGTTGCATCAGGCCTTGTTGTATATCCTAAGGTTATACATTCAAGGGTTATGTCTGAGCTTCCCTTTATGGCAACTGAAAATATTTTGATGGATGCTGTTAAGAAGGGCGGCGACAGACAGGAACTCCACGAAAAAATCAGAGTGCACTCTATGGCGGCTGCAAGAGTTGTCAAAGAGGAGGGCGGTAAAAACGATTTGATTGAAAGAATTGTGGCTGACCCTGCATTTGGACTCACTATGGACGAAGTTCAGAAGATTTTAAAGCCTGAGAACTTTACAGGCAGAGCATCAAATCAGGTAGAAGAGCTTGTTGCTGATTATGTTGACCCTGCATTAAAGGAAAACAATGTGGTGGCAGACGAGGTTGAACTTACTGTTTAATACAATTAATACAAAATTTTGTTAGGGTGATTAACGTGAAAATAGGTTTTATTGGCGGAGGAAATATGGGTTCAGCCTTATTCGGCGGACTTATTAACTCAGGCTACAAAGCGGCTGATATAACAGTATGCGAAACTAATGATGCAAGACGAAACGAATTATCAAAAATGGGTGTGGCTGTAACTGATGACGCTGAATATACCGAGAAAATAAGTGATATTATCGTCTTTGCGGTAAAGCCGAATGTTATTGACAGTGTCTTGTCTGAAATGACAGGCTATACAGATAAGATTTATATTTCCATTGCGGCAGGTGTAAGTATTGCACATATAGAGGAGTTGTTGGGTGCTGATAAGAAAATTGTCAGAACAATGCCGAACACACCTGCCCAGGTAGGATGCGGTATGACAGTAATTACACCTAACGGCAATATGACAGATGCAGAAACAAAAACTGTATGCGAAATCTTATCTGCTGTTGGTGAAACAGAGGTAATGCCCGAGAAGTTTATGAGTGTTGCAACGGCTTTGCACGGAAGCAGTCCTGCATATGTTTATATGATGATAGATGCAATGGCTGATGCAGGCGTTGCCTATGGACTTACCAAACAGCAGGCATTAAAACTTGCGGCTAAGGCTGTTGAGGGCAGTGCGAAAATGGTGCTTGCAACGGGTGAGCATCCCGAAAAATTGAAGGATAATGTTTGTTCGCCCGGAGGAACAACTATTGCGGCTGTCTGCGATTTAGAGCAAAACGGATTTCGTGCAACCCTTCAAAGTGCTGTTTCGGCTTGTGTTGAAAAGGCGGAACAGATGAGTAAATAATATACCTATTATGTGGATTGCAGGTGTTTTGATATGAAAATTGTTGCAATTACAGGCGGAATTGGTGCAGGTAAAAGTATGGTTTCCGATGAGTTTAAAAAGTTGGGTGCGTATGTTATCGACACCGACGCCATATCACATAAGATTATGAGGCGAGGCTTTAATGCCTATGATATGGTTGTAGCCGAGTTCGGAAATGAAATTTTAGGTGCTGACTCAGAAATAGACAGAAAACGTCTTGCGGATATTGTCTTTAATGACAAGGAAAAACTAAAGAGGCTGAACGCCATTATGCACAAGGAGATATATGCGGAATTGCAAAGAATGATTGATGCCTCTGATGCGGACGTCATCTGTGCGGAAATTCCGCTTTTGTTTACCGCAAAATGCCCTATTGATATAGACGTTAAGGCGGTGGTGTCGGCATCTGATGATGTGAGAATAAAACGTGTTATGGCACGTGACAACTGCTCTGCGGAAAAGGTTAAGGAGAGAATGGCAAATCAGCTTTCCGACAGCGAAATGTGTAAGTTGGCAGATGTTGTTATTGTCAATAACGGTGATGTGGACTTAGTCAAAAAACAGGTTAAGGCGGTATATGAAAGTCTGACCTGATTATTGACGGAACGGAGTTATTATGAGAGAACCTATGCCGAAAAGAAGGCGTAAAAAACAGCGTAAAGCGCAAAGCGGTTGCGGTTCGGGTTGTTTTAAGTTTGTTATATTTATTGCTGTTATGATTTTGTTGGCTGTCTTTTTGGTTAATAAATATAACAGTTCTGACATATCTTCAAATATAAAAAAGAAACAATATCCTATTAAGTACGAGCATTTTGTTGACAAGTATTCAGAAAAGTACGGACTTGACAGATACCTTGTATTAGCTGTGATACGAACCGAAAGCCGATTTGATGTATATGCGGTATCCTCAGCTGATGCCAAGGGACTTATGCAACTGACTGATGAAACAGGCAGTCACGTTGCAAAGAAAATAGGCTTGACAAAATACACCAATGATATGCTTTTTGACCCTGAAACAAATATACAGCTTGGATGTTGCTATTTAAGTGAATTGATTTCAAAATATAAAAATGATGTGGACACCGCACTTGCGGCATACAACGGCGGACCCGGGAATGTTGACAAATGGCTCAGCAATGACGAGTACACCGACGGAACGGGGAAGTTACAAACTATACCATATGCCGAAACACGAAATTATGTTAAAAAAGTAAATGAAGCAATGAATATGTATAAAAGTCTTTATTAGGTTGAATATATTATAGTAGAGAGGAAGATGCAGTATGTCAAAAAAAGACTTAAAGGACAATCTTTTGTACGAAAATAAAAATGCTTTCGGAGATGCTTCTGAAAAAGAGAAGGCAGAAATCTTCGATTTTTGTGAGGGGTATAAGAAGTTTATAAACGAGGCAAAAACTGAGAGAGAGTTTTGTGAATGTGCTTGCCGTGAGCTTGCAAAGGCGGGGTTTGTTCCGCTTTCGACCAAGAAGTCTTTAAAGGCGGGAGAT
>CACWIG010000054.1 GCA_902760955.1 uncultured Ruminococcus sp. | reverse complement strand
TCCTTTCTCGAAATTTCGGGAGGTATAGGTTTTAGGGGTAAAACCATTATACCATAAGGAGTTCAAGGTCTCAATTTTCATTTAACTTAACAAAACGCAACAATTAATAAGGAGGAAATTGTATATGGAATATATGATTGGTTGTAATTATTGGGGTTCAAAACACGGCATTGATATGTGGAAGTATTGGGACGAGGAGTCAGTACGCCGCGACTTACAGGAGCTTGCTAAGTATGGTGTCAAGTATATGAGGGTTTTCCCTAATTGGCGTGATTTTCAGCCTATAGAGATGCTCTATAGCTGTCAGGGTGAAAGAAGAGAATATCGTTTTGCTGATGATGTTAAGATTGATAACGAATTCGGCATTGATATGGAGAAAATCAAGCAATTTGAAACTTTCTGTGACATTGCGGCAGAAAACGGAATTAAGTTAGTAGTTGCTATTGTTACAGGTTGGATGAGCGGACGTCTTTATGCACCGCCTGCACTTGCTGGAAAAAATTTAATCACGGACCACGAGGCACTTTCCTGGGAGGTTCGTTTTGTACGCGGTTTTTGCCGTTACTTAAAGCATCGCCCTGAAATAGTATATTGGGATTTAGGTAACGAGTGTAACAATTTGGGACCCATAGAAAACCCTTGGGACGGATATCTTTGGACAGCAACAATCAGAAACAGCATATTATCCGAGGATACATCAAGAGAGATTATGTCGGGTATGCACGCTCTGCAGGTTACTGTTTCTGACCGAAGAGTAAATTGGTCAATACAGACACAGGCTGAGCTTACGGATGTATTGACACCGCATCCTTATCCGTCGCCCACAATCGGCGGAAATAAAGAGCCAATAAACAGAATGAAAACTACTGTTCTTCCCACATCTCAGGTGGAGATGTACAGTACAATCGGCGGCAAGCCTGCAATGATGCAGGAGACAGGTTCAGTTAACGATATGATAGGAAACCAAGAAACCGCAGCACAATGGATGCGTATAAATCTTTTGTCAGGTTGGGCAAATGGTTCAATAGGCTATTTTTGGTGGTGTGCACACGACCAGCTTGATATTGAAACACCGCCGAACTCGTGGAGTATGGGCGAAAACGAGCTTGGATTATTAAAGGGAGATTATTCGCCAAAGAAGGTTGCCCTTACAATGCGTGAAGTCCAGAATGCTATCAGCAATATGCCTTTTGGCGAATTGCCTAAGAGAACAGAAATAGACGCTGTAATGATTGTTCCAAGTGGTTGGCAACAGTATTTCCAGATATGCAGTTCAGCATATATTATGGGTAAGCAGGCAGGATTAAATATAGGCTTCTGCTACGAAAGTGATAAATTGCCTGATGTACCCCTTTATATTTACCCAAATACTAACTATTGGAATTCAACCTCAATGGATATGCTAAATGCTGTAAAACAGAAGGTTGAAAAGGGCGCTACTGTGTTGGTGACAACAGAGTCGGCATATCTTGCAACTTGTGAACAATTTTTGGGATTGACCTCATATGGTATGCAGGAAGACAGAAGTGTAAAAACTGCTGATTTTGGAGGATATGAACTTCCGTTTTCCTATGGAACAAAGTTCTTGTTTAAGAGTTGCGGTGCTGATGTGCTTGTTGAGGACGAAGACGGAACTGCAATATTCTCCTGCAATAATTACGGAAAGGGTAAGGCTTACTTCTTAAACTTCAGTTTAGAAATATTTACCTTTGACAGAGTGGGCAGTTATACAGATTATCCCTATTACAAAATCTATGAACAGGTGGCAGCAGATATTCTTGCAAAGAAGCCTGTTAAAAAGGATAATCCGAATGTTGGTGTTACAATTCATCCATTTGATGATAAGCACTTTGTAACTGTTGCGGTTAATTATATGAATACTCCGCAGAACCCTGGTATTCAATTCCCTGAAGGTGCAGACGTTAAGGTTTGCTATGGTAATGCAGATGCTATTGAGCCTTGTTCTGCAACTGTTTATGAAGTTAAAATAAAATAGCTCAATGGGAGGTATTTACAATGAGCGGTAAAATTTATGACGACAATTTTTTGAAAAACGAAAAGGCAGATGATAGTTCTACTGATTGGTATAGTGTAACATATGACACTATGGACCTATATGGAGCCGTTCGTGAAAATGATTGCGTTTTAACCAGAAGGATACCTCTTAATATTGCTGAAAAAATAAGTGTGGGCGTTGCAGGACAAAGCGGATACGGAGCAGGCGTGAGATTGTTATTTTCGACGGATTCTCCAAGTGTTTCGCTAAGGGTGGAATATGCGGACGGAGCCGTTCCCACAGTGTGCAATCATTGCTTTTGCTATGGTTTCGATTTGTATAAATGGAATGATACAGGAAGATATGTGTTTTGTTCTGCTTTTCGCCCTGCTGATAAATTTGATTATAAATCAGCCGAGTATAAAAAAGGGTCATACAGTGATGGAAAAATGTCGCATTATGTATTGAATATGCCCCATTTTGCAGGGGTTAAAAAATTGGATATTGGCATCGAAAATGGATATCACATAAACCCTGGTATGAAATATCGAAACCATAAGCCTATTGTGTTCTATGGCTCGTCCATTACTCACGGAGGAGCGGCAGGCAGACCTGGAAATACATATGAGAATTTTATTTCACAAAAGTATAATCTCGATTATGTCAATCTCGGTTTTGCAGGTAATGCAAAAGGTGAGAAAGAAATGGCGGAATACATAAGCGGACTTGATATGTGTATGTTCGTATGCGACTATGACCATAATGCACCTGATGTTGCACATCTTGAAAATACTCACTTTAAGTTTTATGAAACAATAAGGCAGACACATCCTGACATTCCATATATTATGATTTCAAAACCTGATTTCTTCACCAATCCTAAATCTAATGCCGAGAGAAGAAGTGTGATTATTAAAAGCTATGAAAAAGCGAAATCTAACGGAGATAAAAATGTTTATTTTATCGACGGAGAAACATTGTTTGACGGAGAATTTTACGAGTCCTGCACAAGTGACGGCTGTCACCCCAATGACCTTGGGTTTTATAGAATGTCTTGTAAAATCGGTGATGTAATCGCAGAGATACTTGAAATATTGTAAACGACAAAATAATATATAGTGCTCCCTTGTGACGAGGGAGCCTTTTTTATTAGATATTCATTATATCACAATGTAGGGGACGGCGTCCCCGACGTCCCGTAAACATACGACACATAGCAAAACTGCTATAAATTTATATTATTTAAGAGAGTTTAATGATAAATATGTTTCACCATCTAAATTCTTCCATAAAAATATGCCGTTTTCATAAATCATATAACTGTGCGGACTGTCTTCTTTTGGTATAGAAACAGAACCTGGGTTTATATACGTATAGTTTTCGTGGAGTACGTATTTTGGAACGTGAGTATGACCATTAAGAAGAATATCGCCTTTTTTAAAAGGCAATGGATTATCCTGATTGTAAATATGGCCGTGGGTTGCATATAGTGTATATCCGTCCGCATATAATAAGGCATAGTCCGACATCACAGGAAAGTCAAGAACCATTTGGTCAACTTCAGTGTCGCAGTTGCCTCTGACGCATAGTATGTTGTCGCTTATTTCGTTAAGCATTGAAATCACTTGCTTGGGATTGTAGTCTTTGGGCAAATCGTTTCTGGGTCCGTGGTAGAGTATATCGCCGAGCAGTAAGAGTCTTTCTGCCTTTTCTGCTTTGAAGGCTTTAATCATTTCTTTGCAGTAATATGATGACCCGTGTATGTCAGATGCAATCATTAACTTCATTTTACCTAATTCTCCTTGTATTATATATTTATAGTTTATATATCCATTTTTACGGATATTTGCTATACTGTGTTTAGATACTGTGGATTAGTTTAATCCTCCTACCA
>CACWIG010000053.1 GCA_902760955.1 uncultured Ruminococcus sp. | reverse complement strand
GCCTTTTAGACCCCGAAATAGAAATCAGACCTATTACGGGACAGATAGATGATTTGTACGGCGAAATCGTCACAAGAGCAGAAAAAGACGAGAGAGTGCTTGTGACAACACTCACCAAAAAGATGGCAGAGAGATTGACAGAATATCTTGAGGATATGGGAGTTAAGGTGCGATATTTACATTCGGACGTTCATACAATCGAAAGAATGGAGATAATACGCGATTTAAGACTTGGCGTGTTTGATGTCCTTGTGGGAATAAATCTTTTGCGAGAGGGCTTGGATATTCCCGAAGTATCTCTTGTTGCAATTTTAGATGCAGACAAAGAGGGTTTTTTGCGAAGCGAAACATCATTGATACAGACAGTCGGCCGTGCGGCGAGAAATGCAAACGGCAAGGTCTTGATGTATGCTGATAACATTACAGGCTCAATGCAACGTGCAATAGACGAAACAAACAGACGTAGGGGAATACAATCGGAATATAACAAGAAGAACGGCATTGTACCCAAGACAATCAAAAAGAGTGTCAGCGAAGTCATCGAGGCAACAAAGGCGGTTTCCGACTCAAAGGGCATTGCGCCTGATAATAAAGAAAAGGATATACAGCACACCATTGCTGAACTTACAACCGAGATGAAGAAAGCCGCAGAGTTATTGCAATTTGAACTTGCGGCACAGATAAGAGATGAAATTCGCCGATTGGAGGAGAATTTATGAATAAAAATATAGTTATTAAAGGTGCAAAAGAGAATAATTTAAAAGATATTTCAGTTGAGATACCGAGAGATAAATTAGTGGTTGTAACAGGTTTGAGCGGTTCGGGGAAGTCGTCGCTTGCCTTTGAAACAATATATGCCGAGGGGCAGAGAAGATACGTTGAGTCGCTGTCGGCATATGCAAGACAGTTCTTGGGACAGATGGACAAGCCTGACGTGGAGTCAATTGACGGACTTTCTCCTGCGATTTCCATTGACCAAAAAACAACCAGCAAAAATCCCAGGTCAACTGTGGGAACTGTGACGGAAATATATGACTATATCAGACTTTTGTTTGCAAATATAGGAATACCTCATTGCCCAAAGTGCGGCAAAGAGATTTCACCTCAATCCATTGACCAGATAATAGATACAATTCTTGAACTTCCCACAGGCACCAAAATACAGATTATGTCACCTGTTGTAAGGGGCAGAAAGGGTGAGTATGTAAAGACCTTTGAGGACGCACGAAAAAAAGGTTTTGTCAGAGTCCGTGTAGACGGTGAGATGTATGAACTCAGCGGTGACCCTATAAAACTTGATAAGCAGAAAAAACACAATATAGATATAGTAATTGACAGAATTGTTGTAAAGGAGGGTATTTCCAAACGCCTGACCGACTCTGTTGAAACAGCATTAAATATGGCTGAGGGCATAGTAACCATAGACGTTATAGGTGAAAACGAGCTTACATTCAGCCAGAACTATGCCTGTGACGATTGCGGTATCAGCATAGAGGAACTTACACCGAGAATGTTCTCGTTTAATACTCCGTATGGTGCTTGTCCTACTTGTATGGGACTTGGCTCTATAACTATGGCATCACCTGATATGGTTATTCCCGACAGAAACCTTAGTATAAATCAGGGTGCAATTACCGCATCAGGCTGGACAGGAACAGAAAAAAACAGTATATCGCGTATGTATTATGAGGGTATGGCTGAGAGATATGGATTTAGTTTAGATACACCTATCAAGGATTTGCCTGAAGATGTTTTGGATATAATTCTTTACGGTACCAAGGGCGAAAAGCTAAAGCTGACATACCAAAGAAGGTACGCCAGCGGAACGCAGTATGCGAAATTTGAAGGTGTAATGCCAAACCTGGAAAGAAGAAGGGAAGAGACAAATTCCGAGTGGGCAAAGGCGGAGATAGAAAGCTATATGGTAAATATGCCCTGTCCAGAGTGTCACGGAGCAAGATTAAAGCCTGAAACTCTTGCGGTGACTGTTGACGGTCTGAATATAAATCAGGTTACGAATATGTCGGTAGTAAATGCTCTTAACTTCTTTAAACAGCTTGGCAACAAACTTACAAATAAGGAGAGTATTATTGCAAAGAATATATTAAAAGAAATTGAAGGACGTTTAGGCTTTTTGGTTGATGTGGGACTTGATTACCTTACGCTTTCAAGAAGTGCAGGTACGCTTTCAGGCGGTGAGGCACAGAGAATAAGACTTGCAACTCAGATAGGTTCAAGCCTGATGGGTGTAATCTATATTCTTGATGAGCCGAGTATAGGTCTGCATCAAAGAGATAATGACAAATTGATTGAAACATTAAAAAAATTACGTGATTTGGGTAATACCTTGCTTGTGGTAGAACACGACGAAGACACTATGCTTGCGGCTGACCATATAATAGATATCGGCCCTGGTGCAGGTGTTCACGGCGGCGAAGTTGTCGCAACAGGCACAGCAGAGGATATAATGAAGTGCGAAAGGTCTGTCACAGGTCAGTATCTCAGCCGAAAACTTGAAATCCCCGTTCCAAAAGAGAGAAGAAAAGGAACAGGTGAAAATCTTGTAATAAAGGGAGCGGCTGAAAACAATCTGAAAAACATAAATGTTAAAATACCTTTGGGAACATTTACTTGTGTGACAGGAGTTTCGGGGAGCGGAAAAAGCTCGCTGATAAACGAAATATTGTATAAAGCACTTGCCAATGAACTGAATAACGCAAAACGCGTGGCAGGTAAATATAAGAAGATTGAGGGAATTGAAAACCTTGATAAGATTATTGACATTGACCAATCGCCAATTGGCAGAACCCCAAGAAGCAATCCTGCAACCTATACAGGTCTTTTTGGTGATATAAGAAATATTTTTGCAATGACAGCAGAGGCAAAGGCGAGGGGATATGGTGCAGGCAGATTTAGTTTTAATGTAAAAGGCGGAAGATGTGAGTCCTGTATGGGCGACGGCATAATCAAAATTGAGATGCACTTTCTGCCTGATGTGTATGTTCCCTGTGAGGTGTGTGACGGAAAGAGATACAACAGAGAAACCCTTGAGGTCAAATATAAGGGGAAAAGTATTTATGATGTTCTTGAAATGACGGTGGAAGAGGGTTGTGAGTTTTTCGCCAATATTCCAAAGATAGCACGCAAATTGCAAACCTTGTGTGATGTAGGACTTGGATATATAAAGATAGGCCAGCCGTCAACTACACTGTCAGGCGGCGAGGCACAAAGGGTAAAGCTTGCAACTGAGCTTTCCAAAAGGAGTACGGGCAAGACTATATATGTGCTTGACGAACCCACAACGGGACTTCACGCGGCTGATGTTCACAAGCTGACAGAGGTATTGCAAAAGTTGGTTGACGCAGGCAATACTGTGGTTGTTATTGAACACAACCTGGATATGATAAAGACAGCAGACTATATAATAGATTTAGGACCCGAAGGCGGTGACAGAGGCGGCGAGGTTGTCGCTTGCGGCACGCCTGAGCAGGTTGTCAAGTCAGATAAGTCATATACAGGAAAGTATTTAAAGAAGTATTTGAATAAAAAGTAGGTTGATAAGCTGTGCAAGTGATAAGTCATTTGCACAACTTATTTTGTTATACAATAAAAAGTGCGACAGCCGGAGCCGCCGCACAAAAAACGCAAACTCCGATTGTCGCTAAACATAACTTAAATGTAGGCAAGAATAATCCGCTATAACATTTAATGAAGTCTGCATTTTTGTCAAAATTCAAAAATGTTACAACGAAACAAAGAGTACAACATTATTACTTTAAATAAAGTATTCTTGTCTCAAAATGTATTAAGTTACGTTTAGCGTAATTATTATAACACATAATATTTAAAATTACAACACAAAAAATATAATTTAGAGTAATTGTGTACGATTGTCAAATTATAAATCCAAAATAATTTTTCTTTGCGGTTGGGCTTGGCAACCGTATGGGCATAGG
>CACWIG010000052.1 GCA_902760955.1 uncultured Ruminococcus sp. | reverse complement strand
TATCCTCCATATCAATAGCTGATTTGAGTTAAATATAGCACATATAAACACATAAGTTAAATAGTTTTAATATTTTATACTTTTTTAACTTCTATTATAAGTGTTTCAAAAGGTTCAATTTGTTCCAGACTTCCTCTTATTATACGTTTGACAGTATATCCGTCTTTAATTTTAATATTCGGAATAACAGTTTTGTCTGAATAGTTTATTGCAACTATATATGCAGAATTTTCATCAACATTATGCTGTGTAACACCTAAGTATTTACAATCGCTGTCGGCGATATGTTCTTTTATCTTTTCCTTAAACACTTCTCTGTATATCTCATATTGCTTTGTTTCTTGCAAATTTTCGGTTACAATAGCCATATCTTCAACAGGGAAGTTCACATAATACACAATACCTTTACCATATTTGTATTTAGTGATGAGCGGTACGCCATTTTCGTCCTTGCTGAGAACTTGACTGCCGTTTGCAGAAATTATATGACGTCTGCTACGTGAGTATCTGAGAGTATCATCTCCCAACTTAAAGCTACCCGAGTCAGTGGCAAAATCAGAATCGATAATATGTGCACCTGTAAGCTCTTCAAATTCAGAAATAGTTGCATTGTTATTTGAAATATACAATGTAGCACCATTGTAGATACGCTCTTTAAGCTCTTCAAACATATAAGACGGCATCATACTAGGTGTATGTACAGACGGGAGCAAGTACACATCAGACTGCGGAATTTCTTGATTTATATATGCATATTTGAGATTAACTTTAGCCTGCTTTGCAAGCACGCCTGCCATATATGCAACGCCCCATTGGTCATTATCCTTTGTCAGAATACAAACGCCGTCTTCAATTGCCTCAGGAAGTTCAAAATCAATATTCTTAATCCAATCGGAAAACTTCTTCATTTCCAAAAGAACAGGCTTTTCTTTTCTGTTTTTATAAATCATACCAAGCTCTGTTTCGCACATATTCCAGCAGTACGGAGGTTCTTTAAGCATTATCTGCTCGTTTGCACACCACCAAAGTAAACCTGTAGCACCATTTGCCCAATTAGAAAACATATTGATCTTAATGAAATTACCTGCCAATTCGTCATCACACATCATTGGACCGAGAGTTCCTATTTCCTCTACAAGACAAGGTTTGTTACCGAGGTCTGCGTTATACTTAGATACACAAGTTGCGTGGAGGAGTGTTCTGATTGAAGTGTATCCGTCCTTTGTGTATTTGCCTGCAAAGTATGGATAAGGGTGAACGGTAAGCATATCTGTATAGGCTCCTTGACTTTCAATACGCCATACTCCATCTGCTGTCATTCCTGACAAGCCCGATATAACTGATCTTGTCGGGTCATTGGCTCTGATTGCGTTACAAATAATACCTGTCCAGGTGTCTGCCGTCTGATAATCATTTGCTTCTGACATACAGTTACATTCGTTACCTAAATCCCAAGCGTAAATCGCAGGATACTTTTTCATACCTTGAATAAAACCCTCTATGAACTTCAACTCAAACATAAGAGCAGTGGTATCTGTGTATATATTTTTTTCGTAAAGAGCAGGAGGAAGAAAAAGTCTTCCGCTCATCCATCCTGTAATCAGGCCGACAATCAGTTTAAAACCATATTCTTCAGCTATTTCGCAGAAACGGCCAAATCTTTCCATCATAACATCATCAAGGTAGTATTTGTTCGTTGGCAATTTGTCCTCATTTACACGATATTCTTTTAATCTGCCATTTGCAGAAAAGAGCGGCGAAACAGGCTGAAAATCACGCCAATTGGGAAATACTCTAAGGTATTCAACGCCGTTAGAAGACAGAATGTCAAAGTCTTCTCTTACTGCCGCCTCGTCCCATTTTCTCCACATTTCTGTTCCTGCATTTGATGCCCAATAGTTGCAACCCAGCATAAAATCCATTTTCATTTTTCCCCTTTGCTTGTAATATGATGTCAATATCATACGTAAGATTAATATTTTTATACCATAGATTATACGAAATATGGACGTTTTTGTCAACACGTTATCACTAAATATTTATAACAAGGGTCCAAAATAAATTCTTCACTATTTATAATATAACGCATAATATAAATAAGGAGCGGACAAACGCTTAATAAGAAGATTTGAAAGGAGAATATTGTATATGCCTTATCAAAATGAGACTACGCCAATCGCTATGCCGATGGTGGGATATGCGTATGTACCGATACAGCAGGCGGAACCGAGAAACCTTTTCAGTGCCGAGGATGCACTTGCTAACGGAACTGTTTTCCCCATTCTTGCAAAGCCGATTGGTGTATATGGCAATCAAATATATGGTGACAAGATTTTTTCGGAGGGACAGAAGAATGAGTGAGAGAAGCAGAATGTTAAAAAAGTTAGCCGCATATGCATTTGCAGCATATGATTGGAATTTATATCTCGATACTCACCCTGAGGATACAGAGGGAATTGCTATGTTTCGTAAAATGACAGACAGAGCAAACGAGTTAAAAAAAGAGTTTCAGGAAAAATTCGGACCTCTTACGGCATCGGATTCTGATAATCCTAAGTTTTGGGATTGGATTGAAAACCCGTGGCCGTGGGATAATATTTAGGAGGAATTCATATGTGGCAATATCATAAAAGATTGGAATACCCAATCAATATAAAAAATACAAACCCGAGATTAGCACAATACGTCGTAGCGCAGTACGGCGGTCCTAACGGCGAATTGGGAGCATCACTTAGATATCTTTCCCAAAGATATTCAATGCCTGACGAAATTACAAAAAGCTTACTGACAGACATAGGTCTATCAGCGATGATTTTGCTCCTTTATGCAAAGATAGGCAAAGCATACTGAAAACAGTAGGCTTTGCCCTTTTCTTTATACCACTTCAAAACTTAAAATCTCCGTCCTATATGTATCTAATCTACCTGTAGATTTGTATACCACCTTGAAATTAAAAGGTATGTCTTTAAGCCTTACCACAACTGTATGACCTTCATAAACTGTTATGCTCTGTGTAACTGTACCCAACAGTCCATCCAAATCTTCACTATCTAACTGCAACACTCTGTCAATTTCCTTGATAATACTATCCATCTTATCTTGCTGACGTTGTTTAGTGATAGCAAGTTCTTTGATTTCTTCTAACTCTGCCTTTAAATCTGAAATCTCTGTTTCAAATTGAGTTTTCTTTTTCATAAAATCTTCCTTTGAAATTTCACCCTCTGTTCTAATGTCAATCAAATTTAATTTTTTCTGCTCTAATCTATCAATTTTATCTTGAATATCATCTGTTGACTTAACTTTTTCTTCAAGATTTAACTGCGAAATCTCTTTTACAATCTCTGCTTTGAGTTCATCTCTGTTCTCAACCAGAATGTTAAGGATGTACAACACAATATTCTTCATACTTCTGTCGCTTGCCCACTCTGACATAGAACATTCTACTTCGCGAAAGGCGTGTGGTTTGATATGGTTCATACAATTCCAAGCCCTTGATGTTCCTACACTTGTTTTCTTAATTTTGTTTACAAACCTTTCGCCACACACCCCACAGAAGATTTTACCCGACAGCCAATATCTGTTACTATGCTTTGACTTTTGCTCCGCAGTCGTTGTACGGCGTTGCAGCTCCGCCTGCGTTGCATCCCACATCTCTCTGCTAATTATTGCAATCTCTGGATGATGGTCTTTAATATAAATGATATCCTCTTGACCCCTGTTATACCTTTTTTTATGGTCGAGATAATCCTTTGTCCAAGTTTTTTTCTGTGCTAAATCTCCCACATATTTTTCATTACGAAGCACGCGCAGTATCTGTGTGTTTGACCAGTCATTCTTGTACTTTGCTCTACCATCTGGGTCATAAGGCTTGATGCCTTCTTCTTTGAGTTCTCTTGCAATTATGTGAGTGCCTTTACCCTCATTGAGATACTTGTGAAAAATCAACCTGACAATTTCAGCCTCATCTTCAACCAGATACAACCTACCACCTTTATCTTTATATCCCAGCAAATCACGTCCAAAGACAACACCTTTTTCCATTTGGCGTTTTTGTCCCCATTTTACACGCTCACTTGTTTTACGGCTTTCCTCTTGTGCGAGTGATGCCATAATGGTTAAACGAAGCTCGCTGTCCTCGTCAAGCGT
>CACWIG010000051.1 GCA_902760955.1 uncultured Ruminococcus sp. | reverse complement strand
CTTTCTTTTGTGGATTTGTTTTTTCGTCGAAACTATTTTACCACAATTTTTGGTTGTTGTCATTTTTTAATGTAACATATCTATTTTAACACTACAATTTATAAATGTTTACAAATTCGTAATTCTTATTTCGGATATTCGTTCAAAACGCCTAAAATTTAACTTATTGTTGAAATTTCACGTAATTTATGATAATATATAGTCAGCTTGAAAGGAGTTGACATTATGATAGCAATTATAGATTACGGAGCGGGCAATTTACGCTCTGTACAAAAAGCCTGTGAGTATAATGGTGCAACAGCAGTTGTCACCTCTGACAGAGATAAAATCAAATCTGCGTCACGGGTTATTCTGCCTGGGGTAGGTGCCTTTGGCGATTGTATGGAAAGCATAAAAAAATATAATTTATATGACTGCATACGCAGGGTATGCGAAAGCGGAACACCATTTTTAGGCATCTGTTTGGGATTACAGCTTTTATTTGATGAAAGCGAGGAAAGTCCAAATGCTGACGGCCTTTCAATATTCAAGGGCAAAAATATAAAAATACCGAAAAAAGACGGACTTAAAATTCCGCATATGGGCTGGAACTCTCTACATATTGAGAAAAATTCGCCCTTATTCAAAGGAATTGATGATGGCTCCTTTGTCTACTTTGTTCATTCGTTTTATATGTGTCCTGAGGACAAGTCCATTATATCTGCTACCTGTAACTATTCCGAAAATCTGCCTGTTGCACTGTGGTCAGGCAATATAAATGCGGTTCAGTTTCATCCTGAAAAAAGCGGTAATACAGGTCTTAAAATGCTTAAAAACTTTATCGACTTCGGAGGTGACATATAATGCTTGCCAAAAGAATTATTCCCTGCCTTGACGTAAACTGCGGACGTGTTGTAAAAGGCGTAAACTTTGTCAACCTGATAGATGCAGGCGACCCTGTTGAAGTTGCAAAAATATATAACGAGGCAGGTGCAGACGAACTTGTTTTTCTTGACATCACCGCAACGCACGAGGGTCGCGGAACCGTTGTCGATATGGTCAGACGTGTTGCCGAAACAGTATTTATTCCATTCACTGTGGGCGGCGGAATAAGCACAGTTGAGGACTTCAGAGAACTTTTGTGTGAGGGTGCTGATAAAATATCGGTAAATTCCTCTGCTATCAGAAATCCTGATTTAATATCACAAGCGGCAGACAAATTCGGCAGTCAATGCGTTGTTGTTGCGATTGATGCAAAACGCAGAAGCGACGGCAGCGGTTGGAACGTATTTGTCAACGGCGGCAGAATTGACACAGGCATTGATGCACTTGAGTGGGCAGAAAAGGCTGACAAGCTTGGTGCAGGTGAAATTCTGCTCACCTCTATGGATTGCGATGGCACAAAGGCAGGATACGACATTGAGCTTACCAAGGCTGTGTCCGAAATCGTGTCAATTCCCGTAATTGCTTCAGGCGGTGCAGGGACTATGGAACACTTCAAAGATGCTTTGACCGACGGGAAAGCAGATGCCGCTCTTGCCGCATCTCTCTTCCATTTCAGAGAAATAGAAATATCTGATTTGAAAAATTACCTTAATCAAAATAATGTTCCCGTAAGATTATAGAGTGCATCTGCATTTAAGTCAGACACTCGGCTGTAATAAATACACAAAGGAAGATATACAAATGGAAAAAATCGAACAAATATCCTCAAGCGGATACACGGCAAAAATAAATTTAACCCGCGGTGCAAACTGTATCTCACTCAGGAACGATATCCATTCCGCAAACATTCTTCGTGAGCCTGACTACACAAAGCCACTTGACAACGAATTTATTTACGGAATGCCCATACTCTTTCCCCCTAACAGAATATCTGACGGAAAATTTGAATTCGACGGCAGGGTTTACAGCTTTCCAATCAACGATACCGGTTCAAATTCACACCTGCACGGCGAGTTATACTCTAAGGAATTTACTCTTACAGAAAAGACAGCCGACAAAATCGTGTGCGAATACACAGCCGACCAGGACAATCCGTATATGGATTTTCCCCACAATTTTAAAGTGGAAATGACATATACATTATCCGAAGACGGACTTACCCAAAAAATAGAAATATATAATCTGTCATCTGCAAAAATGCCTGCTTTACTTGGGTTTCATACTACCTTTAATTCCGTATTTGCAGAAGGCGGATTGCCTGAAAACATCACAGTTCTTGCAGAATTTGACGAAGAATACGAACGCAATCCTAAAACCTATCTGCCCACGGGCAACACTTTAAACCCTGATGATATATCAACGGCATTATTATACGGAAAGTTTAATCCTTTTACATCTGTAAGCAAACACTTCCGTGCTGAGAAAAAGCAAAAACTTATAATATTTGACAGTAAAAAAGGTCTCAGCGTTGTATATGAACCTGATAAAAAGTTCAAGTTCAGACTAATATACAATGGTGATGCAAGCGGATATATATGTCTTGAACCGCAAACTTGTCTTACAAACTGTCCTAATTCTCCATTTGACAGAGAGTACGCAGGCTTTGACTATATATGTCCAAACGAGTCAAAGATTTATACATCAAAAATATATATAAAATGAACGGCACTTAAATCAGCCAGCCTAACAGCTTCCTTTACGCAAGGAGGCTGTTTTTAATGTCCGCAAGTATCTCTTTGTTTCAACACTTATGCGATTGCTTTCAATGGCTTTTTTTATTGTCATATCGTGTGTCCAATCATCAAGTCTTTTTTCGATAATGTACGGCAAAGTTTCATCATATCTTTTCGAAAGAGCCGTGGCAAAATACCACGCTCTCATCATATTGATGTAATATTCATCTGATTTTATATGAGCGACAAGTTTCAGATATTCACTATTAAACTCGTCATCTAAAAAATATCTCATCAACATACCTATGCCGTATCTGACTGTATATGTCAAATCTGAGTTCAGCCATTCCTTGACCTTTACCAAAAGTCTGTCTGTGTTCTTTGCAAACACCTTTGGCGAAAACATATCACAGGTTGCCCAATTATCAATATAAGGCAAAAACTTCTCTGTTTCGCACATCGCCGTATCATAGTCCTGAATGGTTTCTATCACAAAGGCGTGGACGTTATTCTCTTCATAATAGCTATGGGGCAACTCACTCAAAAAATCATCTCTCTTATGGCTTTTAGCTAAAGATTTTGCATACTTTCTCAAAATCGGTACTCTTACCCCTATAATTCTTTCTTTGTCTATGGTAGGCATAAGCCTTGAATGAAAATCTCTGTACTTAATATCCTGAAGTTCAAACAGTTCTTTTTCTATAACTCCCATTACCGCTCCACCACCTTTAAATCTATGTTATATTTATCTTTAAAGTATACAGCGTTGCATTTTTTGTGTCCGACAGTTTCGGACACCGAACTTTTAGGAACACTTATCTCATAAACACAATCTTTATATCCGTTTGCAATAATATCATTTTCTATCATTGTTCTTGCACGTTTGGATAGTACAAGTTCTTTAAAAGCAGGGTGATACGGTCCTGCAACAATGCTCTTACCATCGGTCAGACTCTCATCAGAGTGCAGACCCACTCTGATTATAGAAATATTTTTCTCCTCGAAAATCTGCATCACCTTATCAGTCACATCAACCGCCATATCAAGCTCGTAGGGTACATAATCACCTTTTCTGTACAGTTCCTCAAGTTTTGTGCCGCTTAAAGTTAAAGTCGGATAAATTCTTACACATTCAGGCTCAAGATTAGCAGTATCATTAGCCGTTTTAATATCTTTTTCGGGATTGGAGCCGTACATCCCTACCATCATTTGAAGTCCAAGATTGATTTCGTATTCCTTTATCAGATTTGAGGCTTGAATTGTCTGTGCAAAAATATGCTCTCTCTCGTTGAGTTTCAGGACTTCATCATCTGAGGATTGCAGACCTAATTCAATTGTGGTCACATTATACTTTTTTGCAAGTCTTAACACATCATCATTAATATAATCGGGACGTGTCGACATTCTTATTCCGTCTGCAAACTCACCATAGCGGTTAGCTGTCTTTAAAAAATCCTCTTGCACGTCAAGGGATAAGCCTGTAAAACTTCCGCCAAAGAATGCGATTTCTATATATCTGTCGGTCTTAGGCAAAAAAGTCAGATAATCCTCGATTATCTTTTCTACATCACCGCAGGTAACACTTGTCTGAACGCCCGTAATCTTCTTTTGATTACAGAAAACGCACGAATGCGGACAACCCTCGTGCGGTATAAATATAGGTATATTATATTTCTTTATCGTATCTGTTTTCATAATCACTTTTCGATTTCTTCCATAGCCTGCTTTGCCGCAGCCTGCTCTGCCGAT
>CACWIG010000050.1:4636-6932 GCA_902760955.1 uncultured Ruminococcus sp. | reverse complement strand
ATATGAAAGCGCCGGATACTCATCTATATCAAAGCACGACTCTAATAGAACTACTATAATATTTGGCTTTACAGAACCAAGGGTCGAATCGCCCTTCTCTGTGTCCTTTATGATATCGTCAACAGCTTTTTCAGAGTATCCTGAAGGCTCGTTCATTCCTCGTCCGACAACCGACATCGCAAATCCGTAGGCATAGCCGTTATCGAGGTAGCCCTGTGCGAGATTTCCGAAATACGTCTGCACTACGCCTGCTGCCTGGCACGCCTTCGTGACTGGAAACAAACTGGCAAAGCCGATGGCACAGACCAAAACCCTTACCCAGAGCTTCGTCTGAACAGCCTTCTTTTTACTGTGCATGTGAAGCATTACCATAAGGAAGACAAATATCAGAATCGCGATCAGCGAAATACCGGCCTGCTGTGCCGTGAAATACTTGGTGTTCTGCATCGTGAGCAGGTCACCGATCATCGCGAGGTCAGTAAAGCCAAACGGAGTCACTCGGTTATTCAAGATTATACAGTTGATGATTCCGAAGAGTATTACTATCGCCATCATCACGAGCCGCATAAAAAGGCGTCTCGGCGATAGGAATACCAGAAGAAGTATCACATAGATGATGAATGAGTTGTAAAGAAATGCTCCGGTATGGTTCGTGATAAATCCGAATCCTTCGATCAGAGAGTGCCGGCTTAATGACTCGTTTACAAGCACGAGAAGCATTGCAAGCGGGATATGTAAGATCAGCGCGTATTTTTCAAAAAAATCACTAAAGCTTTTCCAGGTGCGCTTCAAAGTCTTTCCTCCAAACAAAACAGTTTGATTATAGCGATTTATTATTATATAATAGGTTGGCTAAGGTTTCAAGTGAAAGGAATTCGATAAATGGCAGCAGGATTAGTATCCGGATGGCTCGGATTATTTATAATAGCGGTACTTTTAGCAGGACTTACAGCTGTCTTTGCAAAAGTAGCACTCGCTGGACTCTCAGCGCCTCAGACTGTGCTGATTTCAGGTATCACAATACTTGTACTCTCTTTTACAACGCTCTCTTTCAACGGCTTTTTCAAGAGTGATATCAGACACATTTGTTCCGTCAACATTCCTTATTTCAAGTCCGTCAAGGCAGTTTCTCTTCATTGCATCAATCTGATTGTCAATCATAGGACTTGCTTCATCAGCAAATGCATAAACCTTTATGTCCTTCATACTGTATACCACGCCTCCTATTTATAAATACCAAAAATTTTGTTATCATCACTATTATAATACTTCAGACTATATTATAAATCAATTACAAATAATATTAAAAAAACATTGCAAATATGTGCATATAGTGATATAATCTATTTAATGCTAATTTTGGCGGAGGAAATGATGAATAATATAATAAACTGCTCAAAAAAACTTACAGTATATCCCAATATAGACAACTTTCGTATGCACACCCACGATTATTATGAAATATATTGCTTTCTGTCAGGAAATGCAAAATATTTTGTTGAGGGAAACATATACAAGTTAAGGCCTGGAGATATATTCTTTATAAAAAAATCGGAGGCTCACAGCCTCCATATAACCTCTCCTGCACCGTATGAAAGGGCGGTAATACAATTCACATCAGGTATTGCATTGTCAGAACGGACCAAAGAGGTTCTCTCGTCATTTGACAGCCTCGCCTTAGGCAAAGGCAACCTCTTCCCCTTTTCTATGTTCAAGGATAAACAATGGTCATATTATATTGACAGGATAATTTCTTGTGATAGCTTTGATACAAAATCCCTTTATATTTCTGTACTGATAGACGAGATGTACGAATGTCTTTCGGATATATTGACTATTAAAACAGAACAGGACGAATTTTCGGATATAATTACATATTTAAACAACCATTTGACAGAGCCTTTAACCCTGGACAGCATATGCTCAAGATTTTATATAAGCAAGTCACAACTAAACCGCAAGTTCAAGCATATGACAGGCTCTACCATTTGGGAATACATTATTGCAAAACGTCTTATATTGGCAAAAGGTATGCTTAAAAACGGAGAACCGCCCACAATGGTTTACACAAAATGCGGTTTTAATGATTACACCTCTTTTTTCAGAGCATATAAAACAAAATTCTCAGTTGCCCCCAAAAACGATTATACCAAGTCCGCAAAATAAGCACCAGAATTATTCATTTTTCATTTAAAATTGTAGGGCAGGGGCTTGCTCCTGCCGCACCTGTAGGGGACGGCGTCCTCGACGTCCCGCAAATGTACCTACGAATGTGCAATATATTACGTTGTAGGGC
>CACWIG010000050.1:0-4560 GCA_902760955.1 uncultured Ruminococcus sp. | reverse complement strand
TGTAGGGCAGGGGCTTGCTCCTGCCGCACCTGTAGGGGACGGCGTCCTCGACGTCCCGCAAATGTACCTACGAATGTGCAATATATTACGTTGTAGGGCAGGGGTTTGCTCCTGCCGCACCTGTAGGGTCATATAAAAAAGCTGAGCGAAAGGGTATCTCAAAACACCCATTCACTCAGCTTATATTATGCCAAACTAATCTTCAATTCTTCTGAGATTAATTCTTCCCTTCTTCTCGTCGATTTCGATTATTTCAACCATAACCTTGTCGCCGATATTAACAACGTCAGTAACCTTTTCAACTCTTGCCTTTGAGAGTTTAGAGATATGGATTAAGCCGTCCTTACCTGGGAGAATATTAACGAAAGCACCGAAGTCGAGAACGCTCACAACTTCACCCTCATAGATTTCGCCAACCTCAGGCTCTTTGATGATGTTTTCAATCATCTTCTTAGCAGCTTCACCTGCCTCAGGACCAACAGCAGCAATGTATACCTGACCATCATCCTCAATGCTGATTTTAGCACCTGTATCTGCCTGAATACCCTGAATAACTTTACCGCCACTACCTATTACCTCACGTATTTTGTCAACAGGGATAGTCATATTAATGATTTTAGGAGCGTAAGGAGAAACATCTTCTCTCGGCTCACTTATAGCCTTTAACATAACTTCGTCAAGAATGTAGTATCTTGCATTCTTAGTCTGTTCGAGGGCAGTTCTGATAATCGCAGGTGTCAATCCGTCAACCTTTAAGTCCATCTGAATAGCAGTGATACCCTTCTTTGTCCCTGCAACCTTAAAGTCCATATCGCCAAAGAAGTCCTCAACGCCCTGAATATCAACCATAGTAAGGAAGTTATCATCATCCTCAGGGTCTGTTATAAGGCCAACAGAGATACCTGCAACAGGAGCCTTAATCGGAACACCAGCATCCATAAGAGCGAGTGTACTTCCGCAGATACTGCCCTGAGAGGTTGAACCATTTGAGCTTAATACCTCTGAAACAAGACGGATTGCATATGGGAATTCCTCTTCAGTAGGCAAAACAGGAACGAGAGCACGTTCTGCCAAAGCACCGTGACCGATTTCACGTCTGCCTGGTCCTCTTGAAGGACGGGTTTCGCCGACGCTGTATGACGGGAAGTTATAATGATGTAAGTATCTTCTGTATTCTTCGTTGTCAAGACCGTCAATTATCTTTGCATCGTCCAAAGAGCCAAGTGTTGCAACTGTGAGAACCTGTGTTTGACCTCTACTGAAAAGACCGCTGCCGTGAGTTCTCGGGAGAAGTCCAACCTCAGCCGAAAGAGGTCTGATTTCCAAAATACCTCTGCCGTCAACACGCTTCTTGTCATACATAAGCCAGTTTCTTACAACAGTTTTCTGTAATTTATAAAGAGCCTCATCAATTTGAGCCTTATATTCTTCGTTAGGATACTTTTCTTCAAAGTGATTATATACGTCTTCGTATACAACAAGCAATCTTTCATCTCTTACAGTTTTGTCGTCTGTATCCATTGCCTGCTTAACCATATCCTCAGCATACGCTCTTATATCGCTGAACAATTCTTCATCAACAACCATATGCTCATACTCGAACTTAGGCTTGCCGATTTCATCCTGGATTGATTGAATAAAGTCACACAGCTTTTTAATTTCTTCGTGCGCGAACATAATTGCATCATACATCTGTTCTTCAGGAACCTCATTGGCGCCTGCTTCAATCATAACAACCTTCTTTTTGCTGCCTGCAACAGTAAGCGCCATCTGACTTTTAGCTCTCTGCTCTTCTGTTGGGTTGATAACAAATTCACCATCAACAAGGCCAACATAAACAGCAGCAACAGGGCCGTTAAACGGAATGTCAGAAACGCATACAGCAACGGACGAACCAATCATAGCACAAAACTCAGGTGCATTATCCTGCTCAACAGAAAGAACAGTAGAAACAATTGAAACATCATTTCTCAAATCCTTAGGGAAAAGCGGACGCATAGGTCTGTCAATAACTCTCGATGTAAGAATAGCATTTTCAGAAGGTCTACCCTCACGGCGTGTAAAACCACCTGGAATTTTACCGACAGCATACATCTTCTCCTCATAGTCTATGCTAAGAGGGAAGAAATCAATACCATCACGTGGCTTGTCCGATGCAGTTGCTGCAGAAACAACAACAGTATCACCATAGCGAACAAGAACCGAACCATTTGCCAAACCGGCAACCTTACCAAATTCAAACGACAAAGGTCTGCCTGCGACCTCTGTTTTAAAAATCTTTGACATAAAGTCAACCTCCTTAAAAATTTTATCGCGGTAGGTTTGACTTAGCACTTAAAAATATGCACTATTTAAAATGTATATTTTTAACTGCTAAAAACAAACTCTACCAAGTACAGATATATCTGTATTCTGTGCTGAAAATAAAAATTATATCCAGGCACATAAATCAAATATGCAAATAAAAAACGTCAAAAGGGCAGCCGAAAAAGGCTGCCCGAATGTGCATTTTAGTGTCTGAGACCTAACTTCTCAACTATATCACGATATCTGTTGATATCCTTCTTAGCGAGATAGTTAAGGAAACCACGTCTAACACCAACCATCTTAAGCAAGCCACGTCTTGAGTGATGGTCCTTCTTGTGAGTCTTAAGATGCTCGTTCAAATGGTCAATTCTGTATGAAAGAATAGCAATCTGAACCTCAGGAGAACCTGTATCACCTTCGTGAATGGCATACTTGTTGATAATTTCCTGCTTAATGTCCTTATCCATTGTTAATTTCACCTCCAATAAAATACTGACCTCAAAGCCCGGAATAGGGCGGTGAATCATTTACCCCATACTCTGAGCAATAGGCTAACATATGATATGTTACCATATTTATTTTCTTTTGTCAAGCAAAAACTTGTATCAATTTAGAATAATTTTCACACAAATTCAAAATAATTTTTTCATTGCGGTTGGGCATTACGGGCGATTCGTGAATCGCCCCTACATTCTGTGATGATACTCTTTTGTCCAATAATCCATATCCAAATCTGTAGGGGACGGCGTCCTCGACGTCCCGAAAAATACCATAATTTATGCAACAAAACACCCGTTTAACAAATATGTTTCACACCTGTAGGGGACGATGCCCTCGACAAATTGAATTGTCAATTATTCATTATATTTTGGCTCCCTTGTGTAAAGGGAGCTGTCAGCGTAGCTGACTGAGGGATTGGCAAATATGTACCACAACGCATATATTATTGCACAATCAATGGTATATCACCGATCCTCCCGTCACGCTACGTGTGCCACCCTCCTTTGCGCAAGGAGGGCTTATCTTCGGCTCCCTTCAAAATAATTTTCGCTCTTGAGCGAAAATTTACAATAACTCTTCACTATTCACTTTAATTTGTAGGGGCGATTCACGAATCGCCCGTTACTTAAATATCTATATTATAACGTACCAAACAATCTGTCACCTGCATCACCAAGACCTGGAACAATATAACAATTTTCGTTAAGCTTTTCATCAATTGTTCCGCAAAAGATTTCAACATCAGGGTGAGCCTCAGCAACAGCCTTAACACCCTCAGGTGCAGCAATTATACACATAAGTTTTATCTTCTTACCGCCACGTTTTTTGATAAAATCAATAGCCGCAGCCGCACTGCCACCTGTTGCAAGCATTGGGTCAAGAACCAAAATCTGTCTTTCTGATATATCAGACGGGAGCTTGCAGTAATATTCAACAGGCTCGTGTGTGTCGTGATCGCGATACAGACCAATATGACCTACTTTTGCCGCAGGAATAAGGCTCATAAGAGCGTCAACCATACCTAATCCGGCACGGAGTATGGGGACAAGCGCAACCTGCTTTGATATAAATTTACCTGTTGTCTGGGTAATAGGTGTCTCAACAGGTCTTTCAACTGTTTCCAAATCACGTGTTGCTTCATATCCCATAAGTAAAGCGATTTCGTATACTAACTCACGGAAATCTCTTGTAGTCGTTTCCTTATCTCTCAAAATTGAAATTTTGTGCATTATAAGCGGATGATGCATTTCGTGTACTTGATTATCCATTTTATTATCTCCTAATCTTATTAGATTTTTTTATTATTATAATACACTTCAGTAAAATTAGCAATATATTTTTACAAAAGTTTTCAAAATATTTTATATTATAACAAATCCAAAATAATTTTTTCATCGCCGTCATTGTCCAATAATACATATTCAAATCTGTAGGGGACGGCGTCCTCGACGTCCCGTAAATCATCCGGAAATTATGCCTGTAGGGGACGGCGTCCTCGACGTCCCGCCAATACACCTACAAATGTGCAATATATTACGTTGTAGGGCAGGGGCTTGCTCCTGCCGCACCTGTAGGGGACGGCGTCCTCGACGTCCCGTAAACATACCAACATATGTACAACAAATTATCTATTTTCAAATTATGTTACACATCTGTAGGGCAGGGGCTTGCTCCTGCCGCACCTGTAGGGGACGGCGTCCTCGACGTCCCGCAAATGTACCTACGAATGTGCAATATATTACGTTGTAGGGC
>CACWIG010000049.1 GCA_902760955.1 uncultured Ruminococcus sp. | reverse complement strand
CGTTGTAGGGCAGGGGCTTGCTCCTGCCGCACCTGTAGGGGACGGCGTCCTCGACGTCCCGTTGTAATCCATATTCAAATCTGTAGGGGACGGCGTCCTCGACGTCCCGTTGTAATCCATATTCAAATCTGTAGGGGACGGCGTCCTCGACGTCCCGTAAAATATAACAATTTACGCAACAAAACACAAATTCGGCAGGAGCAAGCCCCTGCCCTACAACATATAATTATTAATTTGTGAACACCATCACTTTTATGAATGTGCTATATATATTCCGCGCAAACAAAAAACCGCCGAAATCGGCGGTTTTAAATTCATTAATCTGATGTATAAGGAAGAAGTGCAATCTGTCTTGCTCTCTTAATAGCAACTGTAAGCTGACGCTGATGCTTTGCACAACAACCGCTAATTCTTCTCGGAAGAATTTTAGCTCTCTCAGTTACGTATCTTCTGAGTTTAGCAACATCCTTATAATCTATGTGATCAACCTTATCTACGCAGAAAGCACAAACCTTTTTCTTTGCACGTCTAACGCGAGGTCTTTCCATTCTCTTTTCTTCAGCCATTTTGTTTCGCCTCCTTAAATAAATTAAAACGGAAGGTCGTCATCAGTATCAAGCAGAGGTGAAAAATCGTCATCAGCAAGTTCAGGCATCTGCGGTGCAGCCTGAGTAGGTACAGGTGCAGAGTAAGCATTTTGCCCACCTGTGTAATCTGAACCGCCATCTTGACTTCTTTTACTCTCTCCAAAGGAAACTTCGCTTGCTACAACCTCTGTGGTGTAGTTGCGTTTTCCGTCTTGACCTTCCCAGCTTCTGGTCGAAATACGACCAATAACAATAATCATCTTGCCCTTTGAAAAATAATTGCTGACAAATTCAGCTGTTTTGTTCCAGGCAACACAATTAATAAAATCTGTCTGTCTGTTTTCACCATAACCATTATCTATGGCAATAGAAAAACTGCAAACAGGAGTTCCTGTACCCGTGTGACGGAGTTCAGGATCACGTGTGAGTCTGCCCATCAATATTGCTTTGTTTATCATTGACTACGCCTCCTCTGATCTTACTACGATACTTCTGATGATACCATCAGTAATACCATAAACACGCTCAAGCTCAGCCGGGAAATTCGGTTCTGATGCGAAATTAATCAAAACATAATAGCCTTCGTTTAAGTCGTTGATAGTATAAGCAAGTCTACGCTTACCCCAATCATCAACGCTTTCGATGGTACCATTTGCTTCAATCAATGACTTGAACTTTTCAACTAATGCTGTGATTTCCTCTTCTGTCTTTGTTGGATCAACAATAAAGATTGTTTCATACTTGTTGATTTTTTCTGCCATCGTTTGTCACCTCCTTCTGGACTTTGACCCCTATATATTAGGAGTAAGGATTGTTATTCCATAAAATAACTATTATATTATATATTAAAATTTGTCGTGTGTCAAGAAAAAAATTTTGTTTTTTAAGATTTTTTTGAGTTTGTAATGGGTTGTGTGTTTGCGGGACGTCGAGGATTTATCATCCGTCCATAAACATTCATATTGTAGGGGACGGCGTCCTCGACGTCCCGTAGCATACGAACGATTGACAAAAAAATATCCGTATATATATTATATTTCGCAAACGGATAATTTATTGCACAAATGTTGGTGTGTTTGCGGGACGTCGGGGACGCCGTCCCCTACAGATGTAATTATTAATTATCAACAATGTGGGCATCATACCATACAAATATGGAGTTAAAAAAAGGAACGACATTTTGTCGTTCCTTTTTATTATTATAATCTAAATTAGTCAGCGGATTTATACTCTAAAGGATTCTGGTACTTATATGGATCACTAAATGTTATTTTGTTAGCAGAATTATATGAATACGGGCTACTTACAGCACTACCATATGTTCTGACACCATTTATTTCAATATACGGAACAGCACCAATACGCTTTCCTCTTTGATAGTCGGTATTATCCACATCTAAAACTGCTGTGATAATACAATCATATTTATTCTCAGGAAGTCCAAGGCTTGTTGCAAGCTCCTTAACATTTTTACTAGTAACGTCGTCTGCATTTGCTCTTACCTTAATACTCTCATAAGCATATTCTTCTATTGTGTATGAGAAACCTGCCTCAATGGTAGGAGATAATGAAAGGTCAGATACAACAAAGCCTGCCTTGGTAATACGAGCAATTTTCTCATCATTTGTCATAGTTCCGGTTGCATCAGGAAGTTGGTCTAAGTCAAGCAAAGCAAAGAATCTCATTGCAGTCTGTGTACTACCATCCCCTTTGGTGTATACAATATTTTGCTCTCCTGCCTTTGTTATTATATGAGTATCTTTAGTACCATCCTGTTCACCAGAAACAGCATTACTTGTTAATATATCGCGATTTTCATTATACTCAATATAATTAGTACCATCTTCTACATTAAACTTTGCACCAGCTTCATCAGTCCAATAACCAAACATACTACCTACATCTACAACATATGGTCTTGGGTCCCTTGTACTGTAGTATGAACCCTCAGGTTTTAGTGATACTAAATATCCGCCATTACCATCAGGGATAGCAGGTGCACACAATACACGTGTATACTTATCTGCATAGTTAATTCTCATTTTACCATATAGATCATTGGTCTCTACAGGGTCAATAAAAGCAAACTTAACTTTATCATACAAAACATCAGGACAAACATTTATTGTAGAGTAGCCTGTAGTTTTATCTGATAATGTTACAGACAATACATATGAACCATTACCCAATGTTGCTTTTGTTGTACTATCAGTAACTATTGCGTTAGGCTTGATTACAAGCTTATTGGCTTCGCCTTCAGGAATTATGTAATCATTTACTGTTAATTCTTTATCGCCAATTTTAATTGTAGCATCTGTAAAAACTTTGCCATCAGGAATAGTATATATAACATCCTCTGCGTAATATACGCCTTCCTTTGCAGCTTGTGCAACTGTCGGGTCAGCATAGCATATGTTGTTATATACAGCTGTAATATTTAAGCTACCGCCTACAGCATATTCAACCGTCTTTGCATCACTAACACCCTCGGCACCGATTTTGATAACGTATACGCCATCACTTACAGTACTTCTCGGTCTGAACTTAATAGATGCAGTATTGTTTGCACCTGAAGTCTCTTGTGTAACATACTGAATAGTAGTGTCGTCTAATGTATTTGCCCCAGCTTTATATGACATTAAGGTAACCTCACCGGGTTTTGCCAAAGTAACGTCAACCTTTATCATAGATTCAGATGTGATAACTAAGCTATCCGACCAAGTATTACCATCAGTCGAAGTCTTAACTGTGTAAGATATAATTTCATTTGTACCTGTTTCTGTTGCAAATGTTCCAATCATTGTGCAAGTCATTGCAAGAACAAGAAGAAACGATACAGCGATTTTCTTTAATGATTTCATTTTAAAAACCCCTCTTTTCCATTATTTTAAATCATAAAACGTGGTGTGAAAATATTTGCAAATTTCACTAATTGCCAAAGCCTTTATAACCCATACCATTCTGATTTGAGTCCCAGTTAAATCCTCCATTGGTTCCCTGGCTAAAACTGTCCTTTTTTAAATCTGCTTTTGCCTCGCTCTTCTTAAGCGTTAACATTTGCACATCGTTAACATCAAAAACAATTAACTCTGCCTCAGGCTGTGTGTACACTCTTTTCATATCCAATCCGCCTCCCTTATAAAAACATACATATTTAAGATTTTTTGTTTTAGGCAATTAAATATCAATCACCTAAATTTACACTTATAATACTATCTTATATTATTATATCTTAAAGAAAATATTTGTCAAGCGTTTTTAGGAAAAATTTTTTGTATATGTCGGTTAAAAAATCAACAAATAATATTTTGATTAATTGTTTATATTTAACAAACATAATTTTAGGTTGTTTATGCGGGACGATGTAACATATTTCGCAAACGGATAATTTGTTGTAAAAATGTTGGTGTGTTTGCGGGACGTCGAGGACGCCGTCACATACAATGTAACGTATTTCGCAAACGGATAATTTGTTGTAAAATGTTGGTGCGTTTGCGGGACGTCGAGGACGCCGTCACATACAATTACGCAAGGGAGCCTATGGTGTCATCGTCTATGACAATGCTGACTCTGCTGTTTTTGATTTGCTTTTCCATCTCGCAGGATATTTCCCGACAGAAATTTTTTAATTGTGCATATGTGGTTTCATCCCGAAACTTTATCTTAAGGTCTACATACACCATTTCTCCGCTAAGACGCGAACTTAAAAATTCAAATTCTTCATACTTATCATAAAATTTTGACAGCACATTTAAAATTTTTAGCTGTTCTTTTTCAGGCAGTGTACGGTCTGTCAAAACGATTACTGATTTTCTTATTCTCAAAACTGCTGTTGCAAAGAAGAAAACCGCAAGTATTATACATATCACAGGTGAAAAATACCACACTGCCCTGTAACCTCGGAATATCCAGCAAATAAGGATGGACACAAGTTCAATGGTGTCAAAGGCAAAGCATTTGAGTGTTGAATAAAATTTAGCATCCGTGAGCTCGCTTCCGCCGCCCTTTTTGATTTTATACTGTACAAAAGTGTCACAAAGCCTGTATCTGTTATGTTGCAAAGAGAATCGATAAAGTCCATCCACACAAGCAGTGACCCT
>CACWIG010000048.1 GCA_902760955.1 uncultured Ruminococcus sp. | reverse complement strand
AGTTTAAAATCGGACTTGATATGAGCATTGTTCTTATCAAAGCCATTATCATCAGCATTTTAACTGTATTTACTCTTATGCCCGGACTTTTAATGTCTTTTTCAAAGCTGATAGATAGAACACATCACAAAAACTTTATACCTAAAATTGACGTTTGGTGCAATGGTGTTGTTAAATTAAGGTTTATCACACCTTGCATTTTTGCCGTTTTGATTATTGTTGCCTTTTTCCTTTCAGGCAACTGTCCTTACGCATACAGCGATACTAATCTGTCAACTATAACAAAAAATGAGTCACAAATTGCAAGAGAAAATATAACCAACACCTTTACTCAAAACAATACCCTTGCCGTCTTAGTACCTTCAGGTGATTATGAAAAGGAGCAAAAGTTGACCTCTGAGCTTGAACAATATCCTCAGGTCGATACCATAACGGCACTTGCCGCAGTGGAAGCTATTGACGGATATTCCGTAGGTGACAAATTAAGTCCCCGTGAGTTCTCAGAACTGACTGATATGGATATTGAAACTGTACGGCTTTTATACTCCGCTTACGCAGTAGATAATGAAAGCTACGGCAGAATTATAGGCGGTATTGACACATATAAAGTCGCTCTTTTGGATATGTTTGATTTTGTATACGAAATTACGGACGACGGATATGTTTCTCTTGACAGCGAAACTCAAGAAAATTTAGACGAATTGCACGACACTCTTCTTGACGGAAAAAAACAGCTTGAAGGTGAAAATCATACACGTCTTGTAATGAACTTGAACCTCCCCGAAGAAAGTGAAGAAACCTTTGAATTTTTGGATACTGTCCGAGATACCGCAAAGAAATACTACGGCGATAACGTATTGCTTGCAGGCAACCCCACCAACAGTTATGACCTTTCTGTTTCCTTTAAAAGAGATAATATGATTATAAATATTCTGTCTATTCTGTTTGTGTTGATAGTGCTGTTCTTCACCTTCCAATCATCAGGAATTCCGATTATTTTGATATTGGTTATTCAAGGCAGTATTTGGATTAATTTTTCATTCCCGACCATAATGAATAAGCCCTTATTCTTTATGAGCTATCTGGTGGTAAGTTCAATTCAAATGGGTGCAAACATTGATTATGCCATTGTAATAACAAACAGATATACAGAATTGCGGCGGAAGATGAACAAGTTTGACGCTATAAAACAATCTCTCAACTTGGCATTCCCCACCATATTCACATCAGGCTCAATTCTGGCATCAGCAGGTTTTGCAATAGGTTTGCTCTCCTCTGACCCTACGATTTCATCAATCGGAATTGCCCTGGGGCGAGGAACTTTAATCTCTATTATTTTAGTTATGGGAATATTGCCGCAGCTTTTAGTGCTTGGTGATTTTATTATAGAAAAAACCTCTTTCAATTTTAAGGATATAAAAGAACGCATTTCAATTGGAGGTGGAACAGATGAAAAATAGAATTGTAGCCTGCTTTCTCGCAATTATAATGGTCTTATATATGTTTATTACGATAGTTCCTGCTGTGTTTGCTCAGGACGATACAATCACAATTTCAAGCGAGGAGGATTTTATAAATTTTTCAAAGCAATGCACCCTTGACACCTGGTCACAGGGAAAAACCGTTAACTTAACTTGCAATCTTGATTTTAGCAAAAAGGAGTTTTTGTCTGTTCCCACCTTCGGAGGCACATTTAACGGAAACGGATACATAATTTCAGGTATTAACATTTCAAAAAACGGCTCTTATTTAGGAGTGTTCAGATACATTCAAAATGGTGGAAAGGTAACAAGTCTGAATGTTAAGGCAAATATAATTCCAAATGGCTCAAAAAGTTTTATAGGTGGTATTACAGGTGAAAACTCAGGCATTATTGAACAATGTACCTTTGACGGAACAGTCAAGGGCGAAAACGCAATCGGTAGTATTGCAGGAAGTAACACAGACAACGGACAGATTGTTGCCTGCACCTCCTCAGGAAATATTGTAGGAGAAAATTCTATCGGCGGTATTGCAGGTAAAAATGACGGACTTATTTTAAGCTGTATAAACAATGCCTCAATAAACACAGTATACGAAGAAAAGAAGAACGATATCTCGAACATAGAAACAGACTCAGGCGCTGTTATCGAAAACTACAAAAACAAAAAGGAAGAAGCCGAAGAAGAAACTGTTTTAGGGCATAGCGATACAGGCGGTATTGCAGGGTATAGCTCGGGCATAATACAGGGTTGCACAAACAACGCCGATGTCGGTTATAAGCACGTTGGATATAACGTCGGCGGTATTGCAGGCAGGCAATCGGGCTATCTTTTGGGCTGTCAGAATTTTGGCTTTATACAGGGCAGAAAAGATGTTGGCGGAATTGTAGGTCAGGTTGAGCCGTATGTTTTATTGCAGACTTCCGAAAGTACGTTGCAGGATATCCGTCAGGAGCTTGATAATCTTCACCAAATGGTAAACAGATTTACCGCAGACACAGAGTCCTTAACAGACAATTCTGAAAATCATTTATCCAATATTTCGGAATATGCAAAAAACGCACAGGACAATACAGAAATTTTGCTTAACCAGGGCACTGACTTTGTAGATGATAATTTAGCCGAAATCAACGCTCAGACAGCTATTTTGTCAAACACTCTTGACAAACTTACTCCCGTCTTTGAAAATTTGGAGAATGGAAGTGAAAATTTAGCTGATGCCTTTGATGATGTTGTTGATGCTCTTGATGACATAGAATTATATGCTCCTGATTTGTATGACGAGATAAACGATATCAATTCGGCTCTGTCACGCATCTCAGGTGCAGAGCGAAGCATAAAAAAAGCTGTTTCAAACGCTAAAGACGCGGTTGATGACTTGGGCGAGGCAATCGGTTTCAACAATAAAGCTCAAGTAAATACGGCGGTATCAGAGTTCTCCTCCGCTATACAAGATATAATAACGGCAAATGAAACAATAAAGACCTCTCTTGATGCAATAGAAGCAATTTTAAATTCCAAGCCTGAGGACTTTGAAAGCATAGGAATTAACGCAAAAGCCATAGCTGAGCATATCAAGACCATAAAAGGCAGTACCGACACAACTGTTTCTGCATTGAAAACAGTTGTAAACAGCCTTAATACCATAATTAATAACACAAAAATTGATTTCTCAAAATTCAAGTCTGCCGCCCAATATATAGATGATGCAATTATGTATCTGGAAGATGCGATGTCCTCAATATCAAAAGGACTTAAGGAGCTTGGAAGTTCCGTTGAACATCTTTATGAAGGCTTAGACAATTATCTGACCGATGTAAGCGACCAATTAAATACATCTAAAGATGATTTAGCAGATGCTGTCAATTCACTATCCTATGCAACTGATGATATCAAAGATGCAATCGGTAATGCTAAGGATATTATCTCTGATTTATCAAATGAGGAAACATTAGAATTTGTAAAGCTCGGCGATGATTTTAAAACCGCCAGTGAAAATCTGTTCAATTCACTGTCTGACATCTCAAACGAAATAGATGAATTGAAAAGTACCATTTCAGGCAGCAAGGACTGCATAACAGGTGATATAACTTCTATCAGCAATCAGTTTAACTTAGTAATGAATTTGCTGGCAGACAAGTATAATGAAATTAAAAATGAAGTCACCGACTCAACAGACAGATTTATTGACACCTCAGACGAGGATATAGAAAACACCAAACAGGGCAAGGTCGCTGAGTGTTATAATAAAGGAAATATTGAAGCAGACAGAAACACAGGCGGAATTGCAGGGGCTATGGCGATTGAGTATTCTAAAGACCCCGAAGACGATATTGAAAAGCCCAACACCCTTAATTTCACCTATCGAACAAAAGCCGTTTTGCAAGGTTGTATAAATGACGGCAAGATAGTCGGTAAAAAAGATTGCACAGGCGGTGTGACAGGCTTTGCGAAAATCGGTACTGTTTATGAATGTGAAAACTACGGAGATACTGAAAGCACAAACGGAAATTATGTCGGCGGTGTGGCAGGCAAAAGTGAATCAACTGTCCGTAAATGCTATGCTAAGAACAAACTGACAGGCAAAGAATACATAGGCGGTATTGTAGGAAAATCAGATATTGTAACCGCCTGCTGTGCAATAGTAAATGTAAACGGCGACGAAAACATAGGTGCTGTTTGCGGTAATGCAGAAAACAAAGATAATTTATACAAAAACTTCTTTACCGACAATGGTTTGGGTGCTGTTGACGGAATAAGCTATGCAGGAAAGGCTGAATCTATAAGTTTTGAGGAACTTGCAAATATCGCCGACATACCTGTGCGGTTTATCAGCTTCACCGTAACCTTTATAGCAGATGACAAAGTCGTAGAAATTCAGGAAATTAAATATGGTGATGACACGGCAAAAATTAAATACCCCAAAATTCCTGAAAAAGACGGATATTTTGGAAATTGGACACCCATAGAGGCTGAAACTGTAACGGAGAATATTGAAGTTGTTTGTGATTATCAGCCATACATAACAATTCTGTCAAGTTCCGAGAAAAATGAAAATGGCAAGCTTTCTCTTGGATTGGCTGAGGGCGAATTTACGGATAAGGCTGAGCTGCATATAACCGAAAGCGACAAAACACCGCCCGTATCGTCACAGGATAATGTAAAGGTTTATGACGTTTCCCTTATAAACACCGATATACAAGATAACGACACAGTGACAATACGTTTGCTGAACGAGAATAAAGGCAAGGTTACTGCTTGGAAATTAACTGACGGCAAATGGGATAAAATCAAAGGTAAAAAC
>CACWIG010000047.1 GCA_902760955.1 uncultured Ruminococcus sp. | reverse complement strand
TTACTGTCATAGTGCAAGATTAATTATTGAACTTGATGGCTCACAACATTACGAGGAGAAAGGATTAATAAAAGATAAAATCAGGACAGAAAGAATTGAGCAGCGAAATTTGATGGTTATTCGAATACCAAATAATGAAGTTAATAGAAATTTTGAGGGAGTATGTCAGTATATTGATATGATTATAAAAGAATCCCTCCGTCAGTCTGTGACTGACACCTCCCTTTAGGCAAGGGAGGCTTTGGAAGTAACTGTCTAAATGAAAATTTGTTGATAAATTCATTTACATATCGTGCGGAAACGTAAATTTGCTTTCCAAAGTCACGGTTCGTATTTCTAAGCATACATTTATATGATTTAATTATAATATAAGTATTATATAATTTAAAGAAGGAATATATATGATAAATGTATTGATTAAAAAATTCATACCAAACAGTGATGATATATCAAGCCCTGATGTCAGAAAGAAGTATGGTGTTTTAGGCGGTGTGTTGGGAATTATATGCAATTTATTATTGTTTTTAATAAAAATTATTATTGGGATTATTATAAACAGTATAGCGGTTATTTCTGATGCATTTAACAACCTATCGGATATGGGTTCCTCTCTTGTAAGTATAATCGGTGCGAAGGTTGGAGGAAAGAGCGCCGATTTGGAACACCCATACGGACACGGCAGAGCGGAATATATTTCTACGCTTATCATATCTTTTTTGATTATTTTCTTTGGTATCGAGCTTTTGAGAAGTTCAGCAGGAAAGATTTTAAACGCAGAAGCGGTGTCAACAAATATTATATCCATTGTTATTCTTGGAGTTTCTGTCTTTGTGAAGCTGTGGATGTGGCATTATAATAAGTATATGGGTAAAAAGATTAATTCTGCAATTTTGCTTGCCGCTTCACGTGACAGCTTGAATGATGTTGTTGCAACGGGAGCGGTAATAATATCGGCATTTATTGCACCCTATGTGGCTTTTCCTATAGATGGAATAGCAGGTATATGCATATCCGTTCTTATTGTGAAAACTGGTTTTGATATTGCAAAGGAAACTGCTGACAGACTTTTGGGAGCGGCTCCCGATGAAGAACTTTCCGCTAAGATAGAGGAATATCTGATTGCCGAGGATATGATTATCGGTATGCACGGACTTATGATTCACGATTACGGACCAGGTTGCAAGATAGCCTCTGTTCACGCTGAGGTTCCTGCAAATTTGTCACTTGTTGAGGTTCATAACGTAATTGATGGAATTGAACATAAAATACTTAGTGAGCTTAGCGTAGATATCGTAATTCATACCGATCCGATATTGCTGAGCGAAAATAGCAAGATATGACATTAATGTGACGAATTTTGCCTGTACTATTGACTTTTTAATAGCTATTGTGTATTATTATGTCAGAGAGGGGTTTTAGATTTGGTGAATAATTATAGACAACATCCAATACGAAAATACAGAATAAAAAAAGGTAAAAAGGTGAGAGCCATAACAACATTGGCGATAGCGGTTGTTTGTGCTGTTGCTCTGATTACTCTACTGCTGACAGCAGTAGCAAAAATTTTTGGCGGTGGTTCTGACGAACAGCAGCTTGCCAATAACGAAAATCAAACAGTTGAGGCGAGCAAGGCAAAGGAGTATAATCTTCCGCCCACAAGTGAAAAGAATGATTTGCTTGAAATTGTGAGAACAAAAAATGGTTCAGAGAAAAAGATTTGTTATCTGACCTTTGATGACGGACCTACCAATGATGTAACTCCGCAGGTGCTTGATGTCCTGAAGAAGTATAATGTAAAAGCGACATTTTTCTGTTTAGGAAAAATGCTTGATGCAAACTCTGAGATTGCAAAGCGTGAGTATGATGAGGGACATTTGGTTGCAAATCATACCTATTATCATAATTATGGCGATTTATATGCTTCGGCGGACAGCTTTATGAAGGAAGTCAATATGACTCAGGATAAAATCAAAGAGATAACAGGGGAGGAACCTTTTAAACTTATGCGTTTCCCCGGTGGTTCACATAATGCAGGAAGTTATGCTGCCGTAAAGCAGGAGTATAAAAAAGTCTTAAAGGAAAAAGGTTTTTACTATGCTGATTGGAACTGCTTAAATGGTGATGCTGAGGCAACATCAAGGAGCACGGATGAGCTTATAAACAGCGTTAAAAAGACAGCTTTAGAGGATAATCTGATTGTTCTTATGCATGATGCATCAACAAAAGCTACAACACCTCAGGCACTCGGCCCTATTATCGAGTATCTTAAATCTAAAGGCTATGAATTCAGACGTCTTGATGAGATAGATTATTATGATACGGGTGCAACAGATGAAAAAAATTCTATGATTTTATAATTACAGTCGATAACATAAAAAGGGACTGTGAAAAAAGTACTTTTCGGGACGTCGAGGACGCCGTCCCCTACAGTTTATTTTGTATGATGATTAGATTTCACACAAAATGTAGGGTTTGGCGGTTTCTGACAAACCGCTATGTCATACTTTTTTAACAGCCTCTTTTTACGTTATAGTCTTATTGTCTCAATGTGTCTTTGCGTTTTAGCATTTCGTCCAGACGCTCGATATAATCTTTAGGTTCTTTTACATTAAAGATGCGTTCAATTCTGTCGGTGGCTCTGTCAACTGTTTTTGTAACACCGCCACAACCGAGAGAGATAATTGTTTGAATTTCCTCCATTATATAAATGTTATACAAGCTGTCAAAGCCAGGACGTGAGTATGCCACGTTTTCGAGGTTCCCAAGTTGGTTTTTCTGACGATACATATAGTAGGGATGCTTGCCAAGACTTGTTAAATAATCATAGGCATAGTCGACCATTGCCGATACCTCTGAGCTGCTTGAAAGCTTGTACTTTTCAAGATATTCGTGCAGTCTTGAAGAACGCTTAATGCTCATAACGTGAACTGTTGTGTCCTCGGGGGATAACTGTTCGACCTCTGACAGAGTATGCTTAAACATATCATATGTTTCGCCAGGAAGTCCTGCAATAACGTCCATATTTATGTTATCAAAGCCACATTCACGAGCGAGATAAAATGCACTCCTTATCTGTTCGGGAGTATGTGCTCTGCCGATTATGTCAAGGGTACTTTGGTTCATACTTTGCGGATTAATGCTTATGCGTGTAACGCCGTGCTTTTTAAGGACATTGAGCTTGTCGGCAGTAATGGTATCAGGTCTGCCTGCCTCAACAGTAAATTCCTTGCAGTATTGCAAATCAAAGGTTGAATACATATGTGTCAGTATATCGTCAAGTTCCTCGGCACTAAGGGTTGTAGGAGTTCCGCCGCCGATATATACTGTTTCGATTTTATTGTTATTTGATTTGATGATATCGGCTGTATAAGAGATTTCTTTTTTCAATGCCTCGCAATATTTGCCTATGAGTTTTGCGGCTTGCTTTGTTCCGCAAGTGACAAAAGAGCAGTAAAGACAACGGCTGGGACAGAAAGGAATACCAATATATATGCTGACACCATCAGGGTACAGAGATTGTCTGACAGGAAGTTCTGCGGCGGCAACAGATACAGCAAGCTGTGCTTTTTTTATATCTGTTCCGTATTTCTCTGCGAAATATTTTACGGCATCTGCCTCACTCATACCCGATAGAAGAAGTTTGGTGGCAATTTTTGAGGGACGTATTCCGCTCAGAATTCCCCAGGGAGTTTCGTTAAATTCCATATTTATATATAGGGATTTTCCCTTTTCTCCTCTCCGATAGTAGTTGAAGGTCCGTGACCGGGATAAACCTTGGTTTCGTCAGGCAGAACAAGCAGGCGTTCCCTGATAGAGTTTAATTCCTTTGTTAAATCTCCTGTGGCGAAATCATAACGGCCAATTCCTTTGCTGAATAATGTGTCGCCTGATATTAATGTATCACCGCATAACAAACATATGGAATCATCAGTATGTCCAGGGGTGTAAATAACCTTGATTTCATTGCCGTTAAAATCAATTATATCATTGTCTTGCAGAATTTTGTCAGGCTTTACAGGAGTAAATTCCACATCTGCAAAGTTGCACAGATTCAGGTTTCTGTCATTTAGAAACTGCTCCGTCTTTTCAAATACAGAGATAGTCGCACCTGTCAGGTCTTTTAGCTCTTTAAGTCCAAGTATGTGATCAAAGTGACTGTGGGTTAAAATTATATCGGTTATTTTAACTCCGAGTTTGGCACAGTGAGCCATAATATTGACAGCATCAGATGGAACATCAATAACTATGGCAGATTTGTTTTCCTCGTCCTCCCATATATAACAGTTTGTTTGAAGTGGACCGAGAACCAGAGAATGTATTTTCATATTATCGTACCTTTCGTAAATTACTGTCTTTTTCTTGCGATTGATAAGACTCCGTCTACAGCTTGTATTTTCTTAATGACCTTATCAAGCTGTTCCGTGTTTGAAACCTCCATTGTCAAGTCAATTATGGCAATGTTGTTTTTGCCTGTTCTTGCGTTGACGCTGACAATTCCGATTTTAAATTCCGAAACTGCGGCAGTGATGTCAAGTAACAGGTTGGAACGATTGCCTGCCGTAACCATAACTGATGATTGGAAGTTGGCATCAGCCGTATCTGCATCTGCCCAGTGAACAGGTATAAATCTTGTTCCGTCATCATCGCTGTTGAGAGCCTGCAAAACATTTATACAATCGGCACGGTGAATGGCAACGCCTCTGCCTCGTGTAACATAACCGACAATCTTATCGCCGGGAACGGGGTTACAGCAGTGAGAAAATCTTGTGAGACAGTTGTCTATTCCGTCTACGATAACACCGCTGTTGTTAGGCTTTGAGGTTGTTTTAACAACAAGGGGAATAATGTCAGGCTTGGAAATGGACTCATCTTTTACCATCAGTTTTTTGCACTCTGTTTTAAAGCGTGTTACAAAACGCATTGCGTTTGTGCTTCCGTAGCCGATACCTGCCATTAAA
>CACWIG010000046.1 GCA_902760955.1 uncultured Ruminococcus sp. | reverse complement strand
TTAATTTTCTCGCATTAGTTGTTAAATCTCTGTTATGTTTTCTATCCATATATCCCTCCACCACCTTCGGTGGTCCCCCTCCCTTTAGGCAAGGGAGGCATTTCCTTTTTTTCAACAAACTTGATTTTAAGATAGGTGAACAGTGAATAATAGGGCCTAATATTTTTCACTGATTTTTTCTTGAACATTTTTCATCAGAACCCACAGGAATATCGGATTTTCCTGTCCGATATATAAACATTTATTATCGCAAACTAACATTTTAAATTGTATATACTTGGCGCAAATAATTTTATACCAAGACAACAGAACCGTCCTCTTGTCCTCATTTGTTAATCGTGTTATTGATTGCACCACAATCACATATATTATGCTCAATAGAATTCCAACTTCTACATTTACTGCAATACCATTGTTCGTTTAATATATTTCTGTAAGCCTGTTCAAAATTAGGATTTAATTTCAAAATGTAAGATAATGAAGTAGGATATTCTAAAAAATACATGGTAGCAAATTTAATATCTTTAGTAATTTTTCTTTCAATATCAAATTTAGCAACTTTCTGTAATATTTTTGAGGAATATATATTTAGCAATATGATAGAGCACAGCAATAATAGCCCAATTAACAACACCCCTATATCCATATCCATTATACCTAATGCTATGAAAATAATACCGATTGCTCCACCAAACATTGTTATAAAGGAAAATATCTTACTTAAAGAAGTGGCCTTGTCAGACCATTTGTAATTTGTCCAGTAAATTGGAATTGCCATAAAATCACCCCATAAAATATTTTTATTAAAATTTTTAAATCATCATTTATTTTTCAACAAAGTTCGTGTTATATCAAGATAGGAGCAAATAATATTGCTCCTATCTCCAAAATCAATATATTTAATTAACCTTTTATCTGACTTTCCACAAGGCTTGCCCCGCAGTAAATCTCACGAAGCTTAGGCTTTTCGATTTTGCCTGTTGGGTTTCTCGGAACGTCTGCAAATATGATTTTCTTAGGTCTTTTATATCTTGGCAAATCAAGACACAAATCATTTATATCTTCTTCGGTCGCTTCCGCTCCCTCTTTGAGTTCAATTATTGCCGCGGTAATTTCACCCAATCTCTTATCAGGCAATCCGATTACTGCAACGTCCTTTATCAAGTCGCAACCTCTGAGGAAGTCCTCAATCTGAACGGGATAAATATTCTCACCGCCTGAGATTATTACATCCTTCTTTCTGTCAACAAGGTAGATGAAACCATCTTCGTCTTCCTTTGCCATATCTCCTGTATAGAGCCATCCGTCAGCCAACACCTCGTTCGTTGCCTTTTCATCATTAAAGTAACGCAACATAACACCCGGGCCCTTGACAGCAAGCTCGCCAACTTCACCTCTTGCGACTTCATTTCTGTTCTCGTCAACAATTTTAACTTCCCAGCCATAGCCTGCTTTACCAATGGCACCAACCTTATGTATATTCTCGACACCCAAATGAACGCAACCTGGTCCTATGGACTCGCTTAAGCCGTAATTCGTATCATACTGATGATGCGGGAAGTGTTCCTTCCATCTCTTAATCAAGCTGGGCGGAACAGGCTGAGCACCAATGTGCATAAGCCTCCATTGCGAAAGCTGATATTCATTTAAGTCGATATCGCCTCTGTCAATAGAGTCGAGTATATCCTGTGCCCACGGCACAAGCAACCACACTATTGTGCACTTTTCTTCAGAGATTGTCCTGATTATCCATTCAGGCTGTATTCCTCTGAGTAGCACAGCCTTACTGCCTGACAAAAGACTTCCGAACCAATGCATCTTTGCACCTGTATGATAAAGCGGAGGAATACACAAAAACACATCATCTCTGTTCTGTCCGTGATGATTTTGCTCGACTCTGCACGAGTGTATCAAGCTTTTATGGGCGTGAATAATAGCCTTGGGGAAACCTGTTGTGCCTGATGAAAAATAGATTGCCGCCTCATCGTCCTCTGTGAGTTCAATTTCAGGATTTTTTGTTGAGCAATATGTAACAAGTTTATCATAACTCTCAGCAAACGTGGGACAATCATCACCTACATAGAAGAACGATTGAACCTTCTTTAACTTATTGAATATATTTTCAACCCTGCCTGTAAATTCAGGTCCGAAAACCAGCATATCAGCCTCTGAAAGTTCAGTACAATACTTAATCTCGTCAGCAGTATATCTGTAATTCAACGGAACCGCCAACGCTCCTGTCTTTAAAATTCCGAAGTAGATAGGCAGCCACTCCAAACAGTTCATAAGCAGTATTGCAACTTTATCGCCCTTTTTGATGCCGCGGCTGAGCAACAGATTTGCAAATCTGTTTGCAGATTTATTAAATTCTTTCCAAGTCAGTTCTGTTCTGAAAGCATCTTTTCTGCTTCCCTCTATCAAAGAATATTCCTTCCAAGTCAGACGCTTTGCGTCATCTGCAGGCGGATTAATTTCTACAAGACTGACATCGTCCCCATACTGTATCGCATTATTTTCAAGCAATTCTGTTATAACCATTATAAATCTCCTCTAAGTCAATTATTATATCAGTCACCAAGACTGTCTTTCTTATGTACACTTACTGTTTCTTCATAACAGATGAACGCATCATCTACAAGCTTTTTCTCAGGTGCTTTGGTAATCACGCTTACAACAGGCACAATGATAAGACTTGCAACCATAGCAAATGCACCGCAATTTATAGGTGACTGCAATACTGCAGGCAATGTGGTCCTAAACAACATATTCCATACCATAATGCCTACACCGAATATAAACGTAACCCAAACAGCTGCTTTCGATGTTCTCTTCCAATACAAGCCATATATAAACGGAGCCAGGAAAGCGCCTGCAAGAGCACCCCAGGAAATACCCATAAGCTGAGCAATAAATGTCACGCTGCTCTTATACTGCAAGATAGCAATTACTGCTGAAATCAAAATGAATATAACTACAAACCCTCTTATGCATATCAACTGTTTTTTGCCGTCCATATCTTTTACAATGTTTCCTTTTATCAAGTCAAGTGTAAGAGTAGAGCTTGATGTGAGCACAAGTGATGAAAGCGTGGACATTGATGCTGATAAAACAAGAATAACTACAATTCCGATTAAAATGTCAGGCAGTCCGCTCATCATAGATGGTATGATTGAGTCAAAACCATTTGCTGCAACCTGCTCAGGTATTGCGAAAAGACGTCCGAAACCTCCGAGGAAGTAGCAACCGCCTGCAACAACAATTGCGAAGAAGGTTGAAATTATCGTACCCTTTTCTATGGCTTTTTCATTTTTGATAGAGTAAAACTTCTGCACCATCTGAGGAAGTCCCCAGGTTCCCAAAGATGTCAGGATAACAACGCACAAAAGGTTGAATGGGTCAGGGCCGAAGAATGAGGCAAATGCACCGGGCATATCAGTTGCGGCACTGTCCTGAACTTGTGCAAGCTGTGACATTGATGCTATAAAGCCACCCTTTTGCATAAGAACACAGGCAATTACAGCCACAATGCCAAACAGCATTATTATTCCTTGAATAAAGTCATTGACAGCTGTTGCCATATATCCGCCTGCAATTACATAAACCGCCGTCAAAACAGCCATAGCGATTATGCATACACTGTAATCAATATTAAATGCCATAGAAAACAATCTTGAAAGTCCGTTATACAACGAAGCTGTATACGGAATTAAGAATATAAAAACAATTATAGAAGCACCGATTTTAAGAGCATTGCTGTTATAGCGTTTGCCGAAAAATTCGGGCATTGTAGCACTCTTTAAATGCTGAGTCATAAGACGTGTACGTCTGCCCAAAACAACCCAAGCAAGCAATGAGCCTAAGAACGCATTACCAAGACCTATCCAGGTAGACGCAATACCATACTTCCAACCGAACTGACCTGCGTATCCGATAAAGATAACCGCAGAGAAGTACGACGTACCATAAGCAAAAGCGGTAAGCCAAGGGCCAACCGAACGTCCGCCAAGGACAAAGCCGTTTACGTCAACAGCGTGCTTTCGGCATTTGAAGCCAACAAACACCATCACCGCAAAGAAAACAACCAACATTAAAACTTTTAATACCATAGGAATCCAACCCTTTCTTTTTTAAGGGCATAGAAAAACGCCCTCATAATAATATGAGGGCGAATAAATCGCGGTACCACCTCATTTTATCACCTTCTCACGAAGATGACCTTTATAAGTACAGTCAGCTTTTAGCAAACGTATACTCTCTTGCTGTAACGGGCAATCCCGTCGCAGCCTACTTAAGAATTAACCTTGTTCGGTGCGCAGCTCGCGAAATGTATTCAGGATAATCCGATTTACTGCCTTACAGCAACCGACAGCTCTCTTTGAAATCAGGAAAACCCCTACTTGTTTTCGGTCATAGCCTTTAATTTAATTAAATATATTATATCCATAGAAATTCATATTGTCAAGCATTTATTGTTAAAAATAACAATAAATGCTCAAAAATTCTCAATAAATCATAAGATTTCCTACATTGTTATTAAACATATAAAAAAAGTATTGACAAAAGTTAAAAAAAGTTATATAATATACAAGTCCGTCGGGGCGTGGCGCAGTTTGGTAGCGCACCTGGTTTGGGACCAGGGGGCCGCAGGTTCGAATCCTGTCGCCCCGACCAATATACTCTAAAGCATCGTTTTTACGATGCTTTTATTTTATGTATACGATTTTAACACGATTTTCATTGATTTTAATTCAATATAACAATACACACCACAACCAACACATTCTTTGCTTCTGTTGGTTTTTTACGATATTGCGTGTTATTGGCACGTCATAGCACTTTATGATATGACTTTAAAACTTATATTTGGTGTTGAATTATGCACATCATTGAAAATCTTCAATATTTTGTCTATGTATTCATCCCATTCTTTGGGCAATTCATATATTCCTCGCACATAAACAATCAAATTCCAATTACAATAATTATCCAGACAATCCCACAATGCTGATAAATTCTCACCGTAATAATCCGGAAAACCAAATTTTTCTTTTAATTCCTTATGTAAATCAAGTAAATATTTGCAATTCGTAAAATCCAATGTTATTTCTTGCATACTATTCATCTCCTCCTATTATTTCAATAAATGTTTTATAATGGCCGTAAGCTACAAATACAAGTCCATCGTTTGAAAATACAATTCGTTGAGTGTTTCTATATCCGCCCGTATAGTTTATATCGGCTTCATACCATACACGATTTTCTTTCTTTGCAAATGAAATATTTAATTTTGAAGTTAATACTAATTATTGAGTATCTGAA
>CACWIG010000045.1:2906-8567 GCA_902760955.1 uncultured Ruminococcus sp. | reverse complement strand
ACTCAATTGGAAAGCTCCTGTTGACTATATCAGGGCTTTCGTTGAAGATGGTGAAATTTTTTAACTAATTTTGTAACACATCATTGACAAACCTACAAATATGTAAAAATATCTGCGGATTAACCATTGACGTATAAAGGGTTGTTGTGGTACAATATATAAGTTATTATAGGGTAGGGTGAAAGTACAAATCCGAACCTGCTAAAAACAATTAATTTAGGCATCTTTCGGCTTGTCGTCTTGACGGATTGCCGAGCATTTTAACGCAGATAAAACGTAAATTTACCTTTCAAAATCACGGTTCGGATTTATACTATCACCCTAATTGCATAGAAATTTAAAATGGGAGAGTGATAACGTGACAGATAGCAGAAACACACATACACCCGAAGGACTTGCAGATGTTCTTGTTGAGGAATGTGAAACAAAGTTCAGGATAGAATCAACGGCGAGAGAGGTTTTTGTCCATCACGGTTATCATATGGTACAACCGCCCACCTTTGAATATTATGACGTATATGATGCGGCGGTGACTAAGCCTGAAAATATGTTTAAATTTTTCGATAACAACGGACGTATGTTGGCACTTCGCCCTGACCTTACGACTTCAGTTGCAAGAATGGCCGCAACAAAACCTTTAGGCGATTTGCCGTACCGCATTGCTTATTCAGGCAGTGCATACCGCAATGACGAGGCGTTCAGCAACACCAGACAGCGTGAGTTTTCTCAGGTGGGGATTGAGCTTATCGGCAATGACGGAACAGATGCTGATGCTGAGGTTATCGGAATTGCGGCAGAGGCTTTAATAAAGTTTGGTATTACTGATTTTCAAATAGATTTGGGACAGGTTGACTACTACAAGGGCTTGTCCGAGGCGGCAGGTTTGAGCGAGACAGTAAGCGACAGCCTCAGAGAGAAAATCAACGATAAAGATTTTGTGGCAATAGACAATATGCTTGAGGAATTGGATGTAAGCGACGAGCTTAAAGACAATTTCAGAGAACTGCCAAAGATGTTCGGCGGAATTGAAATCGTTGTATCCGCCCTGGAAAACAAGAGCTTAAACGATAAATCAAAAAAGGCTCTTGAGAACTTGATGCAGGTATATGATGCATTAAAGAACAGCGGTTTTGAAAACTATCTTGCAGTTGATTTGAGTATGGTTCCCAACCTTGACTATTATACAGGCATTATTGTGAGGGGCTTTGCCAAGGGCGTTGCCTTCCCTGTATGCTCAGGCGGAAGATATGACAATCTGACAGAGAAGTTCGGACGCAGACTTCCTGCCACAGGTATTGCAATCGGTGTTGAGAGAATTATGTCAGCGCTGTCAAGCGTTCAAGAGGGCAGTATAAAAGAGGAGTCGGACTATATTACTGTCGCACTTGCTAAGGGAAGACTTGCAGAGCTTTCAACCGAGATTTTCGAGAAGTTGGGTTATGATATTGCTGAGATGAAGAGCAAGACAAGAAAACTGATATTTACTGATGAGAAAAACAAGTTCAGATTTATTCTTGTAAAGGCTTCTGACGTGCCTGTATACGTTGAATACGGAGCGGCTGACATTGGTATAGTTGGCAAAGACACTTTGTTAGAGAGCGGAAAAAACGTGTATGAAGTTTTGGACTTAGGCTTTGGAAGATGTAAAATGGCTGTTGCAGGCCCTGCATCAATGAGGGGGAAAATTGACGGCAGAAACATTATGAGAGTTGCCAGCAAATATCCGCACATTGCAAGAGATTACTTCCACAGAGTCAAAGGTCAGACCGTTGACATAATAAAATTGAATGGCTCGGTTGAACTTGGACCTATTGTGGGACTTTCAGAGGTAATAGTCGATATTGTTGAAAGCGGTAAAACACTTGTGGAAAACGGACTTGAGGTTTTGGAGGATGTGTGTGAGCTTTCGGCACGCTTGATTGTCAACAGAGTGAGCCTTAAGATGCATCGTGAAAAGATTATAAATCTTATTGGTGATATTAAAAATGAGATAGGCAAGACAGACAAGGAGGATAGATAATGAGAATATATCCTGCCATAGATATTATAGACGGAGCCTGTGTCCGCCTTGTTCAAGGCGACTATTCGCAAAAGACAAAGTTTGCTGATGACCCTTGCGAGATTGCTATGCGTTGGCAGAATGAGGGCGGCGAATTTATACATATTGTTGACCTTGACGGAGCGAGAAACGGCGAGATGTCCAACTTTGATTTGATTGTCAGGATAGCTGACAAGCTAAATATTCCAATCGAGGTTGGCGGCGGAGTCAGGAATATGGATTGTGTTGAAAAGTATCTTGATAACGGCGTAAATCGTGTTATCATAGGAACATCAGCACTCAGCAATCCCGATTTTGTCAAAGAAGCGGTTTCTAAATACGGCGAGCGTATTGTTGTTGGAATTGATGCAAAGGATGGTATGGTTGCCGTAAACGGATGGGAGGAGGTCAGCACCACCTCCGCAATTGATTTGGCTAAGCAAATGGAAAAAATTGGCGTAAAGACTATAATTTACACTGATATAGCCACAGATGGTATGCTTAAAGGACCAAATGTTCAAGCAATGAAGGAGATGACAGAGGCTGTTTCGATTGATGTTGTTGCATCAGGCGGTGTCAGTTCTGCTGAAGATATAGCAAGACTTAAAGACACAGGCGTAGAAGGGGCAATAGTAGGCAAGGCTTTGTATACCGATGCACTGTGCTTAAAGGACGCAATTAATACGGCTGAATAAGACAATAAATTATGTCGTGTAAGGCGACGGTAAGGAGATAATTATAATGGCTACAACTGATTTTATTAAGGATTTAAAATTTGACGACAGGGGACTTATTCCTGCGGTTGCACAAGATGCGGTAAGCGGCGAGATTTTGATGCTTGCTTATATGAATAAGGAGAGCATAAAAATGACATTGGAGAGCGGTCACGCCACATATTTCAGCCGCAGCCGTCAGGAGTTATGGGAAAAAGGTTCTCATTCGGGACATCTGCAGCACGTTAAGGAGATACTTGTTGACTGCGACCAGGATGCAATCGTTCTTAAAATTGAGCAGATAGGTGCAGCTTGTCACACAGGTAATCCATCTTGCTTCTACCGCAAGGTAGTTGACGGCAAGCTTGTTGAAATACCCACAGGTATTGACACGAATCCGAAAATTCTCTATGACGTATATGATATAATTGTTGACAGAGTTAAAAATCCTAAAGAGGGTTCTTACACAAATTACCTCTTTGAAAAGGGAATTGATAAGATGCTCAAAAAGGTGGGTGAGGAATCTGCCGAGGTTATTATTGCATCAAAGAATTATGTTAAAGCAGAGGTTCAGTATGAAACTGCCGATTTGTTGTATCACTTGTCGGTTGTACTTGTAGAGCAAGGCTTGACCTGGGATGATATATTTACTGAGCTTCGTTCAAGATACAATAAATAATTATGAAAAATTTATTTGGCAAAGTGATTGCCGTACCCATAATCTTAATTCTTATATCGGCATACCTATTGGGGATGAACTTTTATAATAAGTTTGACAGGGTTGATGATATAAAAGAGGCTGTACCTCAAACCGCTCAGATGGAGGATACAAAAACTGCTGAGCAAGAGGATGAGGAGCTTAAAAGCATACAAGACAAAATCAACTTGAATGTGGCAACCGAAAGCGAATTGCGTAGCATTGACGGCATTGGCGAAAAGCTGGCAAAGAGAATAATTGACAAAAGGGAAAACATAGGTGTATATTCCTCGGTTGAACAATTGTTGGAAATAGAGGGAATTGGGGGGAATATATTTGATAAAATAAAGGATTACGTTACTGTTAAGTAGCGCGTAAGGAGAGTTGTAAAATGAGTATTTTTTTCAGAAATTATGATAAGCCTGGACCGGGGGTTGACCCTGATGCACCGGAAAAGAGAAGTTTTTTTAGGTTTTTTGATATATTCTTTCGTAAATTAAGCCATTTTTCAAGGGCTAATTTGCTGTATTCGGTTACGTTAATTCCAACTTACATCATTGTGTTTTTTGTTGTAAGTTTCATTATGTTAAATACGGTGGGCAAAATTCTCGGAATGCAAGATGGTGCGGACTTTATCACTATTGCATTGAGTGTTATTTTCACGAATTTTTATATTTCCGTTATGGGTGCAGGACCTGCTACTGCAGGAATGACTTATATTATGAGAAATTTTGCCAGAGAAGAACATGCCTGGATAGGCAGTGACTTTAAGGATAGTGCGGTAGGTAATTTCAAGCAATCCATAATTGTTTTTGTTATAGATATAGTTGCAACTGTTGTTGTGTTTTATGCAATATATATCTATGGACAGATTTCGGGGGTTATGGTTTATCTTAAATACTTCTTGTATGTATTTTCGTTTATATATATGGTGATGCATATGTATATTTATCCTATTATGATAACATTTAAATTGTCCGTTAAGGATATATACAAAAATTCATTGATTTTTACGCTGGGAAAGCTGCCGTCTAACTTATTCGTGATGATTGTACTGTTTTTTGTACATATAGTTATCCCGATATTAATTTTGTATTTCGGCGGAAAGTATTTTGTGATAATGCTGATTATCTACGTAATTGCTGAGATAGCTATTCTTATGTCGTTTACTCAGTTCTTGGTGAATTTTAACGTGTATCCAAAAATAAAGACATATATGTTAGATGTAATTGAAGAAGAAACTGCAAAACAAGATACAGACAGTGATGCCGAGTAATAAATAAAACACTATGAGGTATAAAAATGCTTGAGAAAATCCATACAGCTCACGATATAAGAAAATTTAATAATGATGAGCTGAATGCTCTTGCAGGCGAGATAAGAGAATTTCTTATTGAAAATGTATCCAAAACGGGAGGACATTTATCGGCAAACTTGGGCGTTGTGGAGCTTACAATTGCTCTGTTTATGGAGTTCGACCCGTACTATGACAGAATAGTATGGGATGTGGGACATCAATCCTATGTTCACAAAATTCTGACAGGACGTGCAGATAGGTTTGATACATTAAGAAAGTTCGGCGGTATGTCGGGATTTCCAAAATCCTCAGAGAGTGTTGCTGATGCGTTTAACTCGGGACATAGTTCCACCTCAATATCGGTTGCGGCAGGGTTTGCGGCTGCTGCAAGGCTGAAAAAAACTGATAAGCGTGCCATTGCTGTTATAGGGGACGGAGCAATGACAGGAGGAATGGCGTTTGAGGCATTAAATCACGTTGGAAGTATGAAACTGCCTGTCATTGTTGTTTTGAACGATAACGGAATGTCGATTTCCAAAAATGTGGGCGGTCTTTCCAAAAGTCTAAAGAGATTGAGAAGTACGGCAAAATACTTCAGGGTGAAGTCAAATGTCAAAACTGCACTTGAGAGAGTTCCGATTGTGGGCAGACCGCTTAATAAAATAATTTCGAGAATGAAAAAGATAGTCAGAAACCTTATATTGCCAAGCAGTATTTTTGAAGATTTCGGCTTTAAATATTTAGGACCCGTTGATGGACATAATATTGAAGGTCTGAGGGTTGTTCTGGAACAGGCGAAGAAGCTGAAAGAGCCTGTTATACTGCACGTGCATACCAAAAAGGGAAAAGGGTATACGCACGCAGAGAAAAGCCCTGATTTCTTCCACGGAATTTCGAGCTTTGACGAAACCACAGG
>CACWIG010000045.1:0-2868 GCA_902760955.1 uncultured Ruminococcus sp. | reverse complement strand
GAGCTGGCACTTAACAATGACAAAGTTGTTGCAATTACAGCTGCTATGCCTTTGGGAACGGGACTTAGTGAGTTTTCGCATAAGTTCCCCAACAGATTTTATGATGTTGCCATTGCTGAACAGCACGCTGTTACGTTTGCCGCAGGTATGGCAAAGTCGGGATATACTCCTGTTGTTGCAATATATTCCACCTTTTTGCAGAGGGCGTATGACCAGATAATACACGATGTTGCCCTTATGAATTTGCACACAGTTTTCTGTATTGACAGATGCGGTCCTGTAGGCGAGGACGGCGAAACACATCAGGGTGTTTTTGATATTGCATATATGATGCAAATGCCAAATATGGTTGTGCTTTCGCCATCTAACAAGATAGATTTTAAGTTAATGTTAAATTATGCAGTAAACAATGCGGAGGGTCCTGTGGCTGTAAGATATCCGAGGGGGGATGTCAGCCAAAGAGATGCCAAGGCAGTTAGTCCGCTTAAGTCGGAGCTTGTCAAAGACGGCAATGATGTAATAATAGTTGCGGTGGGAATTTGCTTGTATGATGCTTTAAAGGCGGCTGATATACTGTCTGCTGACGGAATATCAGTGGCTGTTGCTGATGCAAGGTGTATAAAGCCTATAGACCAACAGTTTATGAAAAAATACTGCTCAGATAAGAAAATCGTTGTTTCGGTTGAAGACGGTATGAAAAGCGGAGGCTTTGGCCAGAACCTTGAAGATATATTGGGCAGAAGTGTTTTGAAATTTGCTTATCCGAATGAGCCTATCGTTCAGGGAAGCATAGATAAATTAAAAGATAAGTATGGTATGTCGGCTGAGACTATTGCTGACAAAATTAAATCGAACTTATAAAGAGGAAAGTTATGGCGAAACAAAGACTTGATGTGTATCTTGCAGAAAAGGGCTTGGTTAAAAGCCGCAGCGAAGCACAATCTATTATTATGGCAGGGGAAGTTTATATTGATAACCGCAAGGTGTCAAAAGCAGGAGAACAGGTGAGTGGAACCGAAAATATTGAAATAAGAAGCAATGCCTTGAAATATGTCAGCCGCGGAGGCTTAAAGCTAGAAAAGGCTATGCAGGTTTTTCCTGTTTCACCTGATAAAAAGGTGTGTATGGATATTGGTGCTTCCACAGGCGGTTTTACGGATTGTATGCTACAGAATGGAGCGGAAAAGGTATATTCCGTAGACGTCGGCTATGGTCAGCTTGCCTGGAAACTCAGATGCGATGAGCGAGTTATTAATATGGAACGCACAAACATCAGATATGTTGATTCTCTGCCTGATAAGATTGAGTTTTTTTCAGTTGATGTGTCGTTTATTTCGTTGGCACTTGTACTGCCTGTGGCTTGGAACCTTTCTACAGATAATGCAACGGGGGTATGCTTGATTAAGCCTCAGTTTGAGGCGGGTAGAGATAAGGTCGGCAAAAAGGGCGTTGTGCGTGACAGCAACGTACATAAAGAGGTAATTAAAAAGGTCTTTGATTTTACAAGAGATATAGGTTTTAAAATTTGCGGACTTGATTATTCGCCCATAAAAGGTCCTGAGGGTAATATAGAGTATCTTATGTATATTTCTAAACAGGGCGAGGAGGTTTATCCCGACATTGATGCACTTGTGGATAAATCTCACGAGTTGGATAAATAGTGCTATGATGTTTTATTTGTTTTGATAGTAACAGAGGTGAGATTATGAATAATATTGCGGTTATTCCTAACGAGTTACGTGACACAGACCTTAAGGAAACCCAAAAGGTTATTAATGTTTTAAACGGATATGGGGCAAAGGTTTTTGTTGAACAACGGTTTAGAACCAAACTTGTTGGAGCATCAGAATACGGAATTATTGAACAAATGCTTAAATATGCTGATGCGCTTGTTGTTTTGGGCGGTGACGGAACCATATTGAATATTGCTCCCCAGGCGGCTGTTTATGGCATACCCATTGTGGGAATAAACTTAGGACACCTTGGCTTTCTTGCTCAGGTGGAGCGTGGCGACTACTCCATATTTGAAAAGCTGTTTTCAGGCGACTATGCCGTTACAAGCTGTATGATGATTGATGCAACTGTTGTAAAACAAGGGGTTGAGGGAGCTAAGTTTCTGGCACTCAATGATGTTGTTGTAACAGGTAGCGGCAAGACAAAAATGATTAATGTATCGGCTTCGGTCAACGGCACAAATATAGGTTCATATGCGGCTGACGGATTGATAACGGCAACGGCTGTGGGTTCAACTGCGTATTCCCTGTCTGCAGGCGGTGCGGTTTTGCATCCCGATTTGGACGCTATGATTATCACACCCATATGTCCCCATACACTCAGAGCGAGAAGTACCGTAGTTCACGGCAATGATGAGGTATGGATTACTCCTGCTGAACCATACAGAGGTGATGTTTCCGTCTTGATTGACGGCGAAACAAGGGGCGTTCTTGAAAATGACGAATATATTAAAATTACTAAATCGAAGTACAGAACAAGACTTATAAAGCTTGACGACAGAAACTTTTTTGATGTATTAAGAGAAAAGCTGTCTGATTAATTTTGTAGGCGATTGTAAAATTAAAAATCCGAAATAATTTAAATGAATAATTGCCCAAAGTCCATTTGTAGGGGACGGCGTCCTCGACGTCCCGTAAAGCCCAACTGCAATGAAAAATTATTTCAGATTTTGTTCGGAAAAAGTTATCCAAAGGGGGCAAACCGGATGCTGAGAGAACTGCACATTAAAAATATTGCTGTAATTGAGGAAATTACGGTTCAGTTTAATAATGGTTTTCAGGCCTTGACAGGCGAAACGGGAGCGGGTAAATCTATTCTTATAGATTCTATTAATATGGCTCTCGGCGGCAGAGG
>CACWIG010000044.1:10198-13140 GCA_902760955.1 uncultured Ruminococcus sp. | reverse complement strand
CAAACCTTACAGCATCGCCCAAATCCATTTTCTCTGCAACCTCTGCAAGAGATTTTTCACATACGGCACCTGCTCTCATCTCTGTAAGTCTGCCCTCGTCTAAATCGTTAAATCTGTCATATATATATTCTGCCACAACGAATGACAAAATACTATCACCCAAAAACTCCAGACGTTGATTGCTCTCAATCCCTATCTCGTTTGCAAGGGAAATATGAGTGAGCGCCGTGTTTAAAAGGCGTCTGTTCTTAAATTCATACCCAATGTTCATAAAATCACCTGTTCTAAATTTTATCACCAATCAAAAGCACTCAGAAAACAGTATCTTCTATGTGATACTGTTTTCTAAGTGTTCTCACATATGTTTAAATGGGGCTGTTAAAAAAGTACCTTTCGGGACGTCGGGGACGCCGTCCCCTACAATTAATTTTGTATGATGCTTAAACTTCACACAAAATACATTGTAGGGTTTGGCGGTTTCCGACAAACCGCTGTATCATACTTTTTTAACAGCCCCATTTTTATTTACTGTATCTCCGAAATATATGTAACCACGTCATTTACCGTAGCGATTTTTTCTGCATCTTCCTCTGAGATTTCAAGGTCAAATTCTTCTTCCAATGCCATCATAAGTTCTACAATGTCCAAAGAGTCAGCATCTAAATCATCAACAAATGAGGTTTCAAGTGTAATTTCATTCTCATCAATATCAAGTTGCTCTGCTGTAATTTGCTTAACTGTTTCAAAGATTTTATCCATCTTATGAACTCCTCCCTATGTATAAGAAATTTCTGTTTTTATCAATATATCATATGATTTAGTATTCGTCAATATATTTATCAGATATTTTATTCTTCCTCAGCAGAAAATTCAGCAATTCCCTGTGTTATATTGTCAATCAACCCACATTCAACAAGTTTGACAGCCTGACGTATGGCATTTGAAAAAGCCTTTGCATCAGAACTTCCGTGTGCTTTTATAACAGGTGCCTTAGCCCCTAAAACAGGTGCACCGCCGTGCTCTTTATAGTCCATACTCTTTTTCATTTCAACAACTCCGTCCTTTAATAAAAGGGCGCCAAGTTTTGTTAAAAAGCTTTTATAAAAAGCTTTTTTCAGCATTTTACCAAAGGCACTTGCCATTCCCTCCATAAACTTGAGAATAACATTACCTGTAAAGCCGTCGCAGACTACCACATCAGCTCCCCCAAGAGGAACTTCTCTCGCCTCGATGTAACCTGTATAGTTAATCGGCAACTTCTTTAATAATTCGTTTGCCTCGCGAACAGTATCTGTTCCCTTATCCTCTTCGGTGCCGATATTAACAAGACCTACCCTGGGATTCTCTATACCAATAAACTTCTTCATATACACAGAACCCATAATCGCAAACTGAGCCAAAAAGGCAGGTGTGCATTCAGCATTTGCACCTGAATCTATAAGCAGATAATTACCCTTTGCACTTGGAACGACAGGCGCAAGTGCAACACGTCTGATACCCTTTATTCTCTTAACTATCAAAGTCGCGCCTGATATAAGTGCACCTGTATTGCCTGCACATACAAAGGCATCGCCCTCGCCCTTGGCAACCATAGACAGTCCCACTCTCATTGAAGAATCTTTTTTCCTTCTGATTGCATCAATGGGGTCATCCTCACCTTCGATTACCTCGGTTGCATTTTGTATGGATATTCTGTTCCCTTTGTAATCGCATTTTTTCAATTCAGTTTCTACTACATCACTCTTGCCTACAAGCACAATATCTATGTCGTATTTGGAAACAGCATCTACACAACCTTTAACAATTTCAGCAGGAGCATTATCTCCACCCATAGCATCAACAATTATCTTCATAGCACATCAAATCCTTTTCATTATTTAAACGTCAAGAGCTTTCGACTTTTCCAAATATAATCCCAACCCGAAATAACGGTAAGAGCAACAGCAACAATTACAAGAACAAGTGTTGCTATATCAAACACAACCTCAAGCTGAGGAATAAATTCAGAGCCAAGTTCAAACACCATAACCGCAATTGTTAATATGAACTGTGACACAGTCTTGGCTTTGCCCCATATGCTTGCAGCAATTACGTAGTTCTCACCCATTGCAATTAAACGTATACCTGTTACAATCAGTTCTCTTGCAAGAATGATAACAATTACAACTGCGTTTATGTACCTTACATCTCTTTGCATAAAGCAGATAAGCGCCGACATAATCAAAATCTTATCAGCAAGTGGGTCCATCAGCTTTCCAAAAGTGGTAATCTGATTATATTTACGTGCAAGGTAGCCGTCATATCTGTCCGTTGCCGCCGCAACAAGATAAATAAGCAACGCCGCAATCTGCGACCACGTGCTTCCAATTAAATAAAATGCCATAAAAAATGGTATTAAAATCACTCTGAATACAGTAAGTTTATTTGGTGTATTCATCATTCATCACCTCGCCTGATTGGTTTCAACACCGAACAAGTCATATTCCATAGTCTGTTCCACAAGAACATCTGCAAATTCACCCTCGGCAATCTTTCTGTCTGATTTAAAGAATACCTTTCCGTCAATTTCCTCTGAGTCAGCATAGGTACGTCCGTACCAGCTTTTGATTATCTCATCTCTGCCCTCTACGAGAACTTTTACAGTTTGACCAATTTTCTTTTTATTCTGTTCCTCAGATACTTCGGATTGAATAAGCATTATTGTATCACGGCGTTTTTCTTTTTCTTCTTCATCAATTTGATTATCCAGACTATATGCTGGTGTATCTTCCTCGCGGGAATAAGTAAATACACCGAGTCGGTCTATTTTCATTTCACGGACAAAATCACAAAGATTTTCAAAATCCTCCTCCGTTTCGCCTGGGAAGCCGACAATCAATGAAGTTCTTATAACAGCATCAGGAACTTCTTTGCGAATTTTGTTTATCAGTTCAACTATTTCC
>CACWIG010000044.1:0-10188 GCA_902760955.1 uncultured Ruminococcus sp. | reverse complement strand
CTGTTCATCCGCTTTAAGACTTTGTCGCTTGAATGTTGTATAGGTATATCAAAATAGTTGCACAGCTTAGGCTCCGTCTTAAATACATTGATAAGCTCGTCTGTCATAAGCTCGGGATAACAATAGTGAACTCTCACCCACTCTATACCGTCTATACCGCACAGTTTTCTTAAAAGTTCGCCGATTTTATATTCGCCGTATAAATCCATTCCATACCTTGTTGTATCCTGAGCGATTACAACGATTTCTTTTATGCCGTCACCTGCCATATCCTCTGCCTCTTTGAGAATATCCTCAATTTTTCGGCTTCTGTACTTTCCTCTGATTGACGGAATAACACAATATGTACAATGATTGTCACAGCCCTCTGCAATTTTTAAGTAGGCAGTATAGCTTGCCGTTGACCTTATCCTCGGCAATGTCTTTTGTTTTGATATCATATCAGTACAACATATTATATCCCTTTCGTTTCCGTCAAGTCGGTTGATGATTTCGGCAATCTTATCATACTCATTAACACCTATAACAGCATCTACCTCAGGGATTTCAGTCAAAATCTGTTCCTTATAGCGTTGTGCCATACAGCCTGTCACAATCAGCTTTTTGCAATTTCCGCCCTCTTTGTACTGAGCAAGCTCCAATATACATTCAATCGACTCAGTCTTTGCAGACTCAATAAACGAACAAGTGTTTACTATTATAACGTCGGCTTCTTCCTCGTCGTTTGTTATCTCAAAATTGTTACTTGCAAGTATGCCGAGCATTTCTTCAGCATCTACAAGATTTTTGGAACATCCCAAAGATGTCAGTGAAATTTTTTTCAACAATTTATATCTTCCATTCTCATTAATATTATTTTGCACTTAATATTCCCAAATTCGAAATAATTTTAATGAATAATTGCCCTACGCCCATACAGTTGCCAAGCCCAACTGCATAGATAAAAATTATTTCGAATTTGACGATTTAATATTCACTTTCAAAGTGTATATCAAATTCTGAAATACACCTGTTTATTTCCGACAAAGAATATCCTCTGCGCGCAAGCCTTGCTTTAAGCTTTTCAAGTTCCTTGCGAGTGGTGATACCATCACACAGATTTCGGCTCTCCACATACTCTTTCAAGGAAGAATATGTATCGTCATCATTTTCGGCACAAACAGAGTCCACTATACTGCTTGCAATACCCTTTTGGTAAAGCTCCTTTTTAATTCGGTACATTCCCTTGCACCCAAGTCGGATTGCATCGGACACATACATTCTCGCATATTCTCTGTCGTCTAAAATTCCGTTTTCAGCAAAAGCAGAAACGACATTTTCCGCCGTTTCCTTATCTATTCCCTTGTGTATAAGCCTGTCCTCAATCTCGTGACAGGTATACATTCTTGCCCCGATGTAACCTGCGGCAATTCGCTTTGCTTTTTCATAATTGTCCATTACTTCTTCTATTTCTTTTTAGGCGGCTTAGCCACAGGCATCAACGGAGTTGCATCAACTTCTTCCCCTGTTGGCATTGACGGCAATTCAGCAGCCTCACGGATTTTAGCTTCGATTTCGTTGCTGAGTTCAGGATTGTCCTCCAACACCTTTTTAACGCTCTCTCTGCCCTGTCCAAGACGAGTTCCGTCATAAGAGAACCAAGAACCGCTCTTTTCTACTATGTCATATTCAACACCTAAGTCAACGATATTTCCTGATTTGGAAATTCCCTTGCCGTATATGATGTCAAATTCAGCATCTTTAAACGGAGGAGCAACCTTGTTCTTAACAACCTTTACCTTTGTTCTGTTACCCGTTATACCATCTTCTGTCTTTATGGTTTCTGAACGGCGGACATCAAGTCTTACTGATGAGTAGAACTTAAGTGCACGGCCACCAGGTGTTGTTTCGGGGTTGCCAAACATTACGCCAACCTTTTCACGCAACTGATTGATAAATATGGCGATTGTATTTGAACGATTGACAACGCTTGCAAGTTTACGCAACGCCTGTGACATAAGTCTTGCCTGCAAGCCCACGTGAGAGTCACCCATAAGACCTTCTATCTCTTGTTTAGGAACAAGTGCCGCAACAGAGTCAACAACTACAACGTCAATTGCACCGCTTCTTACAAGCTGTTCGGTAATCTCCAACGCCTGCTCACCTGTGTCAGGCTGAGATACGATAAGGTCGTCAATATCTACACCCAAATTTTTTGCATATATGGGGTCAAGAGCGTGCTCAGCATCAATAAATGCCGCCTCACCGCCCAACTTCTGAACCTCAGCCACTATATGCAGAGCAACTGTTGTTTTACCTGACGACTCAGGTCCGTATATCTCGATTATTCTGCCTCTCGGAACACCGCCTATTCCCAGGGCAATATCAAGAGCCAATGAGCCTGTGGGAACGGCATCAATCTCGATATCGGTTTTTTCGCCAAGACGCATAACAGAACCTTTTCCATATTGCTTTTCTATCTGTCCAAAGACGCTTTCAAGTGCCTTTTTCTTTTCTTCATTCATATGTATCTTTCCTTTCGATTTTTTCAAATCACATATAATTATGTTTATACTTATTATAATTTAGCACATCTTGTGTGTCAAGCAAATTTTATTAACAATTTTACTCATATACCATATCAATCATATACGATTTTTCCTTTTGTGTTTTAAGTTCATTGTTTATTGCCTTGTATGCCAAATCTAATGCACAAACAGCCGTTTGCTCCCTGACGAATTCTCTGTCACCACTTAAGTTTAATCTGCATATCGCACAAATATTATCGCAGGCAACACCGACATATACCAACCCCACAGGCTTTTCATCCGTACCGCCGTCGGGACCTGCTATACCCGTTATACTGACAGCAACATCTGCATTTGCCGCCTTCCTGGCACCGACACACATCTCATACGCCGTCTGATGCGAAACCGCTCCGTATTTCAAAAGAGTGTCTGCCGACACATTAAGCAACTGTTGCTTTTTCTCATTTGAGTATGTGACAAAACCGCACTCAAAGCACCCTGACGCACCCGATACATCTGTTATCTTTTTGGAAACAAGTCCGCCTGTACAGCTTTCGGCAAAGGTTATTGTAAGTCCCTTGCTTAGCAGGCAATCCACAACTCTCTTTGCAACATCGGCATTTATAATATCGCTTATCTTCATTTTAGTCTGCTCTTTTCTTATGATATGTTATATCTGTTTGCAAAAATCCAAAATAATTTTTTCAATGCAGTAAACTTTACGGGACGTCGGGGACGCCGTCCCCTACATATGGACTTTGGGCAATTATTCATTAAAACTATTTCAGATTTTATGTTACAATTTACTTTTAATGTTAACTTTAATAAAATATTACTTAATAATTAAGATTTCACGTTCCTCTATTGCTTTATTCATCATACCCTCAGGGTCAGTCAAAAGCTGTTCCGCCTCAACGATTTCCGGGATTGAAGGCTTTGTCTTAGGATGCTTAGGCACGAATATTGTGCAGCAATCCTCATATGGCAATATTGATGTTTCGTAAGTGTCAATCTTCTTGGAAATCGTAACGATTTCTTCTTTATCCATTCCTATACAAGGGCGAAAAACAGGAATATTTACAGCATTATCGGTAACCGCAAGGCTCTCCATAGTCTGACTTGCCACCTGACCGATACTCTCGCCCGTAATAAGTGCCTGAGAACCGCTTTCTATGGATATTCTCTCAGCTATCTGCATCATAAGTCTTCGCATAATTATTGTCAGATACTCCTTGGGGCATTTATCTATAATATCAAGCTGAATATCCGTAAAGGGCACAATATGGAGTTTTATCTCGCCTGTATATTCCGAAATTATTTTTGCAAGGTCGATAACCTTTTCCTTTGCCCTGTCTGATGTATACGGATGACTGTGGAAGTGTACCGCTTCCAATGCGGCACCCCTCTTTGAAATCATCCAGCCTGCAACAGGGCTGTCTATGCCTCCGCTCAATAACAATGTTGCCTTGCCTGCAGTACTGTCAGGATTGTGAACATCACCAGTAAGTCCGTTTGTATTCTTTAATATAACTCCGCCCATATGCTGACATATCTGCGGTGAATTCATAGGGAACTGCTTGTCCTCACGCTTTGCCTCAACCTTAAAAGTCTTGCCCTCTAAGTCCATTTGATTTAGTGCCGCAACTGTTGTCTTTTCTATTGCCTCCATTGTCTTTTCGCACTTTACCGCAGGGCAGATATTAACTATGCCGAATACCTTGGATAATCTCTCGACAGTTTCCTCCATATCAATATCATCACTCAATGGCTCCACATAGACGGTGGACTGCGACCTCTTTACCGAGAACTTTCCCAAAGGAGCAAGTGCTCTGTTGATGTTACTCATAAGCTTCTTTTCAAAGACAGGGCGGTTTAAGCCTTTTAATGATATTTCACCGTATTTTAATAAAATTATATCTGCGTTCATTTGTTTTCTCCTTATTTATCGGGCGGACGAATCTGTCCGCCCTTTGTTTATTTCATATTTAATTTTCTGAGTCTTGGTATAAGTTTTGAGAGCACGGATATTGTTTTGTCAATTTCCTCTGCTGTTGTAAATTCCGATAAGCTGAAACGGATACTTCCGTCAATTTCACGTCTATCAAGACCAATTGATGTCAAAACATAACTCGGCTCTGATTTGTGGCTTGAGCACGCCGAACCGCTTGAAACAAATATTCCTTCTTTTTCAAGAGAATGGAGTACCACCTCTGACCGCACACCCACAAAGGACACATTCAGTATATGCGGTGCGGAATTTTCAGGGGTGTTGATACGAATATTATCAATATTATTCACCAAGCCGTCTTTAAGTCTTTTTTTCAATTCCGCAATAACAGGTACATTTTCAGCCATTTTGGAATTACATTCCTTTACCGCAACCCCAAGACCTGCAATGCCAGGAACATTCTCGGTTCCGGGCCGTATTCCGTTCTGCTGACCGCCACCAAAGATTATCGGGGCAAGCCTTGTACCCTTTTTGATATAGAGAGCACCCACTCCTTTAGGTCCGTGAATTTTATGCCCGCTTATTGTTATCATATCCGCACCAAGCTTACGTTGAGTACATTGAACCTTGCAAAAGCCCTGAACAGCATCAACGTGCAAATAACAATTAGGACATTTTTTCTTAATTATCTTTGACATCTGCCCGATTGGCTGAACAGAGCCTATCTCATTGTTGACAAGCATAGAGGTTACAAGCACTGTATCGGCAGAGAGCATTTTTTCAAATTCCGACAGAATAACAACGCCGTTATTGTCGATGGGTATTTCCTCTACAATATAGCCGTCTTCTTCAAGTGCGGCAAGGGTGTTAAGAACAGCAGGATGCTCAATCGGTGTTGTCAGCACGTGCTTACCGCGTGCGGCATAGCATACTCCTTTGATTGCAATATTGTCGCCCTCCGTTCCGCCTGAGGTGAAGTATATCTCATCGGGACGTACTCCCAACGCATCTGCCAAACTTTCTCTTGCAATCTTAATTTCCTTTTCTGCGGAAATCCCAAGACGGTGAAGGGACGACGGGTTTCCGTAATTGTTTATCATCACATCGGCAACCTTATCGCATACAGCTTGATATGGTTTGGTTGTCGAACTGTTGTCAAGGTATATTTCCATACATCATCAATCCTTTTAAATTATCAACTAATTTTTTATTTTATCATAACATTTATTCTTTTTCAACTGTTTGACAGACATTTTTAAATAAAATATCCCTCTATCATCATATGCAGACTTAAAAAATTTGTCCATCACCCTATTTTACGATAAGTGTTGAAAAATTCATTTTATTTGTGTATAATATTATATATGATTGTAAAATGCAGAAATGCAAAATATTACAAATCCGAAATAATTTTATATAATAGTTGCCCTTCGCCCATACAGTTGCCAAGCCCAACTGTAATGAAAAAATTATTTCGGACTTTTCACAATTTTGCATTAATAATTAGTTGAAAGGGTATTTGCATAATATGGATAACAAATCACTTAAAACTCTTGAATTTGACAAAATAGCAGAAAGGCTTGCTGAGTTTGCAAGAAACGACTCCGCTAAGGAGAAGGCATTAACCTTAACTCCCTCCTCTGATTTTCGGGTTGTAGAGCAAACCATTGAAGAAACCGACTCTGCCGTACAATTAATGATAAAATACGGTTCGCCCGATATGGTTTATATCAACGATATAACAGAGTCCATAAAGCGTCTGTCAGCAGACGGCGGACTTTCTATGAGCGAGCTTTTAAACATTGCACGCATTTTAAAGGGTGCACGCATTATGAAGCAATACACCGAGGAGCAGACAGGCACACTCAGCGGTTATATATCTGAGTTGGTAAGTGCAAAACCGTTAGAGGACAGGATTTTTAACTCTATAATCTCAGAGGACGAAATGTCGGACACAGCAAGTACAGAGCTTGCAAATATCCGCAGAAAAATCAAGAACTCCTCGGCTAAGGTTCGTGATACCCTGGACAATATGATTCACTCTCAGCATTACAGAAAGTTTTTGCAAGACCCCATTATAACAGTAAGGAACAACAGATATGTTGTTCCCGTCAAATCTGAGCACAGAACCGACATTAAAGGTATTGTCCACGATATGTCATCATCAGGCTCAACAGTTTTTATTGAACCTGAAGCTGTAGTAAATGCAAACAATGACCTGCACGAGCTTGAAATCAAGGAGAGAGCGGAAATCGAAAGAATTTTGCTTGAGCTTTCGGCACTTGCCGCCTCTGTTACCGAGGATTTAGCTCTTGACTTTGACATACTTACACACCTTGATTTTGTTTTTGCAAAGGCAAAACTTGCACTTGATATGAAGGCAGTAAGGCCTATCTTAAACAAAGACGGATATATCCATATTCACAAGGGAAGACATCCGTTGATTGACAGACAAAAGGTTGTCCCTGTGGACATAGAGTTAGGCAAAGATTTTGACACACTTATCGTGACAGGTCCCAACACAGGCGGTAAAACAGTTGTACTGAAAACATTGGGACTGTTTTGTATGATGGCTCAGGCAGGCTTGCATCTGCCTGCAGGTGATACGACGGAAGTATCTGTATGCCCCGATATTTTTGCGGACATCGGCGACGAACAGAGTATTGAGCAAAGTCTGTCCACATTTTCATCTCATATGAAAAAAATTGTGGCAATTTCCGACAAGATAAGCGAAGGCTGTCTTGTGCTTTTTGACGAGTTGGGTGCAGGCACCGACCCCACCGAGGGTGCGGCACTTGCCACCGCAATTATCGAAAACTTCCGTCTTGCAGGTGCCAAAATAGCCGCCACCACCCATTACAGCGAGCTTAAATTGTACGCACTGTCAACCGAACGTGTAGAAAACGCCTCCTGCGAGTTTGATGTTACCACATTGAGTCCCACATACCGACTGTTAATCGGTGTTCCAGGCAAAAGCAACGCCTTTGCAATTTCCGAAAAGCTGGGGCTTTCCGACAGAATTATTGACAGAGCAAAGGATATGCTCTCCCAAGAGAATATAAAGTTTGAAGATGTATTGTCAAAGATTGAAGATAACAGATTGTCGGCAGAGAAAAACTTTGCAGAGGCAGAACGTCTCCGCAAGGAAACAGAACGCTTAAAAGCAGAGCTTGCCGCCGAAAGAGATAAGATAGAACGTCAAAAAGATAAAATATACGACAAAGCACGCGAAAAGGCTGAAAAGATTATCCTACGCGCTCAGGCGGACATTGACAAAAAGATAGAGGACATTCAGACAGCACAAAAGGAACGTGACGAAAAAGAGGCACTCAGACAGATGCAGGAGCTAAAACGCGACCTGGGACTTAAACTTAAAAAGAACAAATCACGTCCTCAAAAATCCGAAAACAAACCAAAGGGCAATGTTAATCTTAACACTCTTAAATTGGGTGCCACCGTAATGCTCAACGATATAGGCGATAAGGGAAGTGTTCTGTCAATAAACAAAAAGGACGGCTGTGCAGTTGTTCAGGTTGGCATTATGAAGATAACAGCCAAAGCCGAAAATATGACCTTGCTGTCCGACGAGGCTGGCAAGCGTCCTGAAGGCTATATGTCAACACAGAAATCAGCATCAAGTGTCCTCAGACGTGACAGCGTAAAATCAGAGATAGATTTGCGTGGTATGGTGCTTGAGGAGGCTGAGGTTGCTGTTGATAAATTCCTTGATGAATGTTCTATGGCAGGATTAAACACTGTCAGCATAATTCACGGAAAGGGAACAGGCATTTTAAGGCAGGGTATTCAGACAATGTTGCGTAAGCACCCCCACGTAAAGTCCTTCAGACTCGGCAGATACGGCGAGGGCGAAAACGGTGTCACCATTGCAGAACTGAAATAATATTTTCGCTAAAATTATATATTTATTATTTTTAGATTATAAATCAACGCAAATTATTAACATAAATTGAAAAAAAGTATTGTAATTTTACAAAAAAAATGATAAAATACCTAATATGGTGTTTTGTGTACTTGTATTGAGTACAAATCTATATGTTATTAATAATCAGGAGAAATTAACGTGAAAGTTCCTTTCACGTTAGCCTCCGGCGGATTAAATTGCACCGCCGAATCGGCGATGTGCGAAATAATCTCTTATCATTCCATTGCCTTGCGGATAGGAGATTAATTTAATCACTATTTATGTCGGCGCAAGGCGGCGGAATGGAGATTATTATGTTAAAGAAAAAGTGGCTGCTTAGGGAATTTGATAAAGCTCGTGTTTTGGAAATCTCAAAAAATTTCCAAATATCTCCGCTTACATCAATTATTCTTTACAACCGTGGCATAAGAGAAGATGAGGCAATTAAGAAGTTCCTTTCAAAAGATTTGGGCGTTATGTACGACCCGTTCCTTATGCGCGATATGGACAAAGCAGTTGAACGTATATACGCTGCAAAAAACTCAGGTGAGAAAATTACAATATACGGTGACTATGACGTTGACGGTATCACCGCCATTGCAATTTTGTATAAGCATTTAAAGGAGCTTGGTATATCCGTTGATTATTATGTTCCCGACAGAATGCAAGAGGGCTACGGCGTCAATCGTGATGCACTTGACAAAATCAAGTTAAGCGGCAGTTCCCTTATAATTACTGTTGATACAGGTATTACCGCCGTTGAAGAATGTGAATATGCCCGTCAAATCGGTCTTGATGTAATTGTAACCGACCATCACGAATGTAAAGAGGTTATACCTGATGCATATGCCGCAATTGACCCCAAGAGAAAGGATTGCAGTTATCCCTTCAAAAGTCTGGCAGGTGTAGGAGTTGTATTCAAGCTTATTCAGGCATTGGCTGAAAATGATACAATTGATACATTGATGGAAAAGTATTCCGACCTTATGTGCCTCGGAACAGTTGCAGACATATCACCATTGGTTGACGAAAATCGTGTTATAGTTACCGAAGGTCTGAAGCGTTTTAAAAACACTAAAAATGTTGGTCTTAAGGCTCTTATTGATGTTTCAACCAACGGCAAAGCAATTACTACATCTACTATCGGATATATAATTGCCCCGAGAATAAATGCCAGCGGCCGTCTGGGTTGTGCCTCAAACAGCGTTGAGCTTTTCCTTACCGACGACAAGAACAGAGCAAACGAGCTTGCAAGCTATCTGTGTGAAGAAAATTCTCTCCGTCAACAGACAGAGCAGAAAATGTTTAAGGAGGCTCTTGACTATCTCGAGAGCCACCCTGAAGTTAAAGAGGACGATATAATAGTCATTCCTCACGAAAATTGGCATCACGGCATTGTCGGTATAGTTTCTTCTAAAATAACAGAAAAATTCTATAAACCATCTATACTTTTTGCAATAGACGGAGATGAAGCCAAAGGCTCAGGCAGAAGTGTATCAGGCTTTAACCTTTTTGACACACTTGAAAACTGCACAGACTTATTGGAAAAATTCGGCGGTCACGAGCTTGCCGCAGGTCTTACAATAAAGGCTTCTAATATTGAGGCTTTTCGCAAGAGAATTAACGAGTATGCTAAAAACTACATAAGCGAGACTATGCTTACTCCCACGATTATGATAGACGCCGCTATTAAGGCACCGTTTATCACCATTGAAACAGTCAGGGATATAAATAACCTTCAACCCTTTGGTGTTGACAATCCCACTCCTGCTTTTATGGTTCGTAAAATAAAAATTCATAAAATAAAAAAA
>CACWIG010000043.1 GCA_902760955.1 uncultured Ruminococcus sp. | reverse complement strand
AGAGTTTCACTTGCTATTCTTTTTTTGCCGACATATTTTGTTATGAGTTTACTCGTAATAAAATATGCCGGAATGTAACACATCTATTGTAAACCTACATAATCCGCAGATATTTTTACATATTTTTTTAAATAGTAAAAGGTGTTCGGATAAACCGAACACCTTATCACACGACAAATTCTATTTAGTTTCAATTACTGCATAATTGCCGTCTTTTCTCTTATACACTATCTCGACGCCGTTGGTGTCGGGATTGGTATATATAAAGAAGTCGTGACCTAACATATTCATTTGCAGAATAGCCTCCTCGGTCATCATCGGCTTTGTTTCCAATCTCTTTTTCTTAACTATTTTAAATTCCTGTACTTCCTCATCAACAGCATCACCGATATTTATATCGTAATTCTGCAAATCATCATCACGCAAACGTCTTGCCAGCTTAGTTTTATTCTTTCTGATTTGTCTGTCAATGTTAGCCAAGCACATATCAACAGCAGTTAAAAGATCTCTGTTTCGTGCATCGGAGCGAATTAAATATCCTTTATATACAAATGTGATTTCAACCACCATTTGTTCTCTTTGTTCTGTTACACAAATCTTGCATTCCTCGTCTGAGTCAAAGAACTTATTGAGTCTTTTAATCTTGTCAATAATCTTCTGCTTGCTTGTTTCTGCCAACTCCACCTGTTTACATAAAATTTTGTACGTCATATCCTTGCCTCCTCATTTGTGTATATGTTATTATAAAGTACTTTAATACCTTACGCCTATATTATATAACATAATTCACAATAAAACAAGAACATTTTGTTAATTTTTTATATAAATTTTATTAATATTTCTTATGCAAATTGACATAATCAAAAGCTACACAAAAGAGATTTGCTCAATTCCCGTGTCCTCATTCTGAATTGTGACACCTGCCGCAGGAATATTTCTCGGTCTGTATTTTTTCACATCCGCAAAATTGCTGTCATCAGCCAATACCACTTGCTTTATGGTTGCACCTCTGCGCAAAGTCATAACAGCTACACCTTGTGTTGACCTTGTGGTTTTAAGTGATATCTTCTCGGTATTGACGCAAAGAACCTTATCTGCGGTACTGAACAACAGCAGTTCACAATCCTCTTTTATATGGAACATAGCTACCAATTCGGACTTGTCTGAATATCCGCCTGTCAATCTTCTGCGGTTTGATTTAGTTTCATATGCTTTTACAGGAACCTTGGCACACTTACCGTTTTCAAAACAGAATACTATGTTGCCGCTGTAATCTCCAGGCAATACCATACCGCGAACTTTGTCCTTGCTGTCAGAGCCGATAAGGTTTGGTATAAATTCACCTAACTGGCTGGCCTTGCTGTCGGGAATATCTTTGACCTTCATTTTATAGGCATCGCCGCCTGTAAAGAATATAACCTCTGCACGATTGGTTGTTTCAACCTCTTCAACCATTACGTCGTCGTCTTTCATTCTTTGTTCTCCGCTTGTTCTGAGTGCCGCAAGTGAAATCTTTTTAATATATCCGTCACGGGTTCTGAAAAGTTTGACAGCAAAATCAGGTGTATCATCTTCCAAATCTTCATTCATACTTGCATCAACCTCGTCGGCTGATATAAGAATGGTTTTTCTGTCAACGCCAAACTTCTTTATTACGTCTTTCAGTTGCTTTTCGATAATCTTGTTTATTCCTGACTTGCTGTTTACAGTCTTGGTTAAATCCTCGATTTCAGCCTTTAAACTTTCAATCTCGGCTGTCCGCTTTAAAATATATTCCTTGTTTAAGTTTCTGAGCTTGATTTCTGCCACGAACTCAGCCTGAACCTCAGTGATATCAAAGCCTGACATAAGGTTTGGTACAACCTGTGAGTCCTCTTCTGTCTCTCGCACGATTTTGATTGCCTTATCGATATCAAGCAAGATTTTTTCAAGGCCTTCCAACAAGTGAAGTTTGTCACTTTTCTTATCAATATCGTATATAATTCCCCTCTTGACACAGCTATGTCTGAATCTCAGCCATTCGCATAATATATCATTTACGCCCAAAACAAGAGGCGAGCCCTCAACCAAAACATTAAAGTTACAGCCAAAGCTATCCTCTAACTGAGTTGTCTTAAACAACTTCGCCATTAACTTTTCGGGGTTTGTGCCTCTCTTTAAATCAATGGTGACTTTAAGACCGCTCAGGTCGGTCTCATCTCTTATATCCGAAATCTCACGTATTTTACCTGTCTTAACCAACTCGACTACCTTTTCTATTATGGCCTCAACTGAGGCAGTATACGGTATCTCGTTAATCTCGATACAATTATTCTTTTTATCGTAAATATATTTTGCACGTACCTTAAAACTGCCTCTGCCCGTCTTGTATATCTCGCTCATTTCCTCCCTGTTGTAAAGGAGTTCACCACCCCCCGGGAAGTCAGGTGCAGGCATAATGTCAAGCAAATCACATTCGGGATCCTTCATTACCGCAATGGTCGCATTACACAACTCACTCAAGTTAAAACTGCATATGTTAGATGCCATACCTACAGCAATGCCCTGATTTGGGTTTGCCAAAATATTCGGAAATGTGGTAGGCAACAAGGTAGGTTCTTTTAAAGTTCCGTCATAATTATCAACAAAGTCTATGGTGTTCTTGTCCATATCCTTGAAGATTTCAGAGCAGACCTTCGCCAATCTGACCTCGGTATATCTTGATGCAGCATATGCCATATCCCTTGAATACTGCCGTCCGAAGTTACCTTTTGAGTCCACCAAAGGAACAAGCAGAGAGCCGTTTCCCTCGGTGAGTCTGACCATAGTTTCGTATATTGCCTGGTCGCCGTGTGGGTTTAACTTCATTGTCTGTCCTACAACATTGGCGGACTTGGTTCTGTTTCCGTTCAGCAAGCCCATCTTATACATAGTATACAAAAGCTTTCTGTGAGACGGCTTAAACCCGTCAATTTCAGGAATAGCACGTGAGATTATTACGCTCATTGCATAGGGCATATAGTTTTTTTCAAGAGTTTCTGTTATTATCTGTTCTTCAATTATTGGTTTCTTTGCCATTTAGCTACCTCATTTTCTATGACACATCTGTCATATCTATAAAGTTATATCCCTCGTTAGCGATATATTCTTTTCTGCCTGCAAGATTGTCACCCAAAAGTAAATCGAACATCTCCTGGGTTTTAACTACATCATCAGGCATAACCTTAATCAATCTTCTTGTTTCGGGGTTCATAGTTGTTTCCCACATCATATCAGGCTGATTTTCACCCAAACCCTTACTGCGTTGAATTGTATACTTTTTGCCTTCAAGTTTATTAAGTATCTCCGCCTTTTCCGTTTCGTCAAAAGCGAAATAGCTCTTATCCTTGTAGGTTATTTCGTATAATGGTGACTCTGCAATATATACATATCCCTCATTAATCAAGCTCGGTGTCAATCTGTATATCATTGTAAGAACCAGCGTTCTTATCTGAAAGCCGTCAACATCAGCATCAGTACATATGATGATTTTATTCCAACGAAGGTTATTTATATCAAAGGAATTTAAGTCCTTGTTATGTTTTGATGAAATCTCAACACCGCAACCCAAAACCTTCATCAAATCAACTATAACATCACTTTTAAATATTTTGTCATACTCTGCCTTGAGGCAGTTCAATATTTTGCCGCGTATGGGCATAATAGCCTGAAACTCTCCGTCACGTCCAAGTTTACAAGCACCCAACGCCGAGTCACCCTCTACTATATATACCTCTCGCCTATCTGTATCCTTACTTCTGCAATCCACAAACTTTTTAACTCTGTTTGTAATATCCAAACTTCCGCCAAGCTTTTTCTTGACATTAATTCTCGTCTTTTCGGCGGACTCTCTGCTGCGCTTATTCACAAGAACCTGTCCGCACAGCTTTTCGGCATCCATCTTATTTTCGATAAAGTAGATGTTAAGCTGTTCGCGCAGGAACTCAGTCATAGCATCTTGTATAAACTTGTTGGTTATTGCTTTCTTCGTCTGATTTTCGTAGCTTGTCATTGTGGAAAGTGAATTTCCCACAAGCAACAAGCTGTCCGCAACGTCAACATATTTAATCTTGCTTTCTGTCTTTGTATATTTGTTGTTTTGCTTTAAATATTGGTCAATGGCATATACAAAGGCATTCTGAACCGCTTTGTCAGGTGAACCGCCGTGCTCCAAAAAACTTGAATTGTGATAATATTCCGTAAGGTGCGTTTCGTTGTTGGCACAAAACGCAAAGCTCATTTTTACTTTGTATTCGTCTAAATCGGCACGGTCGCGCCCTTTGCGTTCCGCCTCTATATAGTGAACCTTAGTTAGCTCCTTGCCGTCTGACAGTTCCTTGACATAATCTACAATTCCGTTTTCATAGAAGTACTCAGCCTCCTCAAACTGTCCAGGCTCTGTTTCGTTTCTGAAAATAAATTTTATTCCCGAATTTACAACTGCCTGACGTTTAAGGGTATTCTTATAATTCTCCACAGGGATATTTATATCGGTAAACACCTTTAAATCAGGCTTCCAACGGATTTTGGTACCTGTGTGTCTGTGTCTGAACTCAGTTTTTTCAAGTCCGCCGATATTCTTTCCTCTTTCAAAATGGAGATTGAATTTATAGCCGTCACGCAACACCTCAACGTCCATATATTCAGAACTGTACTGTGTTGCACAGGCGCCCAATCCGTTCAGGCCCAATGAATATTCATAGTTACCGCCCGAATTGTTTTTATACTTACCCCCTGCATATAACTCGCAAAAGACAAGCTCCCAATTATATCTCTTTTCTCTCTCGTTATATTCTACGGGGATACCGCGTCCAAAATCCTCAACCTCAATGGAATTATCGGCAAACCTGGTAATTTTAATAATATTTCCATATCCCTCTCTTGCCTCGTCAATTGAGTTTGAAAGGATTTCAAACATTGAATGTTCACAGCCCTCAACGCCGTCTGAACCGAATATAACAGCAGGGCGTTTTCTTACCCTGTCTGCACCTTTCAATGCAGAAATACTTGAATTATCATATTTCTTCACAGCTTACCTCCATATAAATCATTTTATCCATTCTGCAAATCAACACATAGGTATGTCCCTATGCGTTGATTATAATTGTCCATTTATTAAATATTCTACTCTGATTTAGCAGGTGCACCCGAATTGGATGTCGTACCTGATGATACACCGCCTGATGTTGAACTGCTCGATGCACCGTTCGACGAAGAACTCGCCGTATTGCCCGTCGTATCGGTTGACGAAGAACCCGTTGTATTTGACGTGTTGTTTGATGTGCTGTTGGACGTGCTGTTTGATGTGTTGTTTGATGTACTGTTTGATGTACTGCTTGATGGCTTTTCCTCCTCATCATCTTCCTCGTCATCATCTTCTGATTCATAGCTATTAGGAATACTTTTTCCCTTATGACTACCATTGCAATATGCAGGCATTTTTTCTGTTCCGCAATAATATGATGTAGACGGACAGCTTGATGTGGCTCTGAGGCCTGTATACATACAATAGCTCACCGTTATAACATCATCAGGCTTTTTATCGGTTCTGCTTCTGTCGCTTAATGTATTGTGAACACTTGTCATAATACTTCTAAACACAGGAACACACGGATTTGATGATGCTGTAATTTGCTTTGGTATGTCATATCCGTACCAGATTGCAGCCGCATAATACGGTGTATATCCAACAAACCATCTGTCATTATTTTCTGAAGTTGTACCCGTCTTACCTGCTGTATAATTTGCATTCGGTATAGCCGCTCCTACACCTGTTCCGCTTGAAACAACGTCCTTTAACATCTGAGTCATAATATATGCCGTTGATTTATTCATAGCAGTTGTACTTTTCTTTTCAGACTCTATTATAACATTTCCGTTTTTATCAGTTACATTAATATAAGTATATGGCTTATTATACACACCACCATTGGCAAACGGGCAGTAAGCCGCCGCCATCTCCAGCGTTGTCATACCATCTGTAAGACCTCCTAATGCCAACTGTGACAGGCCTATATCCGTGTATACGTTGCCATCTATATTTCTGCTTTGAACAAGGGTACTGACTCCTAACTTCTGTGTCAAAAAGTCATAGCTGACCTGAGGTCCCATATCATTTATGATTTCAACAGGTGTTGTATTTAAAGATTTACGCAATGCGGTTCTGACATCAACACTTCCGCGATAGCTGTAATCATAGTTTCTCGGTGTCCAACCATTATATG
>CACWIG010000042.1 GCA_902760955.1 uncultured Ruminococcus sp. | reverse complement strand
GATAAAATAGCTGAGGTCATTAAAACCGCATTTATAGCAAATCTCTGTCACGTTTTCAGACCCTTCAAGCAGCATTTCACAAGCAACCTCTACTCTGTACGCAAGCAGATACTCAAAAGGTGTCTGACCTGTTATCTCCTTAAATCTTCTGCTGAAGTAGTTTGGACTCATTCCGCAGGCCTCAGCCATTTCTTCAAGTGTAATCTTCGTTCCGTATTCCTCTTCTATTATTGAAATTGCAGGCTTGATTTTATACATTGACTTATTGTCCACTATTGTATCAACACCATTTTGTTTTAAGACCTCATATGACAGCTTGTATATCAAACTTATTGCCATAAATTCATCTCCGTCACACAAATGCTCAAAAACATTAAACAGTTTATTTATATCATCATTGCCGTTAAACATTGCAATGTCAAACCCCTTTGCCGTATGCTTACACTTTGCAGATGCACCGAATATTGATTTTGAGAACACAATACACTCATAAACACATTCATTTGGCTCTGCACTGTGCATTATATTCCCTGGAATAAAGATGCTGTCATCCTCTTTTAAGACAAAAATTTTACCGTTTAATTTAAGTTCAAGCCTGCCTCTTAACACTCTGATTATCTCGTAATCATTATGCCAATGGGCAATCATTTGATATTTGGGATGCTTACTGTCAACATAATAATATGAAACAGGAAATTCTCTGCTTCCTCTTTGCATATTTTCGTGATATAATATTGTCTCCATAAAAATCTCCATTCCACAAAATAATAGAATAATTATACTTTATTGCATTATACCACAAGTATTATAATAAAATCAATGATATAATCACAATTAGTAAAGTATATAATTTTAAAAGTCGAAACGGCTGAAATTTATGAAAATAGGAGGACAAAAAAATGTCAAAACCAAAAATTGGTATCAGACCTGTCATTGACGGTCGTTGGGGCGGTGTACGAGAAAGCCTTGAAGCCCAGACAATGAATATGGCAAATGCTGCTGCTGAATTAATTTCTTCAACACTTCATTATCAGGACGGCACACCTGTTGAGTGCGTTATCGGTTGCACAACAATTGGCGGAGGTGCAGAAGCGGCAAAGGTTGCACAGCAGTTTGCAACCGAAAACGTAGTTGCCACACTTTCTGTCACACCTTGTTGGTGCTATGGTTCCGAAACAATGGACCTTGACCCTAAAACAATAAAAGCTGTTTGGGGATTTAACGGAACAGAAAGACCCGGTGCTGTATACTTAGCTGCCGCTATGGCTGCACACGCACAAAGAGGGCTTCCTGCATTCTCAATCTACGGACACGAGGTTCAGGATATGGATGACAAATCAATTCCTGCTGACGTTGCAGAAAAGATTTTAAGATTTGCTCGTTGTGCCATTGCTATCGGTCAGATGAAAAACAAGGCATATGTAAATCTTGGCGGAGTATCAATGGGTATTGCAGGCTCATACTGTGACGCTAACTTTATGCAGAAATATCTCGGTCTTCGTGCTGAGTGGGTTGACCTTACTGAAATTCTCAGAAGAATTAATCTTGAAATTTATGATAAGGACGAATATCAGAAGGCATATACCTGGATTAAAGCAAACTGCAAAGAAGGCTTTGACGTAAACGCAGGAAAGAACCTGCCTGAAATTATTAAAAAATCTAAGTTTATTGACGCCGACAAGGATTGGGAATTTATCGCTAAATTCACCATTATAGTAAAAGATATACTATTCGGCAATCCTAAACTTGACAAGCTGGGTTGGCACGAGGAAGCACTTGGAAGAAACGCAATTGTAGGCGGCTTCCAAGGTCAGAGAATGTGGACAGATTGGTTACCAAACGGCGACTTCACAGAGGCTATTATGGCTTCATCATTTGATTGGAACGGCAAGAAGGCTCCATTCCCGTTTGCAACAGAAAATGATACCTTGAACGGCATTTCTATGCTGTTTGCTACACTTCTCACCGGAAAGGCTCCTTGTTTCCACGACGTTCGTACCTATTGGTCACCTGACGCTGTTAAGCGTGTTACAGGCAAGGAACTCACAGGAAAAGCAAAGGACGGCATCATTCACCTTATTAACTCAGGTGCTACCGCTCTTGACTGTACTGCCGCATCTAAAGACGAAAATGGAAACGGCACAATTAAAGAATGGTGGAATATGACAGACGAGGACATTCACGCTTGTATCGAGGCAACCGATTGGTGCAGAGCCAACTATGAATATTTCCGTGGCGGCGGTTTCTCAAGTCACTTTAAAACACTTGCAGAAATACCTGTTACTATGATTAGAACAAACATCATTGACGGAGTAGGTCCTACAATTCAGATTGCAGAGGGTTACACTGTTACTCTCCCTGATGATGTTCATAATGCTCTCGACAAACGTACAGACCCAACTTGGCCTACCACTTGGTTTGTTCCTAATCTCACAGACAAGGGTGCATTCAAGGACGTATACTCCGTAATGGCTAATTGGGGTGCAAACCACGGTGTTACTGTTCACGGACATATCGGCGCTGATGTAATCACTCTTGCTTCAATGCTCAGAATTCCTGTATCTATTCACAATGTTGATTATGATAAGATTTACAGACCGCAGTCCTGGGTTGGCTTTGGTAAGGGCGATGACGATATTGCAACAGATTACAGAGCTTGCGAAGCTTACGGTCCTTTATTCGACTAATATTATTAAGCACACAAAAAGGCAGAAACGAAATTAAAATCGTTTCTGCCTTTTAAATTACAACATATTATTTTGCAGACAATAAATAATCTATATACTGCTTAGCAAGTCTTGCGGAACGTCCGCCGCGTTCCAATGCCATTCTTTCAGCCTGTGCGGCTAACTCTTCCTTAGGCATATCAATACCCTTTGCCTCTGCAAGCCCGTACACAATACGCAAGAATGTATCCTTATTCGGCTTTTGGAAGGTTATATGTATTCCAAAACGCTCTGACAAGGAGATTATTTCCTGCATAGTTTCGTTACGGTGAACATCGTCATCGCCACGCTCTCCAAAGGTTTCCCTGATAATGTGACGACGGTTGCTTGTTGCATATATTACAACATTTTTCGACTTTGCTGAAACAGAGCCTTCCAGCACCGCCTTTAATGCGTTAAAGTTATCGTCGTCCTTCAAAAATGAAAGGTCGTCGATAAATATTATAAACTTTAACGGGTTATCCGCAAGCTCGTTCAAAATTTTAGGGATAACACTTAGCTTATCCTTACTCATTTCGATTATACGCAAGCCCTCAGAAAACAGCTCATTTGTTACAGCTTTTATGGTAGACGATTTGCCTGTTCCTGCATCACCTGTCAGCAGAATGTTTGCAGCAGGCTTGCCCTCAAGCAGAGCCTTTGTATTGTCAATAATTATCTGCTGTTCACGCTTGTAATCCAACAAGTCACTAAGACGTGTAGGGTCGGGATTATTGACAGGCACAATACTGCCTATATCATCAACATAGAACATTGAATGTTTGGCATATGCACCATAGCCGTATTTGCCGATATTTTTTGTTCTGTGAGTATAGTTATCAAATAGGCTGATACTATCCGAACAGAACTTCGGCAAAGCCTCACTCCATTCAAGAGGCTGACATAATTCCTCCGCCGAAAGCTCTGCAACACTTTGAAGTATCTGCAATTCATTCTTTACACATTGGCTTAAATATTCAGGCACGCTATCGCCGTTGCCTATTGCCTTTACATACACGTTTTCATCATTTTCGCAGATTGAATTTATGTGCTTGCTCAGGTTTCCCATATTTGCTCTGTAAAGCTTTGCAACAAAGTCTGAATATCCTCTCACAGTGGGATTGTCAAGATAGTTATAAAGAGATGCAACCACATCATCTGACAACAATCCTCTGAACACCGCAAGAGAGTCCAACTGCAATTTTAGTTTATCTAAATTCGAGTACAGCATTTTAGTTTAAAATCGCCCCCGAAGCACCGCCTGACACCATCTCAGCATAACGCTTAAGATAACCTGTCAGCTCCTTCTTCTTAGGTGTAAAGTTCTTCATACGCTCATCAAGCTCATCTTGCGGAACTTTAAGCTCAATCTTGTTTTCAGGGATGTTTATGCTTATAATATCGCCTTCGTTTACAACGCCGATTAAGCCTCCGCTTGCCGCCTCAGGTGTAATATGTCCTACGCAAGCACCTCTTGTTGCACCGCTGAAACGTCCGTCAGTAATAAGTGCAACGCTGTTGCCCAGACCCATACCCATTATGGCAGATGTAGGATTGAGCATTTCACGCATACCCGGTCCGCCCTTAGGGCCTTCGTATCTGATAACAACTACATCACCAGGGTTTATCTTGCCTGCATTTATTGCGGCCTGAGCATCTTCTTCGCACTCGAAAACTCTTGCAGGGCCTTCGTGAACAAGCATCTCAGGCACCACTGCCGAACGCTTAACCACACTGCCCTCAGGAGCAAGGTTACCTCTCAATACAGCGATACCGCCTGTTTCGCTGTACGGATTTTCGATAGGTCTGATTACCTCGTGATTGAGGTTAATGCAATTCTTAATATTTTCGCCCACAGTTTTACCTGTTACGGTTATGCAATCTGTATTCAACAAGCCTTTTTTATTAAGCTCGTTCATAACAGCGTAAACACCGCCTGCCTCGTCAAGTTCTTCGATATATGTTCTACCTGCAGGTGCCAGGTGACAAAGGTTAGGTGTCTTTTCGCTAATCTTATTTGCGATATCAAGGTTTATCTCAACACCGCATTCGTGAGCGATTGCAGGGAGGTGAAGCATACTGTTGGTTGAGCAACCAAGTGCCATATCAACTGTCAAAGCATTCATCAATGCCTCCTCTGTCATAATATCGCGAGGACGGATATTCTTTTCCAAAAGCTCCATAACCTTCATTCCTGCGTGCTTTGCAAGCTCGATACGTGCAGAATATACGGCAGGAATAGTTCCGTTGCCCTTAAGTCCCATACCGAGAGCCTCTGTCAAACAGTTCATTGAGTTGGCAGTATACATTCCCGAACAAGAACCACAGGTAGGACAGGTTTTGCACTCGTATTCGCGGAGCTTGTCCTCAGTTATCTTGCCTGCGTTAAATTCGCCAACAGCCTCTGAAATAGACGAAAAACTTGTCTTTTTGCCGTCAACTCTGCCTGCAAGCATAGGTCCGCCGCTGACAAATACAGTAGGAATATTAAGTCTTGCTGCCGCCATCAAAAGCCCGGGTACGTTCTTGTCGCAATTGGGAACCATAACAAGTGCATCAAAGCCGTGAGCCATAGCCATTGCCTCGGTAGAGTCGGCAATCAGGTCACGTGTGACAAGAGAATACTTCATACCTGTATGTCCCATAGCAATTCCGTCACAGACAGCAATTGCGGGAAAGACAATAGGTGTTCCGCCTGCCATAGCAATGCCCATTTTAACAGCGTCAACTATTTTGTCGATATTCATATGCCCAGGAACAATCTCGTTATATGAGCTTACAATTCCCACAAGCGGTCTGTTTATTTCTTCTTCTGTCATTACTGTCTTCTGTACTAGTTCCTGTCTAGTCTGTGTTACATAAGCATTTACTTTACTGATGAATTCTCTGTTCTGCGGCTGAGGAGCTAAAGCCTGTTCAGTAGCTTCATCATAAGGTAAGGGCTGTACTGAAATAGTAGCGTATAAAGGCAAAAGTAATTCTACCGGATGAAAATTAAAGTCTACTAGTTCTAGTCGAATATTACTGAGTGCAGTACCCTGAACAATAATAGGTGCTTCAGTACCAGAAGCTATAAGAGGCTGACCAGGAGTCATACTATTCGGAAACTTCATCGCTACGTAACAGCTTTTATAGTTCAGAGGATATTTACTATCTCCTAGAGTAGTAGCAGCTCCTAGGTTACTGAGTAAAATAAGTACAGGAGTACACATTTCATATCCTGTAGATGCCACGCGCGCATCATACGGATTCAATGCCGGTGTGTTCGGACAACTCAATCTGAACCGCATCTGGTATCTTGACGCAGGCCTGCGATTCAATTACAAGCCATGGTGTGTCAAACATTCATACGATTCGGACAATATGTGGAATGGCGTCCCGAAGCCAGTCAAGGCCACAGGCAATCCTTTTGCTCTTGAGCTGCCGGTGCATGCGGGTATCAGATTCGATCTCGCCCCTTCAGCAAAGATGTTTGTATCACTCGGCCCATATATAGGAACAGGACTGTTCGGCAAGGGGAAAGTCACCTCAATAATGACGGACAGCGGCGTTAAAGAAACAGAATCCCTTAATATGTATGGCGACAGCCCGTATTCGATGCGGAGATTCGAAGTCGGTGCCGATGCTTCGATAGGCGTTGAGATAAAAGACCATTACCGCATTTCGGTCGATTATCTGTTCCAGTTCAACAATGCCGCGGAAGGCACCGTAACACCTGTAAGTCATGCGCAAGTCTTCTCTCTGAATCTTGGGTATAAATTCTGATCCTGTACCCCATACAACGTACAAGTCGGATATAAACGCCAATCAGCGGTGTTTGTCTCCG
>CACWIG010000041.1 GCA_902760955.1 uncultured Ruminococcus sp. | reverse complement strand
AAAAACAATTCACAGGATTGTTTTTGTTTCGCTAACCCAACGAGCAACGCTCGTCGGTCTCATAACCTAAAGATAGGGGAATAAAATCTATCTACATATCGAGAAATGATAAAACAGCCGTCTTACGACGACTGCTTTATCATTTCTGGGTGCAGGGGAGGGATTTGAACCCCCGACCTCCGGGTTATGAGCCCGACGAGCTACCAAACTGCTCTACCCTGCGATATTAAATTGGTGCCGGAGACCGGGGTCGAACCGGTACGGGATAAATTCCCACAGGATTTTAAGTCCTGGGCGTCTGCCAGTTCCGCCACTCCGGCAAAAATGCACATTGCATTTCACTAAAGCCTTACTATAATAACACATATTATAGTATTTGTCAAGGATTTTGCAAAAAATATTTTAATTTTTATTTCGAATATGGTACCGCAAACATATAAATATTTACGATTGCCCTTGCATTTTATCGAAAAATAAGTTATCATATATATTATGGATAATAATTATATAATCATAAGCAAAAAGGATATGGAAAACAGGGGCATTGATTGTCTTGACTTTATTTATGTATCGGGTGACGCATATGTGGACCACCCCAGCTTTGCTAATGCATTAATATGCCGTTTGCTTGAAAGTTTAGGCCATACTGTCGGAATTATTGCACAGCCTGATTGGCACGGATGTGACGACTTTAAACGTCTTGGCAAACCGAAATATGGTTTTTTTGTGGGTTCGGGTAATATTGACTCTATGGTAAATCACTACACCGCCGCAAAGAAAAGACGAAACACCGACCTGTATTCACCAGGCGGCAAGGCGGGATATCGTCCTGACAGGGCGGTAATCGTTTACTGCAATCGCTTAAGAGAGGCCTTTGGCAATAAAGTTCCTATTATAATAGGCGGTATAGAGGCAAGTCTGCGTCGCTTTGCTCACTATGATTATTGGTCCGACAAGGTTCGCAGGAGCATACTTATAGACAGCGGTGCAGACCTTCTTATTTACGGAATGGGCGAGCATCAGACTTCTGAGATAGCAAATCTTTTGGCGTCAGGGGTTCCCATCTCCGAAATCAAATCAATCAGGGGAACTGTTTACAAGGAGTCTGATACCGCATACTTTCCTGATAATGCAGTTATCACGGCAAGCTATGACGAGGTTTCAAGCGACAAGCACGCATATGCAAAAGCCACTGCAGAGCAATACGGAGAGCAAGATGCCTTTCGCGGAAAGGCAGTTATACAGCTTGACAGAGATAAGTATATTGTTCAAAATCCGCCTGCATACCCGTTGACGACAGACGAACTTGATAAGATTTACGAATTGCCGTTTACGCGGAATTGGCACCCTATATACAACAAGGACGGCGGTATACCTGCTCTTGAAGAGGTTAAATTTTCTATTACATCATCAAGAGGCTGTTTTGGTGCCTGCAGTTTTTGTGCATTGACCTTTCATCAGGGCAGAACTATATCCGCAAGAAGCCACAACTCCATTCTGCGTGAGGCTAAACTTATAGCCTCTATGCCTGACTTTAAGGGATACATTCACGATGTGGGAGGTCCGACTGCAAACTTCCGTGCTCCGTCCTGCAAAAAGCAGTTAAAGCTCGGCACCTGCAGGGACAAGCAATGCTTATTTCCAAAGCCTTGCGAAAATCTGGATATATCCCACCGTGATTATTTAGAGCTTTTACGTAAAATCAGAAAGATAGACGGAATAAAAAAAGTCTTTATCCGTTCTGGCATAAGATATGACTATCTGTTATATGACAAGGACGACACCTTTTTCAAAGAGTTATGCAAGCATCACATAAGCGGTCAATTAAAGGTTGCACCTGAGCATATCTCTGACAATGTTTTAAAATATATGGGCAAGCCATCAATGAATGTATACAACAGCTTTATCCAAAAATACAAAAAGGTTAATGCAGAGCTTGGCAAAAAGCAATACGTTGTACCATATCTGATGTCCTCCCACCCCGGGAGCCGTCTGTCAGATGCCATATGCTTGGCGGAATATTTGCGTGACAACAAAATAAACCCCGAACAAGTGCAGGACTTTTATCCAACCCCGGGCAGTATCTCCACCTGTATGTATTATACAGGCTATGACCCCCGAACAATGGAGAGTGTATATATTCCAAAAACATATGAAGAAAAACAAATGCAACGTGCATTGTTGCAATTTAAGCGACCTGAAAACCACACACTTGTCTATACTGCTCTTAAAAAGGCAGGCAGACTTGATTTAGTTGGAAATTCACCAAAATGCCTTATAAAAGATAACAAGAGAGGAGATAATAAATATGGCAAAGATATTGAGCGGAAAGGAAGTTTCGGCAAGAGTAAGAGAAAATCTGAAAAAAGAGGTTCAGGCACTGACCGAGGCAGGAACAAAACCAGGTCTGGCAGTGGTAATCGTCGGAAATGACTCCGCATCTCAAGTATATGTAAGAAACAAGGAAAAAGCTTGCGAGGAGCTTAATATGTATTCGGAAAAGTATGCTCTGCCCGAGGACACAACCGAAGCAGAGCTTTTGGAACTGATACACAGACTTAATGCTGATGACAATATTCACGGTATTTTGGTTCAGCTTCCTCTGCCCAAGCACTTAGACGACAAAACAATAATTAACAACATTCTTCCCGAAAAAGATGTTGACGCTTTTCACCCGACAAATGTCGGCCGAATTATGATTGGCGACTTTGACTTTGTTCCCTGTACTCCTGCGGGAATTATGGAACTGATACACGAAAGCGGTGTTGAAGTGGAAGGCAAGGAATGTGTTGTAATCGGCAGAAGTAATATTGTAGGTAAGCCTATGGCTATGCTCCTCTTACACGAAAACGGCACAGTAAACATTTGCCATTCAAGAACAAAGGACTTAAAGGAACATACAAAGCGTGCTGATATATTAATTGCCGCAGTTGGTATTCCTAAATTCGTAACGGCAGATATGGTAAAGACAGGTGCTGTTGTAATTGATGTCGGTATGGACAGAGATGAAAACGGCAAACTGTGCGGCGATGTCAACTTTGATGAGGTTGAACCGATTGCAGGTGCTATCACACCCGTTCCGGGCGGTGTTGGTCCTATGACAATTTCTATGCTTATGAAGAACACTTTGACTGCCGCAAAAAGAGCACACGAAAAAAAGGTGACAAAATGACAAACTGCGAAGATTGTATGAACTATTACTATGACGAGGAATACGAGTGCTACACCTGTGATATGGAGCTTGACGAGGACGAAATGCGAAAATTTATCAGCGGTTCTTATCAAGGCTGCCCATACTATCGGTGCGGTGATGAATATACCATTGTAAAAAAACAAAAGTAACAATTTTTATTTGCTAAACTCTTGCACAAATTATTTTGTTGTGCTATATTATATTTATATCAGACGATTGTAAAATGCGAAAACGCTAAATTAATTTGTAATAACTTATGCGTTGGCGAAAAAATTGTAAAACCGAAATAATTTTGTTGAATAATTTGCCCAAAACCCATACGGTTGTGTGGCCCAACCGCGATGAAAAAATTATTTCGCTTTTACGTTAAATTTTACATTTTGCAAACGGCTCTATATTTATATAACCAATAACACGGAGGTGAAGAGAATGGACGGATGTGACGGTCGATGGCGATTATGTAATTTCGTGAAGTATAACCATATTGTAAGAGATTTGTGTCACACCGCCATATCTCTTTAATTTGCGTGATTATATTTCACCGTTATTTACTTAATTTTTACAGTATAATTGTCTGTATATAAGTAATATCGGTTTTTTTATGCCCTTTTACAGACACTATGAATAACATTTCTACGATTGAGAGGGAAAAGCTATGGAAGAAAACAAGATTTTTGAGCCAAACTATGTAGAAGAAATAATCCTTACCCTTCGGGAAGATTTTTCGCAAAAAACAATAGATGATATAATTGAAAACTACCACGACAACGATATAGCCGAAGCCTTTGAACAGTTGTCACCCGAGGATAGAAAAAATTTCTATTCCTTGGTTGGCCCCGAACGTATGTCGGATATATTTGCATATGTCGAGGACCCTGCCACCTACATTGAGGAAACAGACCCTGAGTTTGCGGCTGACATCATTGAGAATATGGACTCAGACGACGCTGTTGACGTACTTGAAGAAGTTGATGAAACCATCTCCGAAAATATTGTAAGTCTTATGGACGAAGAGGCAGGCTCTGACATTGCTCTTATCCGCTCCTATGATGATGACGAAATAGGCAGTATAATGACTACGAACTTTATCGAAATATGCAGGACAGCTTCGATAAAGCAAGCTATGAGAGAACTTGTTTCTCAAGCAGCACAAAACGATAACATATCCACGATTTACGTATGTGATGAAGACGGAAAATACTTTGGTGCAATTGAGCTTACCGACTTGATTATCGCAAGAGAGTTTACAGAACTTGAATCACTTGTTATAACCTCCTATCCATATGTCCGCGACCACGAATTAATCAGCGAATGTCTGGAGAAAATTAAAGACTATGCCGAGGACTCTATGCCTGTCTTAGATGACGAAAATCATATTCTGGGCGTTATCACCTCTCAAAACATTGTGGAGGTTGTAGACGACGAGATGGGTGACGACTATGCAAAGCTGGCAGGTCTTGCATCTGAGGAGGACTTGAACGAGCCTTTAAGCAAAAGTATCCGCAAGAGATTGCCGTGGCTTATTATTCTGTTTTTCTTAGGTCTTGGCGTTTCGTCTGTTGTAGGACTTTTTGAGGGCGTTGTATCTCAAGTTGCGATTATTGTATGCTTTCAATCACTCATTCTCGGTATGGCAGGTAATGTGGGAACTCAATCCCTGGGTGTTACAATCCGTGTTTTGATGGACGAACAGCTTGAAAGCAAGCAAAAATTCACTCTTGTATTAAAAGAAATCCGTGTTGCGTTATGCAACGGCTTGTTGCTTGGAATAATGTCATTTTTAATTGTGGCACTATATTTACACTTCTTTAAAGGCAAGGAATTTTTATATGCCTTTGCAGTTTCGGGTTGTGTGGGAACTGCACTTATGGTTGCTATGCTTATATCAGGTTTTGTAGGAACCGCTGTTCCTCTTTTCTTCCACAAAATCAAAATTGACCCTGCCGTTGCATCAGGTCCGTTGATTTCAACCGTAAATGACCTTGTTGCTGTTGTAACATACTATGGATTGGCTTGGGTAATGTTGATTAACGTATTTAATATTATATAATATATCATATCAGATTGGAGGTCTTAAAGTGAAAATAACATTCATCGGTGCGGCTCACGAGGTTACAGGCTCTTGCACCTTGCTTGAGGCAAACGGCAAACGTATTCTGATAGATTGCGGTATGGAACAAGGCGGCGACACCTATCAAAATTGTGAAATTCCTGTTTCACCCTCTGATATTGATGCAATATGCTTAACCCACGCACACATTGACCATTCGGGTATGATTCCCGCAATGTTTGTAAAAGGATATACGGGTCCTGTATTCTGTACAGAGGCAACATACAGACTATGCAACATAATGCTTCAAGACTCCGCTCACATTCAGGAACAGGAGGCGGAATGGCAGAACAGAAAAGCAGAGCGTGCAGGCTTTGACCTATACACCCCCGTCTATACTCTGGCAGATGCAGTAGAGTCCCTTAAGCTATTCAAAACCTTTACGTATAACAGCCCAACTGAGATATTTGAAGGTGTAACAATAAACTTTTCTGACGCAGGGCATCTGCTGGGTTCTTCCAGCATTCACTTTACAATAACAGAGAACGGAGAAACAAAAACTCTTTTATTTTCAGGTGATTTAGGCAATGTAAACAGGCCATTGATAAGAGACCCGCAAAAACCGCCCTATGCAGATTATGTGGTTATTGAATCCACATACGGCGACAGAATACACGGCGAACGTCCCGACTATATTGCCCAGCTTACAAATATACTTACAGATACCTTTTCAAGAGGCGGAAATCTGATTATACCCTCCTTTGCAATAGGCAGAACACAGGAATTATTATATTTGTTCCGTATCATAAAAGAGCAAAGGCTCATTAAGGCTTACGAAAACTTTTTGGTATATGTGGACTCTCCCCTTGCGGTGGAGGCAACAAAGATATATCAGGATAATCTGTTTGATTATTACGATAAAGAAACTTTAGACTTACTCGAAAAAGGTATTAATCCAATATCCTTTCAAGGATTACGGCTCAGTGTTACCACTGAGGAATCACGTGCAATAAATTTTGATACCATACCAAAGGTCATTATTTCTGCATCGGGTATGTGCGAGGCAGGTCGAATACGGCATCACTTAAAGCACAATTTATGGAAAGAAAACAACACTATCCTCTTTGTAGGCTATCAGGCAGAGGGTACACTTGGCAGAAAGATTGTCAATGGTGCAAAAAGCGTAAATCTCTTTGGCGAGGAAGTTCAAGTAAAAGCCAAAATTGAATCCATTGTCGGCATCAGCGGTCACGCAGACAGGGATATGCTTCTTGATTGGTTAGGAAGTCTTGAGAAACCGCCTGTTAAGATTTTTGTAAACCACGGTGATGACATAGTGTGCGACAACTTTGCACAGACAATTTACAACAAACTCAAGTTTGATGCCACTGCTCCTTACAGCGGTGATGTATATGACCTGGCACACGGAGAATGTATAGAAAGAGGAAAAATTGTTAAACTTACAAAGATATCCGAAGGACGAAAAAGGGCAAATCTCGCCTTTGACAGACTTATGTCAGCTTGTCAAAGATTAAAAACCGTAATCGAACTCAGCAGAGGGCTGACTAACAAGGAATTGGCAAAATTCACAGATCAGATAAACGATTTATGTGATAAGTATGCCCGAAAATCTAATCTTAAATAGAGGTGGAATTATGAGAATATGTGTATATGGTGCGGCTTCTCCCGCAATTGACAAAAAATATATATTAAAGGTTGAAGAATTAGGCAGAGAAATGGCAAGACGCGGTCATTCTTTGGTGTTTGGCGGCGGCGGAAACGGCCTTATGGGTGCGGTCGCAAGAGGTGTTAAAGAGGAAAATGGTTATATTCTCGGCGTAATACCAAAATTCTTCAGAAGAGATGCAGTTGAAGAAATTTCTGACATCTGTGATGAACTTATAGAGCCTGATACTATGCGTGAACGCAAGCAGATTATGGAGGAAAATGCAGATGCATTTATTATGGTTCCCGGCGGTATTGGAACATATGAGGAATTTTTTGAAATACTGACCTCCAAACAGCTTTGCCAACACAACAAGCCTATTGCCGTCTATAATATTGATGGGTTCTATGACGAAATGGACGGTGCTATCCGAAGTGCAATCAAAAAATATTTTATTAAAGAAAGGTGTCTTGACCTTTATTTAATGACAGAAAACGTAGATGAAATTTTTAATCATATAACTGCTCCCGTTAAGGAAGTTAAAACCGTAAAAGAATTAAAAGACGGTTGATAATAAACACATAATATACCAACTGCTCCACAGCTCTTATTGAGTTGTGGAGCAGTTTTTTTATGGTGGCATTATATGACACCTTTAAATAATATATTATCTAATCGTGCGGTGAGATAAATCCCGGGACACCGCAAAATAACAAGAGGTATAACCTCTTACGAAAGGAATGGTTAAAATAATGTTCAACTTTAACACGCAAAAGAAACAGACCGCACCGAATATGAACGCACAGGTTCAAGGCGGCAATAATCCAACCGCAATGCCTGCATCCGAAAGTGGTGTGGCTGCGACTCAGGAGGATTACGTCAATAACAGGGTTGCCGAAATCGAAGCACAACGCCGTGAGTTTATGGCAAAGAAACCCGACTTTGATATGCAGGCAGAATTACAAAATCCTGACTTCGCTAAATATCTGATGAAGAACGGCTTATCCGTAGAGGATGCATACTTCCTTGCCCATCGCGACGAAATCATTGAAACCGCAGTTAAAAATGCATTCAGCCGTTTTTCTGCAAGACAGAACCGAATTACTGAAAATGGTGCAGGAAAGAACAGCCCTGCTGTTGTAAAGAAAAACCCAAAGGATATGAGCGATAAAGAGATTGACTCAATTATCGAACGTGTCAACAATGGTGAAAAGATTAGCTTTTAATCTATACGGCAAGTTACTTAAAACCAATATTTAATCAGATGATTGTAAAACGCAGAAAACACTACACATAATCCGAAATAATTTTCTCGTCGCATTTGGGCTTGGCAAATGTTTGGGCGAAGGGCATTATTAAATAAAATTATTTCGGAGTAATAAAAAATAATTTATCTTAATTTTACGTTGTTTTCGTGTTTTACAAAGCTCTACAATATTTAACGGTTGTGTAAAGTTAAAATGAAAGAATGGCATAACAATTTCAAAAAATATCTTCGATTTTCGCCGAAAAGCTCATAAATGCTCGACTGCGATTTGTCAA
>CACWIG010000040.1 GCA_902760955.1 uncultured Ruminococcus sp. | reverse complement strand
ATCTCTGCATCGTGATAGATTGCCCCGTGCTTTACAATGGACAAGCCAAGACCTGTTCCGCCTTCCGCCTTTGACCTGCTTTTGTCAACACGATAAAATCTTTCAAACACTCTGTTTACAGAGTCTTCGGGTATACCTATTCCCGTATCGTTTATTTCAAAAGTCACACAATCTTTAAGATTTTCTATATGTATATTAACTCTGCCGTTGTCCTTGTTGTATTTTATCGCATTGTCGCATAAATTATATACCATCTCATATATAATTTGTCTTGCTCCGTCTATTACTGCGTTTTCTCCGTCAATGATGAATTTTATATTTTTCCTGTCCGCCGCAGGCTTTAACTCATCAACAATTTCACGTGTTAATCCGTCCAACTCTATACTCTCAAGCACAAAATAATCGCTCTTTTCATCAAGTGCAGATATTTTGATAATATCGTTCACAAGAGAAATCAGCCGTTGTGCCTCCGAGTAAATTGTATTTGAAAAATCAACGACAGTATCATTGGGAACATTCCCCTCTTTCAACAATTCAGCAAAGCCCGATATGGACGTAAGGGGTGTTTTAAGCTCGTGGGAAACATTTGCGGTAAATTCACGTCTTATTGACTCTGCCTTTGCGGTTTCCGTAACATCTATAATCACCATAACCGCTCCGACAGTTTTATTATTTTCTTTCACGGGATTGGCAATCAAATTGCATATTTTATCATTACATTCAAAAGTTCCCATATGCTTTTTGCCATTTAGTGCAGAAGTAACTGTATCTCTGAATTTACGTGTTCTGTTCAAGGACAAAACATTGTTATCCGTAATCTGAGAATTTAACAGTTTTAACACCGCAGAATTATATGATAATATTTTCTCCTCCTCGTCAATAACGATAAAGCCCTCACTCATATTCTCGGTTATTAATCTAAACTCCTCTTGATTATGCCTTGCCTCGCTGACTTGTTTGTCAATCATCTTTTTCTGATGCAGAATTTTAAGCAATAACGGAGATAACTCCTCGTATGTTTCAGCCTCGCCTACATTATCCAAATCAATTGAGTTTATAGGCTTTATAATACTTTTAGATACCTTAGACGATAAAACCAACGACAGTATAAAGATTATAATAAATATCACAAGCATTGGCTGAACCAAGCCAAGCATAATAGTAAGCAGCGAATATTGAGTTGTAGAAATTCGCAAAACTGTTCCGTCTGTCAATCTGCGTGCATAATATACAGTTTTTTCCGTAAGTGTTTTGGAATATCTCGTACTTGTGCCTGCTCCGTTTTCCAATGCGGCTATAAATTCCTCTCTGCCCGAATGATTGTCCATTACAGCAGCATCTGCCTCTGTATCTGCAAGAACTGTTCCGTCCTTGTCTATCAGAGTAACCCTTTTGTTATTCTGCTTAAAATCAGCGAAAAAACCATCTCTGTTATTCTCTATGGCATACTGAATATAATCAGCCTCGCTTTTAAGTTCTGCCTCAAGCTGTTGTTCAAAAAAGCTGTACAGCATTCCCATAATCAAAATCATACTTAAAAGCAGAACAACTATCGAAGTATAAAAAACCGAGCGAAATATCTTACTCGTCATACTCGCTTCCTCCAATTTTATATCCCACGTTTTTTACAGTTTTAATCAGGTTGCCTGCACTCTTAAGCTTAACACGCAGTTTTCTGATATGCACATCTAAGGTCCTTGACTCCTCATAGTATTCGCCCCACACCTTGCCGAGCAAGGCATCACGGCTCACGACATCTCCGTCAGCCTCCAACAAAACATTAAGCAGCATATATTCTTTGTACGAGAGATTTATTTCCTCTCCGCCAACCTTGATTATATGTTTTTTAGGATTGACATAAAGAGAGTCTATAATATATATCTCTTCCTTGTCATCTTTTCTGCCTGCCCGTCTCAGCACAGCTTTTACACGTGAGATTAGCTCTGTCATTCCGAAAGGCTTTGATATATAGTCATCCGCACCCATATCAAGACCTGTAACCTTGTCAAACTCACTATCCTTAGCAGTAAGCATAATAACAGGTATATTCTCTGTCCTCTTACTTTCCCTTATCCTCTTTAGAATAGACAAACCATCCTCTTGCGGTAACATTATATCAAGCATAATAAGTAACGGCTCTTCCTTCTCTATTTCTTGCCAGAATTCAAAAGGTGCCGCAAAATCTTTAACTGCATATCCCTCTTTGCAGAGAGCGTAGCTAACCAGCTTTCTTATATTGTCATCATCTTCAACAAGATAAATCACCGCAACTCACCTCTCATATTCCTATCTTATAATAATTATATCACTAAATCAAATTTCTTCAATAGCAAATTATAATGATTTATGAGAACCTGTTATGGAATATATTACCCATTCGGCAATATTTTCTGCGTGGTCGCCTATTCTCTCAAAGTATTTTGCAATCATCAGCAAATCAATTAATGCTTCAGGCGCATCAGAGCTGTTTCTCACACCTGAAATCAATTCATTTTTAACCTTTTTAAAAAGGTCATCAACAATATTGTCATATTGTATAACCGAACGTGCAAGCTCCAAGTCTTTTTTCACAAATGAGTCTACGCTGTCGGTAACCATCTTAATTGTGGCTCTTGCCATATCCTCAATATGAATATTTTTGCTAAGGTCTAAATTATTAACAAAGCAAGCGATTTCAGAAATATCCGCCGCCTGATCACCTATTCTCTCCATATCCGAAATCATTTTAAGTGCCGACGAAATCGTCCTCAAATCGTGTGCTACGGGTTGTTGCTGAAGCAGTAGCTTCATACAAATATTTTCAATATCTCTTTCCTTTTGGTCAATCTCTCTGTCCGCTTGAATAACATCCTCTTTTAAATTTACATCGCCATCAATCAGATATTTGGCTGCCTTGGATATAACCTCTTCACACAACGAACCCATAATTATCAGTTCATTATTCAAATCATTTAGCTGTCTGTCAAAACGGTTTCTCATTATCCAAACCTCCCTGTTATATAATCCTCTGTGCGTTTATCAACGGGGTTAGAAAACATTTTCTCAGTATTATCATATTCCACAATTTCCCCCAACAAGAAGAATGCCGTCATATCTGCGACACGGACAGCCTGCTGCATATTGTGTGTTACCATAATTATGGTATACTTCTCTCTCAGTTCTACCGCCAAGTCCTCGATTTTTGAAGTGGAAATAGGGTCAAGTGCAGATGTAGGTTCATCCATCAACAATATCTCAGGCTCAACCGCAAGAGCACGTGCAATACAAAGTCTTTGTTGTTGACCGCCGCTCATAGATAACGCACTCTTTTTCAGTCTGTCCTTGCACTCATCCCAGATTGCCGCCTGTTTAAGTGACTTTTCCACAATCTCATCGAGTTTGACTTTTGACTTTATTCCGTGTATTCTCGGACCATATGCAATGTTGTCGTAAATGCTCATAGGGAATGGATTTGGCTTTTGAAACACCATTCCCACACGCTTTCTCAAGTCTGTTACGTCTATATCTTTGTATATATCTGTGCCGTCTAATGTAATTTTGCCTGTAACTCTGCAACCCTCAACCAAGTCATTCATACGATTTAAAGTCTTTAAAAATGTAGACTTTCCGCATCCTGACGGACCTATAAGAGCAGTAATTTTATTTGAGTGAACAGAAATATTAATGTCTTTAAGTGCGTGATTTGTGTCATAATATAAATCTAAATGCTCTGTTTTTATGGTTTCCTTCATCACTTTTGCTCCTCCTTTTTCAAAAATTTCGCGGTGATTTTTGCCGCCATATTTATCACAAAGGTCAATATCAAAAGAATTGCCGCAATGGCAAAGGCTATGTCAAATTCGCCTCTCTCCTTTGCATACATATACAAAGCCACAGTAAGAGTAGAACCCGCCTGATTTGGCATAGGTGCATTAAGTATTCCTATAAGCTCATTTGCCATACCTGCGGTAAATAACAACGCCGCACTCTCGCCGACAATTCTGCCGATAGACAGAATACAGCCTGTGACAATTCCGTCTATTGAAGATGGCAGTACGACAGTTCTTATCATTCTCCATTTTCCGCTTCCGAGGGCAAGAGAGCCTTCTCTGTAACTGTCAGGAACAGTCTTAAGACTCTCCTGAACGGTTCGTATGATAGTCGGCAGTGTCATAATCACAAGTGTCAACGCACCTGCTACCAGGCTTGTTCCCAATGAAAAGAATTGAACAAAAATCAACATACCCACAAGTCCGTAAATAATCGAAGGTATACCTGCAAGGGTTTCTGTTGCCACCTCTATCGCCCGAACAAGTTTTTTATTTTTCGCATATTCGTTCAGGTATACAGCCGCTCCCACACCGATTGGCAAAACAACCAACAACGTCATTATAACTATGTATAATGTATTTAATATATTGGGAAGTATACCGATTGTTTCCCTTACAAGACTCGGTTTGGTGCTGATAAGCTTAAAACTGATATTGCCTAATCCCCTGTACAATATATAGCCAATCAAACCTACAAGGAAAATTACAATAATTGTCGCAGATAAATACATACACAGCTTTAAAATAAAATCCTTGAGTTTCCTTTTACATTTTACTTTATCTTTCACATTTCTACCTCTTTTTTTCTTTTATACCAAAATTGAGTATAAGGTTAATAATAAGTATAAAGATAAACAGCACAAGAGCTATTGAAAAAAGTGCATCTCTATGAAGCCCCGACGAATACGACATCTCAGACGCTACTGCTGTTGTCAAAAATCTTACACTGCCGAATAGTTTGGGCATATTTGATGCGTTTCCCGATACCATCATAACCGCCATCGCCTCTCCTATTGCTCTGCCTATGCCAAGTACAACAGATGTCATAATTCCGCTTTTGGCGGCAGGAACAACTATTTTAAAAGTCGTTTCCGTCTTTGTTGCCCCAAGTGCAAGCGAGCCTTCCTCATACTCTTTGGGAACGGCTTTTATTGCTGTTTCAGACACGCTTATTACCGACGGCAAAATCATAATTGACAATACAATTATCGCAGAGAACAGGTTTGCTCCGTCAGGAATATTAAAAATCTCTCTGACAAAGGGCACAATCACTATCATTCCCACAAGCCCATAAACAACAGATGGTATTCCTGCGAGAAGTTCAACTGCTGATTTCAATGCTGTTCCGCATTTTTTCGGTGCTGCCTTTGCTATGTATATTGCCGACAGAACTCCAATCGGTACTCCTATTATTATAGCTCCCAATGTTCCGAAAACCGACGTTGATATAAAGGGCAGTATTCCGTACATTGGCTCTGCGGCGGTAGGCTTCCATGCCTCGCCGCAGATAAACTTGACAAAACCTATTTCCTTTATGGCAGGTATCCCCGAAACAAGCAAAAAGGCTGTGATTATAATGACAAAAGCAAGTGCCGCAATACCGCAAACCACAAAAAACGTATTCATCAGCTTTTCTATTACTTTCAGCCTTGATTTCCTCATATTACTTCCCTCAACTTATCTTACAACAGGGATTGCTCCTGCCTTTTCGATTAATTCATCTGCCCCACTGCTTGTGGCAAATTCAAAAAAGTCTTTTGCCGCACTGCTCAGCTCACTGCCTGTTTTTGTTACAAGCACAAAGTTTCTCTGAATTTTGTAACTTCCGTTTTGAATTGTTTCCTTTGAAGGTGAAACATTATCTACCTTTATCATCTTAACGCTGTCCTTGACAGATGCCAATGAAGCATAGCCAATCGCATTCGGATTGCTTGATACTGTCTGAATTACGTCACCCGTTGAGGTTAGCTCCTGTGTATACTTACACTTATCTGTTGTCTTTGTGATAGACTCAAAACCATCTCTTGTACCTGATGCAGCCTCTCTGCCTATCAATACAATTGCCTGGTCGTCACCGCCTACTTCCTTCCAATTAGTAATCTCCCCTGTGTAAATCTTGGCAATCTGTTCTACGCTTAAATTTTCAATTGGGTTTTCGTTGTTCACTATAACAGCTATACCATCAATTGCTACCACTGTACCTGTCAGATTAGCCTTTTCCTCGTCCTTTAAATCTCTGCTGGACAGACCAATGTCACATCTTCCCTCTGATACCGCCTGTATTCCTGCACCTGAACCTGTCGGATTGTATGTAACCTTTGTGTCCTTCTTTTCTTCCATATAGGCTTCGCTTAAATAGCCTATAACTTTCTCCATTGATGTTGAGCCATCAGTTGATACCGTGCTTTGTTGCGGTGTGGTTCCTGGGCTTTGTGTGCTTTGTGTACTCTGTTGCTCGGAGCAACCAACCAACACACCCAAAATTAAACTTACTGTTAAAATAACTCCTGCGATTTTTTTCATTAAAAATCACTCTCCTTAATAAATATTTTGTTTTTTACAGTATAATATTTATTATGTTAATTCCAAAAGCAAAGTTATGTAAATTGTATGTAAACATACAAAAAACAGTATGCAAAAACGCATACTGTTTTATGTCTTAATATTCTGTTCTTATTCTTTGCCGTCCCAGCAATATGTGCAAAGCTTGCACTTATCCATACCTATTGCCTCGATTATTCCATCTAAGGTCTGGAATTCCAATGATGCAAAGTTAAATCTTTCACAGATTGCTTTTCTCAAAGCCTTTCCTCTCTCAGTATCAGGCTTGCTGTATTCTTCAATATGGTTAAGCCCCTCTTCGCCCTCTAAGTCAACAATTACCCTTCTTGTAATCAAGTCCATTTCACTTGTGGAGCTTGAAAAGTTCAAGTATTTGCAACTATACATAATAGGTGGGCAAGCAGAACGCATATGAACCGCTTTGGCTCCGTTTTCGTATAAAAACTCTACTGTTTCTTTAAGCTGAGTTCCTCTTACGATAGAGTCGTCAACAAAGAGCAAGTTCTTATCCTTAATAAGCTCGTGAACGGGTATCTGCTTCATTTTAGCAATCTGATTACGTTCCTTTTGCTTTGTGGGCATAAAACTTCTCGCCCAGGTTGGAGTATACTTTATAAATGGTCTTGCAAATGGTACACCTGATTGATTTGCATATCCTATTGCGTGGGGAGTACCTGAGTCAGGAACGCCTCCCACATAGTCCAGGTCTTTGACATTCTCCGCCTTTTTATCGTTTTCAGCCATTATCATTCCGTTTCTGTAACGCATAGCCTCAACTGTTACACCCTCATAGGTTGAGGTAGGATATCCGTAATAACTCCAAAGAAATGAACATATACGCATTTCTTCGCCACAGGGCTGTAGTTGCTTAGTGCCATCTACTGTAATTTCAACAATTTCAGCAGGTCCAAGCTCGTGTTCTAATTCATAGCCCAACTTCTGACACGCAAAAGACTCAAATGATACACAATAGCCGTTTTCATTTTTACCAATCAAGATAGGCAATCTGCCGTACTTATCACGTGCCGCAATAATTGCACCATCGTCCTTCAAAATCAAAATAGAGGCTGTGCCGTCTATCTTATCCTGAACAAACTTTATTCCGTCTGCAAAGTTGTCTTTTTGGCTGAGCAATGCCGACACGAGTTCTGTTGAATTAATATTACCGCCTGTTCTTGCATCAAAGTGACCGCCTATATCGGTCAGATACTCGTCAATCAGCTCCTCCGCATTATTTATAATGCCGATAACGCAAATCGCATAGGAACCCAACCTTGAACGTATAAGCAACGGCTGTGGGTCGTAGTCACTTATGCAACCTATTGCAGAGGTGCCTGACATTTCCTCAAATATGTTTTCAAACTTTGTTCTGAACGGCGAATTCTCTATTTTATGAATTTTCCTCTGTAAGCCAAATTCTTTATTATATGCCGCCATTCCTCCTCGACTTGTTCCCAAGTGAGAATGATAGTCTGTTCCAAAAAAAACATCAGATACTGCATCTGTCTTGCTTACTACGCCGAAAAATCCTCCCATTATATCACATACCTTTCTGATTTATTTGAAATATATTCCAAACATAAACCCGTGCAAAAACACAAGTATGTTTTATGTCCAACGTGACTAATTATATCACTGTTTATACTGCTTGTCAAATTATATTTTGAGTATGTCGTAAACAAAACTTGACACATTGAACAATATGTGATAATATAAATATAGCAAGAGGAACGACCTTAGTTGTTTCCGCAAAATAGTCAAATTAAATTAATCGACCGTCACTTTTGCAGAAGTGGCGGTCATCTCTTTATGTAAAGTATAATAATCATTACTAATAAAGTAAAGGAAATTATTTCTTCCACATTAACACCCCCTTTCGGTAGGTGTCGGAAACAACCGCCGCCGTTTCTCTTGCTATGAGTAACATCATATCACAAATAGATTATTTTGTCAATTTTGTTTCGGTTATATCTGCGAGTGTCAAAAATATCATCAAAAAATATCAAAAGTGTAATTTTTTTGTATCTGCTATGAACTGTAGTGTTAAAATAGATATGTTACATTAAAAAATGACAACAACCAAAAATTGTGGTAAAATAGTTTCGACGAAAAAACAAATCCACAAAAGAAAGGTT
>CACWIG010000039.1 GCA_902760955.1 uncultured Ruminococcus sp. | reverse complement strand
CTATGTCATAGGATATATTACCCATATCACATTCATCACGTGATATGGGTAGTTTGTTTGTATTGTTCATCTTGCCGTAATTTTTAAAGAGTATTCCGCAAATAAGTGATGAGATAATATGTATTACGTAAAGTATAAGTCCGATTTTATAATTTTTAAGCATTCCCACTCCGATTGAACCTATTATAAACATTGGACCTGAATTATTGCAAAATGTCAGCAATCTTTCTGCTTCTGTTTTTGAACATTCGCCTGTTTTATATAACGTTGCCGCACAGACTGCACCTATGGGATATCCGCTTACAATTCCAAGTATAAGAGCCAAACCTCCTGCACCCGATACACCGAATATGGGATACATTAGTCTGCTTATATATTTACTTAGCATCCTGGCAAGACCCAATGCTATGAACATATTTGCACAAAAAATAAACGGAAAAAGCGAGGGTATAACGATTTTACCGCAGATAGTAAGTGATTTGTTTGCTGCCTCCATACTTCGCGTAGGCGATATTATCATAAAAGCAGAAAGATATATTAAACATATTATAATCAAATATGGTGCTATATAAGATTTTTTATTGTTCATAGATATGCTCCCGTTATTAAATCTTGTATATAAATATTCCTATATCTTAATCTTTATTCATTTTATGAATATTCACTGCATAAAAATTATTGTATAATATCTGTTATGAAATGGAGAATATGATGAAAAAAAACTCAAAACCAATGCAAAACAGAATAAGGGCACGGCTTGCAGATACAGTAGATGTTTCAAAGGATATAATTCTTGATACCTTCCTGATAAGAGGAACAGGCAATAATGAGATAATCATAGAAAATTATAAAGGGATTTTAGAGTACACGGAAAACTGTGTCAGAATTAAAGCAAAGCCGAGATGTATAAAAATTTGCGGCAATTCATTGGAATTATGCAATATATCCGATGATATGCTGTGCATAACAGGAAATATAGATAAAATATCATTTACCAAAAACCAGGATGGTGATGATGAATGAAAATAAGCAAACTATATTGCTGGATTTACGGATATCTGACAGTTTGCGCAGATGGTCCGTTCCCTGAACGTTTGATTAATATCTGCCTGCACAGAGGAATGTATATCTTTGATATAAAACGATATGGCAGTAATAGAATTATATTTAAAATTGATGTGAAGTCTTTTTTTGATATAAGAATTCCTGCCAAACGAACAAAAAGCCATATCAAAATATTAAAAAGAAGCGGTTTGCCCTTTATTATTCAAAAATATAAAAAAAGAAGATTTGCTATGGCAGGGTTTATAATTCTGGTTGCAATATTGTGGTATGCATCAAATCACATAATGGGAATTACAATTTATGGAAACAACAGAATAGCAACAGATACAATTAATAATGCATTAGCGGAATGCGGTTTAACACTCGGAACAAAAACCTCAGACATTAAGCCTGATATATTACGCAACAGACTTATGATTAAACTGCCAGACTTAGCGTGGGTCGGGATAAACGCAAATGGCTCACGAGTTTATATTGAAATCGTAGAAAGGATAGAAAAGGAACAGGGCGTGGATAAGTACGCTCCTGCCTGCGACTTGGTAGCAAGCAAAGATGGCGAAATAGAAAGAATTGAGGTTCGCGAAGGACAAACAGTATGTAAGATAGGCTCAGGAGTCAGAAAAGGTGATGTGTTAGTCAGCGGAATTGTTGACAGCCCTGTTAAAGGTTTTGAATATGTAAGGGCAAGAGGAGAGGTTTACGCAAAAACACGATATAGTTTGACTCGCTGTTATCTATTAGCGTATACAGAAGAAAATTATACAGGGAACAAGAAAAGTAAATATATTTTAAAAGTTTTTGGGAAAGACCTTCCCTTGTATTTGTTTAGCAAAATTCCTTATAACGAATATAAATTAAATGAAAATACTACCGAATACAAAACACCGATTGACGTTATTCCGTCTGTTTTTATAACAAAAAAAGAATACAACGAAGTAACAAAAGAGATAAAAACATTAACGCCAAACGAGGCAAAAGACAGAGGAGGAGCTGAACTTATAGAAGAGATAAAGAACTCGCTATCTGAGGGAACTGAGATTATAGAAGAAAATGTTTCGTATACATTAAATGAAAAAAATGAGGCAAAAGTTACTGCTGAAATTATATGCCGTGAAAATATAGCGGAAGAATATGTGATTGAAGTTACGGAATAAATATATAAAAATGACGTTGTCCATAGATTATAGGGCAACGTCATTTGAAATTTAATTCTTTTTGTTAAGTTTAACAGCGTATACGATAAATGCAATTATTAAATATGCAATAATTAATATAATCGGTATTGTTGTATTCCAATACGAGTTAACAGAGAGTGCTTCGTTTCCCGTAATACTGTGGAGTACGTTTTCGAGAATGACACGAATTTTATTAAACAGTGCCAACCACAGAGAAAAGAATGCACATACAGCCGACAGTATTCCGTAATTTACACAGCGTGAACATTTTTTTGATTTACCTACAGCAATTAATGCAATGCAAACAACTGCGAATACACCGAACATAATCCAAGTAACTGTTTGCATATGTATAAGTGTATTGGGGTTTTTATACAGATTGCGAAACAAAGTAAGGATAAAAATACCCAATAATCCCAAACACAACTGTATCATATACATATTGGTAAGGCGTTCCTTGCGTGCTGCGTTTTCCTTTGACTTGTTTGATTTCATTGTCTTATTTGTCTTCTTTTTCGACATTTGTATTCCTCCAAATTATATTTATTAATTTTAATTACATTTCACCTGATTGATACATAATAGCGGCTAATATAGCAGAACTTACTGTTTCTGTACGAAGTATTCGCTTGCCCAAGCCTACCATATTTATGCTGTTTTCTTTGGCGTATTCAGCCTCTGCATCGGAAAAGCCACCCTCAGGGCCTATAATTACTCCAATTTCTGTTGCATTTGATAAAGATAAAGTACCACGCAGAGATGATACACCCGAGTGTCCCAAAACCTCATAAGGCATAACAGAAAGCTCTGTTTGTTTTAATCTGTCAATAGCCTGTTTAAAGTTTATGGGATTTTCAACAGAAGGCAGAATTCCACGCCCGCATTGCTTTGCTGCCTCAACAGCTATTTTATTCCAACGTTTAATTTTTTCACTTGATTTTTTAGGATTATCAAGCTTACTTACACATCTGTCCATCGATACGGGGACAATGGAAGAGGCACCAAGCTCAACAGCCTTTTGAATTATGCCTTCCATTTTATCAGACTTAGGTATGCCCTGATAAATTACTACTTTAACCTTAGGCTCTTGCTCTGAATATGTTTTTGATATGATTTTTGCCTCACATACATCTTTATCGATAGAGGTAAGTTCTGCGGTGTATTCATATCCTGTCCCGTCAAATATCAATATTTTATCACCAATATTCATTCTCAGGACTTTGGTTATGTGACCTGCATCTTCTGTAATTTTAACACGTTCAGTTGAAATATTTTCAGGTTCTGTGAAAAATCTTCTCATAATGCTTTACCTCAAACAGCAGTTATTGCCGCCCAATCATCATCTTGTTTTACGTTGATGATATTCAAACCATTTTCGGCGAGTGCCTGCTTAACTTCCTCAAGTCTTTCCAGAATTATGCCTGAGCATATGAATGTAGCATTTTCTTTCATAAACTTGCGTATAAACGGAGCAATTGCGATTATTACATCAGCTACGATATTTGCAAGAACGATATTATGCGTTCCAAGGCTATCCCTCAATTGTCTGTCCGATATAATATCACCTGTATATGTTTCGTAAATATCATCAGACAATTTATTCAATTTTAAATTTGAACGTGCCGCGTCAGTTGCGTTTGAGTCAATATCAACAGCAATAGCAGAAGATGCACCGAGCAATATACCTGTAATCGAAAGTATGCCTGAGCCACAGCCTAAATCAAGTATTGTGTCTCCGTCTTTTACATACTTCTCTATCTCTTCAAGACAAAAACGAGTACTTGGGTGAGAGCCTGTACCGAAACTCATCCCTGGATTGACAGTAAATACAGTTCTGTCTGTTGTCACCTCTGATGCTTCCCATTCGGGACAAATTAAAATTTTCTCTCCTATGGGAGTCGGGTGGAAGTATTGTTTCCATATTTCCGACCAATCTTCATCCCTGACATTTTCAGTTTTTATATCAAGGGAGCCATATTCGTTGTCTGCATCTAAATTCTTAAGTGCAACCATAGAAGAACGTACAGCATTTAACAGTTCAATGCCATCACTTCCGCAGGTGAGATAGAAAGTGATTGTAGTATCGGCGTCTTTAAGTTTTTCCAGGTCTTCGTCAACATAGTCCCAATACTTGTGGTTATCTTCAAGAAATTCCTTAAAATCGTCTTTATCGCATATTTCTATTCCGTTAATTCCAAGCTGTAAAAGACATCCGCTAACGCTGTCTATTCCTTTGCGGGTTGTTGTAATTATTGTTTTTATCCAATCCATAATAATCCTCTTTCATATAAGCAGATATGGAGCGACAAAATTTTGCCGCTCCTATCCGTTATTTAAACATATCTTTCATCTTTTCAAAAAATGACTTACGTTGTTTATATTTAGACGAATCCACCTTTTCGTCAAAATGACGTAATATATCCTTTTGACTCTCAGATAAGTCTTTTGGAATTTCAACTTTTATTGTTACATATTGGTCACCGCGCTGAGTTGAGTTGATCTTTTGAATACCCTTGCCCTTAAGCCTGAATACAGTTCCTGTCTGAGTTCCCTCAGGTATTGTGTAAGAAACTTTTCCATCAATAGTAGGAACCTGAACCTCTGCACCTAAAGTTGCTTGAACAAATGAGATGGGATAATCGCACAACACATCATAACCCTGACGTATGAATATTTTATGGGGTTTAACCCTTACATTGAGGTATAAATCTCCGTTAGGTCCGCCGTTAACACCTGCATCGCCCTCATTTCTGACAGGAACCCGCTGTCCGTTGTCAATACCTGCAGGAATTTTAATACGAATCTTCTTGCCGTTTCTGACAGTACCTTTACCACCACACGTTCTGCAAGGTTCTTTTATAATTGTACCCTTACCGCCACAACTGCTACAAGTACGTACGCTTTGAAAATTGCCAAGGGGAGTGCGTTGTACTGTCTTTACCTGTCCTGTGCCGTGACAGGTCGGACAGGTTATAGGCGAACTGCCCTTTGCTGCCCCCGAACCATTACATTCCACACATTTTTCCAAATGATTGATTGTAATTTCACGTTCCGCACCGAAGCACGCTTCTTCAAAGGTCAAATCTATGTTATACGCAATATCCCTGCCACGCTGAGGGGCGTTTGGATTTTGACGTTGACCGCCAAATCCACCGCCAAAAAAACTGCTAAAAATATCGCCCATATCAAAGCCGTCAAAACCTGCACCGCCACCGCCGTATCCACCTGCAGTCTGGTCAAATGCGGCGTGACCGAATTGGTCATACTGACTTCTTTTGTTATCATCACTTAAAACCTCGTACGCTTCGGTTGCCTCTTTAAACTTTGCTTCAGCACCTTCTTTATCGTTAGGGTTAAGGTCAGGATGATATTTTTTTGCTAATTTTCTGTACGCCTTTTTTATTTCATCAGCGGAGGCACCTCTGTCAACACCAAGAACGTCATAATAATCTCTTTTATCTGCCATAATTTACTCTCCAAATACGATTAATGGACATATGCGTGTAAAACGCATATGTCGCATTAAATATTATTTATTGTCGTCATCTACTTCAGTGTATTCAGCATCTACTACATTGTCATTGTTTTGTGTTTGCTGAGCACCCTGGTCAGCTTGTGCTTGCTGAGCTTGCTGTGCCTGAGCATATAGTTTTTCAGATACGGAATAGAAAGCCTTTTGTACACTGTCTGTCTGAGTTTTAACAGCCTCTACGTCAAGAGGAGTAGCCTTAAGCATTTCTTTAAGTTTATCAACCTCAGCCTGAATAGAAGATTTTTCATCTGCAGAAATCTTATCACCGATTTCACCTAATGTTTTCTCTGTCTGATATACAAGATTATCTGCATTGTTGCGAACATCGATTTCTTCTTTCTTTTTCTTATCTTCGCTTGCGTATTTTTCTGCTTCTTTAACAGCCTTATCGATATCCTCATCAGAAAGATTTGTGCTTGATGTGATAGTGATATTCTGCTCTGAACCTGTACCCAAATCTTTTGCAGATACGTTTACGATACCGTTTGCGTCGATATCAAATGTAACCTCAATCTGCGGAACACCTCTCGGTGCAGGAGGAATATTTGAAAGTGAAAATCTGCCCAAAGTCTTATTGTAAGCAGCCATCTCACGCTCACCTTGAAGAACGTGAACCTCAACGCTTGTTTGATTGTCAGCAGCAGTTGAGAAAATCTGACTCTTTTTGGTAGGAATAGTTGTGTTTCTTTCGATTAACTTTGTGAACACACCGCCCATTGTTTCGATACCAAGTGAAAGAGGAGTAACGTCAAGAAGAACGAGGTCATCAACATCACCTGATAATACACCTGCCTGAATAGATGCACCAATTGCAACACATTCGTCAGGGTTAATTCCCTTGTGAGGTTCTTTGCCGATAAACTTCTGAACAGCATCCTGAACAGCAGGTATTCTTGAAGAACCGCCAACAAGCAATACCTTGTCAATTTCGTTTGCAGAAAGACCTGCATCACGGAGAGCGTTACGTGTAGGCTCCATTGTCTTTTCAACCAAATCAGCAGTTAAAGAGTCAAACTGTGCACGAGAAATTGTGATATCAAGGTGTTTAGGACCTGTTGCATCCGCTGTGATAAACGGAAGGTTTACATTTGTTGACATAACACCTGAAAGCTCAATTTTAGCTTTTTCAGCAGCCTCTTTAAGTCTTTGCAGAGCCATCTTATCCTGACGAAGATCAATTCCGTTTTCCTTCTGGAACTCATCTGCAAGATAATTCATAAGTTTATCATCAAAATCGTCACCGCCCAAACGGTTGTTACCGCTTGTAGCAAGAACTTCAAATACGCCGTCGCCGATTTCAAGAATAGATACGTCGAACGTACCGCCGCCTAAATCATATACCATAATCTTTTGGTCATTATCCTTATCAAGACCATAAGCAAGAGCAGCGGCAGTAGGCTCGTTTATAATTCTCAATACTTCAAGGCCTGCAATTTTACCTGCGTCCTTTGTAGCCTGTCTTTGTGCATCTGAGAAATATGCAGGAACAGTGATTACAGCCTGTGATACAGTTTCGCCAAGGTAACTTTCTGCATCTGATTTAAGTTTTTGAAGAATCATTGCAGAAACTTCCTGAGGTGAATACTGCTTATCATCAATAGCAACCTTTCTGTCGGTTCCCATATCTCTTTTAATTGATGCGATTGTGCGGTCGGGGTTTGTGATAGCCTGACGCTTTGCAACCTGACCTACAAGTCTTTCGCCTGTTTTAGTGAATGCAACAACGGAAGGTGTTGTTCTTGCACGCTCAGGGTTTGTGATAACGGTAGGCTCGCCGCCTTCCATTACAGCAACACACGAATTTGTTGTTCCTAAGTCAATACCAATAATCTTTCCCATAATTTATCATATCCTTTCTGATTATTAACAAAACAAATATGTGATTTATATATAATAATTAATTACTTACCTTTACCATTGAGTGACGTACCACTTTATCTTTATACATATACCCTTTTTGCAATTCGTCTATAACAGTATTTTCAGGCTTGTCGCTTTCTTCTGTCATAACAGCATTATGCTTTTCGGGGTCAAATTCACAATCGATTGCATCTATTGCCGAGACACCGATTGAATTTAACGCATCATCAAACTGCTTTTTAATCATTTTAACTCCATCAAGAACACTGCCGTCATTGTCTGAACCTTCTGCGGCAGCTATCGCCCTGTCCAAATTATCAAGAACAGGTAGAAGAGCAAGAACAGTATCGCATACTGCTGTTTTATAAAAGTCTTCTTTTTCGCGTGCGGTTCTTTTCTTGTAGTTATCAAATTCAGCGGCAGTTCTCATCAGTTTATCCGACAGACCGCTTATTTGCTCTTGTGCAAGGTCGAGTTCCGTCTTTTCAGGCGGAGCCTCTTCTTGACCCTCAGTATTATCTGTGTTTACAGTTTCTTCAACAGTTTCCGTTGTATCATCTGTAATTTCGTCTTTTTTGTTTATTTCCTCAGCCATCTTTATTCTCCTTTATTAATTATCTTTTACCCGTCATAAATCCAAAATAATTTTATTAAATTATTGCCCTTCGCCCATACAGTTGCCAAGCCCAACTGCGATGAAAAAATTATTTTGGATTTGCATAATATCGCCTATAGTTTTGTACTTTTGCGTTTTACAATCAGCTATTATTATAGTTCTTATTATCTGTGTCCGAGTCAGAAACATCTTCCCCAAGTCTGTTGCTGAGCAATTTTTCTAATTGCTTTGCAAAAAAGTCTACACCCGAAACTACTTTTGAATAATTCATTCGCATAGGTCCGACTACACCGATAATACCTGTCATATTTTTGCCTGCTTTGTACGTTGAAATTACAACAGAATTATCTTTCAACTCAGTTACAGGGTTTTCGTCACCAATAAATACTGAAACCTCTCCGTCTTTAACAGCAGGAAGTGTTTTAAGCATTGCATCTATCGACGATTTATTTTCAAAGAAACCAAGAATTTCCTTAATTTTTTCTATGTTATTATATTCGGGGTATCTCAAAATATTTGTTGACCCCTCCATAAACACTTCGTGTTTGTCGATTTCAGAAATTGCTTCGTGGACAAGTTCTAACACAGATGTGAGTATTTCAACATTAACCCCAACCGCATTCTGTACTTCAATAATATTTGATAAGTTTATTTCAGAAACGGTCATACCCGTAAGGTTGGCATTTAAAACACCGTTTAGTTCTGTTATCACATCATCTGATATACTTTCTCTCAGTCGTAAAAGTTTATTCTTTATAAGCCCTGAGCTGTCAGCAACGATAACCATTATTGTATGCTCATCAATCAATACAAGCTTAATATTTTTAATAACAGCATCTTCAATCGAAGGCAAAACACCGAATGTAGGAAGAGATGTCAAATTTGAAAAT
>CACWIG010000038.1 GCA_902760955.1 uncultured Ruminococcus sp. | reverse complement strand
GCCTTGGATACCTGATACTTGTTCTCGTCATAGGCTTCCCTGACGTACTGCTCCTTATATACGGAAACAAGTCCCTTACCGCACAGTGAATTTAATGCGGAGTAATTACCATCAACCATATTTACAAGGTCGGCACAGCTCATATCGCCGCAATCTGCCAACGCAAGCAACATATTGGCTTGAATGTGTGCCCTTTTATTCAAAAGGATATCTGCCATCTCGTACCCTTCATCTATGGTACACTCAAGCCTTGCCTTTCTGATATAACGCACACCTACCGCCTCTGAAATGCTTTCGCATATCTGTATAATGCCCATATCAGCAAGTGCGTACGCTGCACTTTTTAACCCACGTCCGCCTATACATTCTTTTATCTCGGCATATTCGGCGGTTCCGCCTCTTTCTTCAAGCTCGTCAACTATTCTCTTTTGAATAGATGTCAACCCATCTGCATCTTCCGTCACACGTTGTATAATCAGCCATTGATGTATTTTACTGCTCATCCTTGGCGGCCGTATCAATTTATATGCTTGCGAAAACGAACACAGATATTTTTTCTGTATCCAAGTGCAAAGTTCAAGCTGTTTTTTTGTGCAAACAGGTTCATCATCCGAAAAGCCTTTGATATCCTTCAGCTTGTCATATTCACTTTTTTCGGTCAGATGCATAATAATTCCCTCTTGGGAGGCGTTTCTCACACCAAAGGGTACGATTACCCTCATACCTATCTGAGCCTTATCTTGCAGATGTTTCGGCACATTGTAGTCGAACTCCTTGCTCAGAGCAAAACCTGCACTTGTAAGCATAACCTTTGCTACCATATCTTTTCCTCTTCATTTAAAGGGGCTGTTAAAAAAGTACTTTTCGGGACGTCGAGGACGCCGTCCCCTACAATTTATTTTGTATAATACTTAAATTTCACACAAAACGTAGGGTATGGCGGTTTCCGACAAACCGATGTGTCATACTTTTTTAACAGCCCCTTTAAAGTTATTCCCAAAAATTAATCGTTTTCAATACTCTTCTGTATCTGACTTGGCACAACTACATTTACCTTGCCCTCATAAATTTCGTTAGCAGCAATGGTAACCTCCTTGTTAGAGTTCGTCTGAACAAGCGGTGCAGAGCCTTGAGAAATCTGACGCGCTCTGCGAGCGGCCTCAATAACTAAGGTGTAACGGCTTCCTGCCTTTTTAACAAGTTCTGCGATTGGCGGATAAATCATCATATCTAATCAATTCCCTTCTATAATATCTTTAACTTCTTTGACTGCATCATCAAGATTGTCATTTACAACAATATAATCATACTCGTCCTTCATATCAAATTCAGCCTTGGCGAGGCTAACTCTGTTATTAATCTCCTCCTCGGACTCGCTTCCTCTGCCGATAAGCCTTTGCTTTAATGTTTCAAAGCTGGGCGGAGCGATAAATATAAACAACCCGTCAGGGCGTTTCTTTTTGACATTCATAGCACCCTGAACTTCAATCTCAAGTATAACGCTTATGCCCTTGTCAAGCAAATCTTCAACAGCGTCAACAGGTGTACCGTAGTAATTATTGTTATATACTGCCCATTCGAGAAACTTCTCGCTTTCAATCATTGCTTTAAATTCATCAACAGTTTTAAAATAGTATGTTACACCCTCGGTGTCTTCCTCTCTGGGAGCGCGTGTTGTGGCGGAGACAGAAAGTGCAAGTTTATCGCTTTCACTGAGTAATCTTCTGATAACTGTTCCCTTACCGACACCTGACGGACCTGAGATAACAACAAGTTTTCCTCTATTATTCTTCATCCTCAGCCTCTTCCTCTCTGATGATTACCTCATCTTTAGGCTCTGCTCTGCCCGCTATTGTTTCCGTCTGTATTGCCGAAAGAATAACGTGGTCGCTGTCGGTTATAATTACAGCACGGGTACGTCTTCCGCAGGTTGCATCAATAAGCAGGCCCTTTTCCTTTGACTCCTGAACAATTCTTTTAATCGGTGCAGAGTCAGGACTTACAATAGCAATAACTCTATCGCCTGAAACAATGTTTCCAAAACCAACATTTATAAGTTTCATTTATAACACCTCTGTTCCCAATTATTCTATATTTTGTATTTGTTCACGTATCTTTTCTATAATAGATTTAAGTTCAACAACGTGTGATGCAACTTCGGCATCATTACACTTTGAACCTGTTGTGTTTGCTTCTCTGTTCATTTCCTGGACTATAAAGTCAAGTTTTTTACCCACAGGCTCATTTGCAGACATTGTATTTTTAAAGGCACATACATGGCTTTTAAGTCTGACAGTTTCTTCATCAACAGAAATCTTATCTGCAAAAATCGCCGCCTCGGTAATAACACGCGTTTCATCAACGGTGCGGTCCTTTAAGATTTCTTCCAACTTCGCTCTCAGCTTGTCCCTGTATTCCACAACGCAAGCAGGAGATTTCTTTTCAATCTCATCAACCTCAGCAAGCAATGCAGACAAATGTTGGTTGATATTTTCTTCCAGCCTTTTGCCCTCTTCCTCTCTCATAGCGACAAATTCCATAAGGGCGGCATCAAAGACGGTTATAACCATCTCAGTAATCTTTTCTTCATCAATTTCTTTATATTCAACATCAAATATATCAGAAAGTCCAATCATAGCAGACATAGACAAATCGTCTTTAACACCAAAGTCTGCCAAACTCTTGATAGCCTTAACATACTGCTCTGCTACAGCTCTGTTTAAAGTGATTTCTTTGTCATCACTTTCCTTTTGCTCAATGCTGACCAAGATTTCAACCTTACCTCTTGAAATTGACTGCATTGCAGCGTTTCTGATTTTATCCTCAAGAAAAGAATAATATCTCGGCACCTTTATGGTAAAGTCACTATATCTGTGATTAACTGATTTTATCTGAATTTTAATAAGATACCCTTCAATTAACTGTTCGGCTCTTCCAAAGCCTGTCATACTCTTTAACATATTCCTAACCTCTCAACCACACTTATTCAATATATGAGTATATCATATATTTCTCTTTTTTGCAAGCACTTTAATATAGACATCACGGAAATTTGTAAAAATAGTTGACAAAATATATTTTATTCAGTATAATAGATATAGAAAAGGCAAGACCTCAAACGGTTATGCCAAATAAATATCGTTTATAAAAAATAACGCTTCATTTGGTCGTGGGCGTTATTTTTTTATGGTTATGATTAACACAATTAAAGTTATAATATATGTCATTATGTACACATATTCCATAGCTATCACCTCCTTTCAGGGAGATGATGGCATAACCGCCCAGCTTTTACACTGTTTTCAATCTTGCCTTTTTCGCCAGATTTCTCCGACAAAACCATTATACAACATATTTTATATTATTTCAACCTATTTCTACTCAAACCTCAATCTTCGTCATAGGGCATCTCAACCGCCGTATAACTGTGGTTTACAGCAGGCAAAAATTTTTCTAAAATATCCTTTGTTTTAAATCTCAGGCTTGATGTATTGATGCAAGGGTGACAGCCTAAAAATTCGGCATCTATAACCTCTTGGTCAATATATAAATTGACAATATTATCTTTGTCGTTCATAAGACCTAAAATGCTGACAGAGCCTGGTGTGACATCTAAGAACTGTTCCATTTTCTCAGGCGGTCCGAAGGACAACCTTGAACTGCCTGCCAACTTAGAAAATATGCGTGTTCTGTACGGCTTGTCCGCAGGCATCATCAACAAATAAAATCTTGTCTTTTGTCTGTTGCACAGAAACAAATTCTTACAAATCACAACGCCTAACTTCTTGTCTATCTCTCCGCACGCCTCCATTTTATCTGCAGGAGCGTGGTCTATTCGGCAATATTTGATACCCAGACTGTCGAGCATATCGTATACTCTTATCTCCTTTTCCAATCTACCGTCTGTGTTTTCGGGTCTGCCGTTATATAATTCGTCTGACATATGATTTTCCTCCTATCAAAGAAATGAGGCTGTTAAAAAGTATGGCACATCGGTTTATCGGGAACCGCCAATCCCTACATTTTGTGTGAAATTTAAAATCATACAAAAAAATTGTAGGGGACGGCGTCCTCGACGTCCCGAAAGATACTTTTTTAACAGCCCCAATAATTTCTTAACCGCCAAGATATGCCTTCTTTATTTCATCGCTTTGGGCAAGTTCTTTGCCCGTTCCGCTCAATTTTATTTTTCCTGTTTCCAAAACGTAGGCTCTGTCCGCAACCTCAAGTGCCATCTCCGCATTTTGCTCAACCAATAAAATGGTCGTTCCTGCCTTGTTCAGCTCTTTAACAATATCAAATATCTGTTGCACAAGGATGGGTGCAAGACCCATTGAAGGTTCGTCAAGCATCATCAGTTTCGGTTTACTCATCAACGCTCTGCCCATTGCAAGCATCTGCTGTTCACCGCCCGACAGAGTTCCTGCAATCTGGTTCATTCTGTGCTTAAGACGGGGAAATCTCTCATATACGTCTTCTAATCCCTCTTTGAGATTAGCAGAATTTGTATATGCACCCATCTCAAGATTTTCCTGAACTGTCATTTGCAGAAATACGTGTCTGCCCTCGGGAACGTGAGCAACGCCCATTGACACCAGCTTATGTGCCTCTGTATGAGAAATATCGTTTCCCATAAATTTTATACTTCCCGTCTTTGAACGGAGCAATCCCGATACAGTGCGTAGTGTAGTGGTCTTTCCTGCACCATTGGCACCGATAAGTGCAACAATCTCTCCTTCATTGACTTTAAGGGAAACATCTTTAAGTGCGTGAATTTGACCATAGTATACATTTATATTTTCTATATTTAAAATCTCAGCCATATCAGTTTGCCTCCTTCTTCTTACCGAGGTAAGCCTCTATTACCGCAGGATTTGCCTTTATTTCCTCAGGCGAGCCTTTGGCAATTACTTTACCGTGGTCAAGAACGCAAATGCCTTCGCAGATATTCATTACAAGGCTCATATCGTGTTCGATAAGCATAACCGCAATCTGAAATTCGTCTCTTATTCTGCGTATATTTTCCATAAGCTCAGCAGTTTCGGAAGGGTTCATTCCCGCCGCAGGCTCATCAAGCAAAATTATGCCAGGGTGAGTAGCGAGGGCTCTTGCAATTTCAAGACGTCTTTGTGCTCCATATGGCAAAGAGCCCGCCTGCATATTCGCCATATTCTCCATACCAAAGAAGCTCAACAGTTGAAGTGCCTCTTCTCTTGACTTCTTTTCAGATGCTCTATATCCAAACAGACGTGTAATCGAAGCACCAAGGGGTTGATTTATGGAATTATGAAGTCCGACTTTTATATTGTCGAGAACTGTCATATTGTTAAACAATCTTATATTCTGAAAAGTTCTCGCTATACCCATTCTGTTAACCTGTGCAGTTGTCTTTCTTGCAGTTGACTTTCCGTCAAGCATAATTGTGCCTCTTGTTGGCTGATACACATTTGTCAAAAGATTGAACACAGTTGTTTTACCCGCTCCGTTAGGACCGATAAGACCTGCAATCTCCGTTTTGCCAACTGTCAGCGACAACTCGTCAACAGCCGTCAGACCGCCGAAGTCAATACCCAGATGATGAGTTTCGAGAATAGGTGTTTTGTCAATATCGCGTTCAGGCATAATTGCATTGCTTGGAACAGGAACCATCCTTGACTTATCCATTAGAAACACCTCCATTTTGAACGTCAGCATTCTCATCTTTTTTAATTTTGGACGAAATCTTTTCAAAGAACTGCTTTGCACCGCTGCTGTTTGTTGCAAGCATTACCAAAATCAATACTATTGCATATATCAACATTCTGTAACTTGCAAAGCCTCTTAAAAGTTCGGGCATTGCGTACAAAACAATTGTTGCTATCATAACCCCAGGTATGTTCTTCATTCCGCCGAGAACAACAAAAACCAATATTAATATTGATGTATTAAAATCAAACTTTGTAGGCTTGATTGTTGAGAAGTTCATTGCATACAGGGCACCTGCCATACCTGCAATTACTGCCGATATGATAAACGCGGTGAGCTTATACTTAGTAACACCGATACCCACAGACTCTGCGGCTATTCTGTTATCGCGGATAGCAGTAACAGCACGTCCTGTCTTACTGTTTACCAAATTCAAAACAATGAACAATGCAACCACAATCAGAATTATTCCCGACGTAAACGTGGAAATCTTAGTAATTGCCTGTGCCCCGTTAGGTCCGTTTAAAATCGGTTTTGCATCAATAAGACCGAGAGCCTCTGCACTTGTCATACTGAAATGAATACCGTTTTTATCAAAGCCTACATAAAGACAGTTCATAATATTTTTTATTATCTCACCAAAGGCAAGTGTAACGATTGCAAGGTAGTCGCCCCTGAGTCTGATAACAGGAATACCTATAACCAAGCCTGCAACACCTGCAAAAAAACCGCCAACAATTATAGCTATCAATAATCTAAGCGGATCGGAGGCAATACTGTTCTGCAAGCACGCCGCACATACAACACCGCTGAAAGCACCGACGCTCATAAAGCCTGCGTGTCCAAGGCTCAACTCACCTAAAAAGCCAACTGTCAGGGAAAGTGATATCGCCATTACCACATAAGTACAAGTCGGAACCAACAATCCGCTTATCTGGTTGCCGAGCAGTCCTGCCTTTTGAAGCGGAAATATAATGATGAATGCCAACAGAACAATGCCGTAAGACTGAATATTAGTAAATGTGAATTTATTTAGATTTTTTAACTTATTCATAGTACACCTCACACCTTCTCTGTAATCTTCTTACCAAGTATACCTGTAGGCTTAACCAACAATACAATGATAAGTACAGCGAACACAATGGCATCTGCCAACTGTGTAGAAATATATGACTTACTGAAGATTTCGATTATACCCAGCAAAATACCGCCAAGCATAGCACCGGGGATAGAACCGATACCGCCGAATACTGCCGCGGTAAATGCCTTGATACCCGGCATCGAGCCTGTTGTCGGTTGAAGCACAGGGTATGCCGAGCACAAGAGAACGCCTGCAATTGCCGCAAGAGCACTGCCTATTGCAAATGTGACCGATATGGTAACATTTACGTTTATGCCCATAAGCTCTGCCGCGTCCTTATCCTCCGAAACGGCACGCATAGCCTTACCCATCTTACTCTTTTTGGTAAACACCGTAAGTGCAATCATAATCACGATACAAGCTAAAACGGTAACTATTGATTCCGCCGTTATAATTAATTTGTTATCAAACAAAGACACAGAACCCAAGTGAATCATAGAGCTGAATGTCTTTGGATTACTGCCCCATATTAAAAGGGCAACATTCTGCAAGAAGTAGCTGACACCTATTGCAGTAATCAAAACCGCAAGGGAAGTTGCCTTTCTGAGCGGTTTGTAAGCAAGTCCCTCAATAAGTACACCCAGCACCGTACATACTATCATAGCAAGCACAACAGATACAATAGGCGGTAAGTTCAAATATGTAGTGGCACAAAAAGATATATATGCACCAACCATTATTACATCACCGTGTGCAAAGTTAAGCATCTTCGCAATACCGTAAACCATAGTGTATCCGAGTGCAATAATAGCATAAACGCTGCCAAGACTTATTCCGTTAATCAGATTAGATAGAAAAGTCATATTTACACCCCTGAACATTTTTAAGATTTTATGTTTTATTTTTCAGAAAAAACCTTGCTTATACAAGAGTTTTTCTGAAAAATAATGAAAAGTAAAAAAAGTTTTTATAAGCGGTAAGCGTGCCGATATTAAATATCGGCACGCCATCGTAACCTTTTATAGCATAAAGTTTACTAAATTCGGTTTTTATTAGTCCATACCTACGTATGCACCATTGTTAATAACCATACCCTTAGGCTCCTTAGAAACTTCACCTGTCTTTTCCCAAGTCATACCAAGACCTGTAAGACCATCAATCTTGAAGTCATCGCTTGTAAAGCATTCAACAAGCTTTGCACCGATTTCATCAGCCTTCATATCAGCTGTGATGCCCTGCTTTTTGCATGCCTCATAGATAGCCATAACACAGTCATAGCCGTCTGCTGCGAACTGGTTAGGAATCTCATTGTGCTTGCTCTTATATGTTTCAACAAACTTCTTTGTGCTTTCGTCTGTTGCATCAGCAGTAAACGGTGTGAGAAGCATTACGCCCTCAGCCAATGATGCATCAAAGTTCTCAAGTGTGAGGATACCGTCCATACCATCAACGCCGAAGAACTTAGGCGCATACTGCATCTTGTCAGCCTGAGCAAGAATAAGTGATGCAGGTGTGTAGTATATCGGCAAGAATACAAGGTCAGCATCAGCAGCCTTAATTTCGTTAAGCTGAGCTGTGAAGTCATTTGCTGAATCATCAGTAAATGTTTTTACACATACAATGTTAAGACCGAGCTTATCAGCTTCAGACTGGAACTTCTGATAAATACCTGTTGAATAAGCATCTGAATTGTTGTAGATTACAGCAATCTTATCCCCAAGGTTCTGACTTGAGATATATTTAGCAGAAGCTACACCCTGGTTAGGATCTGTAAAGCACATCTGGAACATATTGTCCTTGCCTTCGATTACATCAGTTGATGAAGCTGAAGGAGTGAGAGCGAAGATACCGTCAGCATCTACTTCACTTGATACTGCAACACAAGGCTGTGTTGTAACAGTACCTAATGAAACCTGCATACCCCAATCCTTAAGAGTGTTGTACGCATTAACTGCCTTCTCAGCGTCATTTTCGTCGTCCTCAAATCTGAGTTCAAACTTCATATCGCCCTTTGCGTTGATTTCGTCAACAGCAATCTGTGCACCGTTTCTTACAGCCTGTCCGTAAATTGCAGCCGCACCTGTGATTGGGCCGATACCGCCGATTTTAATGGCATCTGCAGAACCTGCATTTGATGAAGAGCCCGCTTGATTTCCGCAACCCACAAGGCAAACTGCCAATACGGTAACTGCCAAAACAAGACAAGTAAGTTTTGTAAATTTTCTCATTTTTATCTACCTCTTTCTAATATGTTTTATATTAATTCTATGTCAATCAATAAATTAACATAAAATTCATATATTATTCATAAATTTTACCACATTTTTTTCTGTGTGTCAATATGATGTACTTGTTAATAAGCACAATTATTTGTAGGTTTACAATAGATGTGTTACATTCCGGCATATTTTATTACGAGTAAACTCATAACAAAATATGTCGGCAAAAAAAGAATAGCAAGTGAAACT
>CACWIG010000037.1 GCA_902760955.1 uncultured Ruminococcus sp. | reverse complement strand
CATGCAATTTTCAATGTTCAACTGATTATTCAGACTTTCTAAAAATTTTCTCAAGAAATTCTAATTTTCCTCTTGACTTTTAATAGTTAGTCTTTTTGTGTGTATTACGGCTCACTTGCGTAAAGGGAACTGTTAGTGTAGTCGATTGAGGGGTATCGGTTTCTATGTTCGTCAAATCGCAAATTCAAAATAATTTTATTAAATAATTGCCCAAAGCCCATACAGTTGCCAAGCCCAACTGCGATGAAAAAATTATTTTGAATTTAATGTGCCTTCCATATTGTAGGGCAGGGGCTTGCTCCTGCCGCATCTGTAGGGGATGGCGTCCTCGACATCCCGTATAGCCCAACTGCAATGAAAAAAATATTTTGGATTTTGCGATTTATATCATACCCAAGGGAACCGAATTTATTATAATATAGATGAGATATAATGTCAAAGAAAATTATATAATAACAAGTTTTATGTTATATATGTGACATTTGTGTTTCGTTTATGTGAAAATTTTGTATGTTCGTTGACACAAAAATAACTTTGAGTTAGAATTAATAAAGAGGCTATATATTTAAAAAAGGGGAGCGGATTAGAGTGCGTTGTTTATACTGCGGAAATATGGAGAGCAAGGTTGTGGACTCACGTTCTACCGAGGACGGAACTGCAATCAGAAGAAGACGCGAATGTTTAAACTGTGGTAAGAGGTTTACAACATACGAAAAAATAGAGAGTGTTCCTATAATTGTAATTAAGAAAGATGGTTCAAGACAGCAGTATGACAGGGATAAACTGCAAAGAGGTATTATGAATGCCTGTGCAAGCCGTCCTGTGTCTATAGATACGGTTGACGGAATACTTGACGAGGTTGAGGCAACAATCCGCAATTCTTTGGAGCGTGAAGTTTCAAGCGTTAAAATCGGCGAAATGGTAATGGAAAGATTAAGGCTTATTGACGAAGTATCCTATGTCAGATTTGCATCTGTTTACAAACAGTTTAAGGATATTGAAACCTTCCGTAAGGAACTTGAGGAATTGAGTAAAAAACTTTAGTTTTACTGCGAAAATATTGAAAATAATGCTTGACATAGAATTTTCAGTATGATATAATTTACCCATAAACAAAATGATATAGGCTGAGAGTGAGGAAGTTCCTCACTCTTTTGATTTGTTAGGGGGATTTGATTATGGCATATTCCAAGACAGAGAGCATTGCCTTAGAAATCGCAAAGCCAATTGCGGAGGAAAATGGTTGCTTTGTTTATGATGTTGAGTTTGTAAAAGAGGGCGGTATATACTTTCTTCGTATTTATGTTGACAGAGATGGCGGAATTGACCTTGATATGTGCGAAAAGATTAGCCGTGCAGTCAGCGAAAAACTTGATGTAACCGACCCGATTAAGCAAAACTATTATCTTGAGGTATCTTCGCCAGGTGTGGAGAGAAAGCTGAGAACGCCTGAACATTTTGAGCGTTATATCGGCAGTATTGTAGATGTAGGCTTGTACAAGGCGGTAAATGGTAGTAAGCAGTTGACAGGACTCTTGTCAAAGTTTAATAATGGTGATATCTGTATTGAGCAAGAAGATGGATGTGAAGTTTGCATTAATCAAAAGGAAACAACTTTTGTAAAACTTCATTTTGAATTTTAAAATTGTTAATAATTATTTATTCTAATATATTTGAAAGGAATGGTAGACAAAATGAGTTCAGAATTATTTGCTTCACTTGAAATGATTGAGGAAGAGAAAGGTATTAGTCGTGACGTTGTTCTCGACGCATTGGAAAGTGCGCTTATTTCTGCGTATAAAAAGCATTTCGGTGCAGTGCAGGATATAGGTGTGGTATTTGACGAGGAGTCTGATGCTATCAGAATTATTGCTCGCAAAACAGTTGTAGACGAGGTTGAGGATAGAGAAACTCAGATTTCTCTTGACGAGGCAAAGGTTATAAATGAAAAATACGCTTTGGGTGATATTGTTGAAAAAGAGGTTACACCTGCCTCTTTCGGCAGAATTGCCGCACAGACAGCAAGACAGGTCATATTGCAGAGAATACACGAGGCAGAACGTGAAAAAATGGTCAATGAATATTCAGACCGTGAAAACGATATTGCAACAGGTGTTGTCCGCAGAATTGAAAAGAGAAATGTTCTGCTGGAAATTGAGGATACTGAATCTGTACTTATGCCAAATGAGCAGGTACGTAACGACAGATATGCAGTTGGCGAACATTACAAGGTGTTTGTTGTTGAGGTTGCAAACTCTGTTAAGGGTGTGCATTTAATCGTTTCACGTTCCCATCCTGGATTGGTTCGCAGATTGTTTGAGCTTGAAGTTCCTGAAATCGGTCAGGGCATTATTGAGGTTAAGGCTCTGTCACGTGAGGCAGGTTCAAGAAGTAAAATTGCTGTCCACTCAACAAATGAAAATGTAGACCCTGTAGGCACTTGTATCGGTCCTAAGGGAATGAGAGTACAAAATGTTATAGATGAGCTCAGAGGTGAGAAAATCGACATTATTAAGTATAGCGAAAATCCTGCTGAGTATGTTGCAAATTCACTTAGTCCTGCTGAGGTTTTATCCATTGACGTGGATGAAGATAAAAAGATGTGCAGCGTTGTTGTTCCTGAGGATCAGTTATCCCTTGCAATAGGTAGAGAGGGACAGAATGTTCGTCTTGCCGCAAGACTTACAGGTTGGAAGATTGATATTTCTGCAAAACCTGCAAGTGATGTTAGTGAGGCGGAATAATGACGGTACAAAGAATGTGCGCTGTTTGCAGAGAGAGATTTGACAAGTCAGAACTGTTACGTATTGTTAGGTTTAAAGACGGAGAGGTTAAGGTTGACACAGGCGGTAAAATGCAGGGCAGAGGAATGTATATCTGTAAAAATAACGAGTGTTTATCACAGGCTGAGAAACGCAAAGTTATCGAGCGTACCTTTTCTGTTAAGAATTGTCCTGAAATATACAGTGAAATTTCAGAGCTATGCAAATAACACAATTTAAAATGGAGATTAATATGAACGATATAACAATGTCAAAGATATGCGGCTTGATTTCTCTATCTATGAAAGCGGGAAAGCTTGCCGTAGGCGAGGAGAGAGCAAAAGAGGCAATAATAAGCGATAGGGCATACCTGATTATTGTTGCATCAGACGCCTCTGATAACACCAAAAAGAAGTTTTCGGATATGGCGGCATATCGCAATGTTCCCCTTATTTCAATATTTGACAGATATCAATTCGGCAAGCTAATCGGTAAAAAGTTTTCCGTATCAGCGGTGGTTACTGATAAGGGCTTTGCTGAAGGTATTATCGGTTTATATGAGATGTAAATTCAGACGAGTAGAAAGGATTGATAGTATATGGAAGAAAAAATCAGAGCATATGAACTTTCAAAAACTTTAGGTTTTCCGAGTAAGGAAATTGTTAAAGTTCTTCACGATTATCAAGTTTCGACCAAAAATCATATGAGTGCTCTTTCAGAGTATGAACTTGACGTAATTTTTGAATACTATACACAGAAAAATCAAGTAAAAGATTTTTCAATTTATAATGAGCCTAAAAAGGCAAAAAAGGAAGCTGTCGAGGCTGAAGCTGTTGATGACAACACAGAAGCTGTAGAGGAGGAAATCTCTGTTGAGGTTGTCCGCAAGGTCAGAATGGTAGATACACGTGTGAATACGGTTGACCTTGACAGAATTGACGATGAAAAGCTTGAGGAGTTTATTCCCGACAATATAAAAGAGGAAAGCAAAAAACAGAAGATAAATCAGAAAAAGAAAAACAAGCAGCTTGGCAATAAGCAAAAGCAGCCTGTTGAAGAAACATTAAAACGTAAAGAGAAGAAGGAGAAGAAAGAAGAAAAGGTACACGTTTTAATTCCTGACGAGATAACAGTAGGCGAACTTGCTACAAGACTTAATGTTCCTGCAACAGAGGTTATTAAAAAGCTGATGGTTCTCGGAATTATGGCATCTGTGAACGAAAACCTTGATTTTGACACAGCTTCTCTTATTGTAGAAGAGCTTGGTGGCACATTTGAAAAAGAAATAATTTTGACAGAAGAGGATAAACTGTTTAATGATGTACCTGATTTGCCTGAACAGTTAAAGCCCCGTTCACCTGTCGTTGTTGTTATGGGACACGTTGACCACGGTAAGACATCATTGCTTGATACTATCAGAAATTCAAACGTAACCGAGGGCGAGTTCGGCGGTATTACACAGCATATTGGTGCCCATAGAGTACGTGTAGGCGATAAAAAGATAACATTCCTTGACACACCTGGACACGAGGCATTTACTGCTATGCGTGCCAGAGGTGCGATGGTTACAGATATTGCAATCCTTGTTGTTGCGGCTGATGATGGTATAATGCCACAGACTATTGAGGCAATTAACCACGCAAAAGCGGCAGAGGTTTCTATCATTGTTGCAATCAACAAGATAGATAAGGAGGGGGCGAATCCCGATAAGGTTAAGCAGGAGCTTACTGAGTATGGACTTGTTCCTGAAGAATGGGGTGGAGATACAATCTGTGTCGAAGTTTCAGCCAAGAAGGGAACAAATATTGACCAGCTTCTTGATATGGTTCTTCTTGTTGCTGAAATGAGAGAGCTTAAGGCTAACCCTGACCGTGCGGCAAAGGGTACTGTTGTTGAGTCAAAACTTGACAAGGGTAGAGGTCCTGTTGCAACTGTTCTCGTTCAGAACGGTACTCTCAGAGTAGGCGATATTGTTGTTGCGGGAACGGCTGTCGGACGTGTGCGTGCAATGAATGATGATAAGGGCAAGGCTGTCAAAAAGGCAGGTCCGTCTATCCCTGTGGAAATCCTCGGTCTTTCAGAGGTTCCTGAGGGCGGTGATATATTCTATGCCGTAGACGACGAGCGTAAAGCCCGTGATGTTGTTGAAGCAAGAAAGTTCAAAGAAAAGCAGGATAGACAGAAAAAGGCAAGTGCTATCTCTCTTGATAACTTGTTTGAGCATATTGAGGCAGGTAAAGTAAAAGACCTTAACATTATAGTTAAAGCTGATGTACAGGGAAGTGTTGAGGCTGTTTCACAATCACTTATGCGTATATCAAATGAAGAAGTTAGAGTAAATATTATTCACGGAGCGGTTGGTGCTATTACCGAGTCTGATATTATGCTCGCAAGTGCATCAAATGCCATTGTTGTCGGCTTTAATGTAAGACCTACGCCCGGTGCTTCTGTTTCGGCTGAGAGCAATGAGGTTGATATCAGATTATACAGAGTAATTTATGATGCAATCGAGGATATCGAAAAGGCTCTTAAGGGTATGCTGGAGCCTACCTTCAGGGAAGCTGTTACGGGTCACGCAGAAATCAGAACAACTTTCCGTGTATCAGGTGTTGGTACAATTGGCGGTTCTTATGTTACTGACGGAAAGATAACAAGAAGCAGTAATGTCCGTATTGTCCGTGATGGTATTGTTATCCACGAGGGTATGCTTGCATCTCTTAAGAGATTTAAGGACGATGTTAAGGAGGTTGCATCAGGTTACGAATGCGGTTTGAGCATCGAAAACTTTAACGATATCAAAGAGGGCGATGTTGTTGAGGCTTTTGTTATGGAACAGGTAGAGGTATAAAACAATATCTTTGGAGGTTAGATTATGGCAGGATATAACAGAACAGACAGGATATCTGAAGAGGTTAAAAGAGAGCTTGGTGCAATCATTCGCGAGCTGAAAGACCCAAGACTTCCTGTTATGACATCGGTAATTTCGGTTCGTGTGACTAAAGATTTGAAGTTTGCAAAGGCATATATAAGTATAATGGGTGATGAGAAGGTTAAAAGTGATGCCATTGCCGCACTTAAAGGGGCAAGCGGATTCATTCGCAGAGAGATTGGCCATAGGTTAAATCTCAGAAATACACCTGAATTTACCTTTGTGTCCGACAATTCAATCGAGTACGGAGCGCATATTAATCAAATCCTCAGGGAGCTGTAATACTATGTTTGAAAAGATAATAGAAAAGATAAACAAGGCTGAGTTCGTCGGGATTTTCACTCATATCAATCCCGACGGCGACGCTCTCGGAAGTTCATATTCCTTGAAAAACATATTGGAGTCAATGGGCAAAAAAGCCGAAGTATTTATAAGCGGTGATATAGAATTAAGGGTTAATGAACTGATTGAAAAAGGTGATACAACAGATTTAAAGCCTGAAAACTGTGATTTGTTAATCGCTGTTGACTCTGCTGATTTGCAACGATTGGGAGAGTGGTCGGACTTTTTTATTGCACATAAGAATACCATTGCTATTGACCATCACAAGACACACGTTAAGTTTGCAGGTGAAACGGTTGTTAAGGATATATCATCAACCTGTGAACTTATGGTATCATTATATCGTGAGATGGGCATTGATTTTTCAATGGATGCCGCAAAAAATCTGTATATAGGAATTGTAACAGATACAGGTAATTTTAAATATTCATCTGTTACGGCAGACACCCACAGAGTTGCGGCAGAGCTCATTGAAAAGGGTATTGACTTTGCAGATATTGCAAAAAAACTTTTTGATACTGTTACCAAAGAGTATTTAATGCTGAAAATGCACGCCACAGAAAAACTTGAATTTTACTGCGATGAAAAAGTGGCGCTTCTCACCCTCGCCAATGCAGATTTTGAAGAATATAACATCAGCGAGGCGGACTCGTCATCACTTGTGGTTTTTCCGTGCAGTGTAAAGGGTGTTGAAGTCGGCGTATATATCAGGCAGAGAGGCGATAACGAATATAAGGTCAGCTTGCGTTCGGTAAACAAAGTTGATGTAGCTGAGATAGCTTGTAAATTCGGCGGCGGCGGACATACGAGGGCATCAGGATATTCAGTTGATGTGTCCGAGCTTGAAAATAATATTAAGGAATTGATTGCAGAGATAACTAAACAACTTGATTAAAATTGGAGATAATATGAACGGAGTAATTAATGTAAACAAGCCTTTGGGGATAACTTCTCACGATGTTGTATACAGGCTGAGAAAAATTTTGTCTGTTAAGAAAATAGGTCATACGGGAACTCTTGATCCTGATGCGGCAGGTGTATTGCCTATGTGTATCGGCAGGGCAACCAAGGCCGCCGATATGCTGACGGCGCAGGACAAGCAGTATATTGCAGAGGTAACTTTAGGTTCCGCAACAGATACACTTGACAGTTCAGGAAGTATCACAGAAACTGCTGAGGTAAATGTGACTGAGACAGATATTAAGAATACCATTGCAGAATTTGTTGGTGATATAGAGCAGATACCCCCTATGTATTCGGCAATCAAGGTGGACGGCAAAAAACTTTATGAGCTTGCAAGAGAAGGCAAAGAAATTGAGAGAAAGCCAAGACTTGTGAGAATAGACAAAATAGATGTTTTAGATTTCGACTTAGAAAATAACCGATTTTCAATCAAGGTTGATTGTTCAAAAGGAACATATATAAGAACTCTTTGTGATGACATAGGCAGAAGGTTTGGGTGCTTTGCACATATGTCGGGACTTACAAGGACTCGCTCAGGCAGGTTTGATATTTCTGAAAGCTATACCCTTGAACAAATTGAGGATATGTTTTCAAATGGAGATATGTCCTTTATGACTCCCATTGACAAAATTTTTGATGAATACGACAGACTTGTTATAACAGGCCGCAAGGCAAAAAAGATGTGTAACGGCACACAGATATCTGTTCAGGGAGCGATTGAGGGAAGGACTTATCGAGTGTATGACGAGGTTGGAAATTTTCTGACAATTTCAAAGGCAGAAGATGGTGTTATGAAGATATTAAAGACATTTTATCAGACAATAGATGGCGGAGGAGCGGATAAATGATAGTTTATCGCAATAAGGATATTGAAAACATCAGCTTAAGGAATACCGCAGTTGCCATCGGTGAGTTTGATGCTTTGCACATCGGACACATAAAGATTATAAATAAAGCGGTGAGCAATGCAAAGGCAATGGGCTTGAAATCTCTTATTTTTATGTTTGAGAATAATCCCCTTGATATTGTGCTTAATACAAAAGTCAAAGCTGTAAACAGTATAGATAAAAGAATTGAAATTCTTGAAGGCTTAGGTGTTGACATAGTAGTCATATCAAAGTTCGATAAAAAAATAATGGAGATATCAAAAGAGGAATTTTTTGATAATTACTTAATTGAAAAATTTGGAGCTAAGTCCATATCGGTAGGATTTAACTTCAGCTTTGGAAGAAAAGGTGAAGGTGATACCGCATACCTTGCAAAAAGATGTAATGATTGCAATATTAAATTGGATGTTATATCAGAAGTAACAATATCGGGTAAAACGGTATCAAGCACAAGAATAAGAGAACTGATTTCGGGCGGAGATGTAGAAACTGCGGCTGTACTTTTAGACAGATACTTTTCTATATCGGGAACAATTGTAAGGGGGAACCAAATCGGAGGTAAGCGGCTTGGCTTTCCCACAGCGAATGTTGAGATGCCTGAGAATAATATTACACCAAAGTATGGTGTGTATATTTCCCGTGGGATTATAGATGGGAAGAGTTATCCTTCTATAACCAATGTGGGAGACAAACCTACAGTTGACAAAAACCATACAGGTATTGAAACACATATTATCGGAGCGGAATTTGGGAAACTGTACGGTAAGTGTATAGAGGTTGAATTTTGCAAATATATACGCAAAATCAGCTCTTTTAAGAGTGTTGATGAACTTATCAATCAACTTGAAAAGGATAAGAATAAATCTATTAAATATTTTAAGGAGCAAAGAAGATGAACAAAATTTTAAAATCAGGATTGAGCCTTATGCTTGCAGGGGCAATGTGTTGCACACTTGTCCTTGGCGGTTGCGGTAAAAAAGATGAAAATTCATCTGCCGTATCACAGACAGAAGATAGTAGCGGCTCTAAAGTGGAAAACAATAGTATTATTATAAAGGGTGATGGAATAAAAATTTCAGCTGAAACATTAGGATATTATGTATATCAGGCTGCTATGACTGTAGCAAGGACAGACGACCCCAATATAACTGATTTCACAACAGTAGATTGGGAGAAAAAGATGTCAGACGGCAGAGTTATGTCAGACGTGATTAAGGAAAATGCTATTAATGAGATGCTCAAAAAGGCAGCAATAGTTAAATACGGCAAAGAAAATGATATAACATTCACCGATGAAGAGCGTGAACAAATAAAATCAGGTATGGATCAGTATAAAACCGAGCAAGGGGATAGTATGTTTGAAACAACATTAAAAGCAATCGGTGTTGACACTATTGATGCGTATCTAAGCCTTTACGAGTCTGAGACTATATACAGCAAGGTTAAAAGCGATTTTGAAAGTAACAGAAAAAATTATATCAAAGACGAAAAGAAGATGAAAGAATATAAGGACGATAATAAAGTGTCTGTTCAGCATATTCTTATTAAGAATAACAGCACAAAGTACGAAGACCCCAAAAAGACCATTCAAGAGGTTTTGGAGCGTGCAAAGAACGGCGAGGACTTTGCTCAGCTTATGAAGGAGTTTAACGAAGACCCAGGGGAGCCTGACAGCGGTTACAGCTTTGGTCACGGCGAAATGGTAGCTGAATTTGAAGACGCATCATTCAATCTTGAATATGACGAAATAAGTGATATAGTTGAAAGCTCTTATGGATATCACATCATAAAGAGAGTTATAGGCTTTGCGGAGTTTGAAAACTATATTATTGATAAATGGAATGTTGAAGCTGACGAAGATCTTGTAAACAAAATATCTATAAGCGATATTATGAAAGATATTTCTGATGCAAATAACGCTTTGATGACTGCTCAAAAAGAGTCGGAAAATCAGAATAGTGAAGAAAATAATACACAAGACGGAGGAAAAGCAAATGAATAAAAAAAAAGTAAAAGTAGAAATGGAAAACG
>CACWIG010000036.1 GCA_902760955.1 uncultured Ruminococcus sp. | reverse complement strand
AGTTTCACTTGCTATTCTTTTTTTGCCGACATATTTTGTTATGAGTTTACTCGTAATAAAATATGCCGGAATGTAACACATCTATTGTAAACCTACAAAAATAATATAACAAATAAATATTTACTCTTGACTTCACGTTTGCGTATAGTTATAATATAATTTGTATGTTTAGTCAGGAGGAGTTTTTTGTGCATTTAACAAGACGTAAACTTGTTATACTGTGCGGCTTAGTTACTTTTATGATGTTGATGTCATTTGTTCTTGTTGCACTTAATCAGGTGCATTTGGGATATTTTAACAAAGATGTCAATACTGAAAGTTATACAGAAAATTTTTCACATAATACTGCGATGTGCGTTCCGCCGGATATAGAACAAAGGGCAAACAACAGCGAAGCAATAAGCTCGGCTGTGTCCTGCGTTAAGTTAAGCAGAACTGATGGAATTACATCTGCTAAATTTGTACAAATGGCGGAAATTTATATTTACTATGAAATTTTGATTAAAGGGATTAAATCAATTTTAAACAAGGCTATTTGTTCAGGTGTTGTGATGATTTGTTAAATCGCATAGTGTTACATCTTATTCAGAAAAATTATTAAATAAATATATATCCACAAAGGAGGAAAAAAAGTGTCCAGAAGCATAGTGAAATTTGCGGCTATTATCTTATTGATTGCCGTTGTCGTATATGTTGGTATATACGGTGTAGATTTTTCGGACAGATTTAAAGTTCCTGGTATTACTGATGAAGGCGGTATTACTCAGGGATTGGATTTAAAAGGCGGTACAGTTATTGTTTTCAAGGCTCAGGCGGATAACCCGAGTGATGAGGATATGGATACAGTAGTGAGTACGATCAGAAAGCGTCTTGACTTTCAGAATTACACAGAGGCAGTTGTTACACGTCAGGGTGTAGACAAAATTCGTGTTGAGTTACCTGATGTTCAGGATGCCGAGAAGGCTGTTGAAACTCTCGGTGCTACTGCTCAGTTGCAGTTTACTGAGGATGCAGAAGGTCAAAGCGTTGTTATGACAGGCGACCAGGTTAAAGATGCTGTTGCTGAATACGGAAACACAAGCAGCAACTCAATGGCTAAAAATTCTTACTACATTTCTCTTACCCTTACAGATGAAGGCCGCAATGCATTTTCATCTGCAACCGCAAGACTTGTAGGTCAGCCGATATATATTATGATGGACGGCGAGATTATTTCTGCTCCTACCGTTCAGCAGGCTATTGACAGCGAAAGCTGTGTTATCACAGGTGAATTTACAGCTGAGGAAGCTAAATCACTTGCTGCTAATATCAAGTCAGGTAAGATACCTTTCTCACTTGAACAGGTTGAGGTAAGAACTGTAAGTGCTACCCTCGGTGATGAGGCTCTCGGTAATGCTGTTAAAGCAGGTATTATCGGTCTTATTCTCGTAATGCTCTTTATGTTGCTCTTATACAGACTTATGGGTCTTATGGCAGATATTGCCCTTGCAGCATATATGGGTGTTGTACTTATCATTCTTGCCAACTGCCACGTTAACCTCACACTTCCAGGTATTGCAGGTATAATTCTTTCAATCGGTATGGCAGTTGACGCTAACGTAGTTATATTTGAACGTATTAAGGAAGAACTTAAACTCGGTAAGACTGTAAGAAGTGCAGTTGATGCAGGCTTTAACAGAGCTTTGTCAGCTGTCATTGACTCAAACATAACAACAATTATTTCTGCTGTTATCCTTTGGGTTTTAGGTACAGGTACTATTAAGGGCTTTGGTATTACGTTGTTCATCGGTATCGTTATTTCGATGCTCTCTGCTATCTTTGTTACTAAATTCCTGCTTAAGCAAATGATAGGAATGAATGTTAAAAACTTATGGCTTTACGGAATTAGCAAAAAACAAGATGTTGCTGAGATGAAAGGGGGCAAAGCATAATGAGTTTTATTTTGAAAAACAAATGGGTATTTATGGGTATTTCTATTGTGCTTATGATAGTATCTGTTGTTTCGCTTTTGACCCGTGGTTTTAATCTCGATACCGACTTTGCAGGCGGTATTGCCGTTACTTATGAGATTAAGGCTGACTTTGATGTTGCTGATGTTGAAAACATTGTAAGTAATGCACTCGGTGCTGACCAGAAAGCTTCTTCTGTTCAGCGTTCAAACGATAATGAGGTTGTTATCAAGTTCGGATATGACAATTCACTTGAAAACGACGAGGCACGTTCAGATTTCGCACTTTCAAAGGTTAATGCAATCACAACTTCTCTTGTAGAAAAGTATGATCCAAATGGTGCTGCAGCCGTTGAAGAAGAGGCTACTGTTGAGGAAGCAACCGAAGGTGAAAACGCAGAGGCAGAGGAAGTAAAAGAAGCTGTTGTTACACTTAAGAACCAGGACATTATTTCACCATCTACAGGACAGGAACTTGCTCGTTCTGCTTTGTGGATGTCATTACTCGCTTGTCTTGCAATCTTACTCTATGTAACATTCAGATTTGAATTTGTATCAGGTGTTGTTGCTGTTGTTTGTCTTGTTCACGACGTACTAATACTTTTGGGTATATACTCAATCGCAGGCTGGTCTGTGGATACAAACTTTATTGCCGCAATTCTTACAGTTCTCGGTTATTCTATCAATAACACTATTGTTATTATGGACAGAATCAGAGAGAATACAAGACACGCAAGAAAAGAGTCTTATGCTGAAATCGCTGATAAGAGCGTATGCCAGACAATTGGACGTTCAATCAATACAACAATTACCACATTGCTTACAATCGGTATGGTATATATCCTTGGTGTTACATCAATCAAGGCGTTTGCTCTTCCGATTATAATTGGTATATTGATTGGTTTCTATTCATCAGTATTTGTTGCAGGTTCTCTTTGGGCAACCTGGAGAGATTCTGCTGTAAAAGCAAAGAAAAAGGCATAACATAAAATGTAGTTTATAAAATGGGAGGTCTCACGACTTCCCATTTTTTTGTTTTAAAACTTTTATAAAATATTTAAAAAAACTATTGACAAATAAATACAGTAGTGATATTATAATACATATAAAACAGGTAGGCATTATAGGTAATGCGGAGGTGTGTTATATGCATAAGTATAAAAATAAGCGATGTAGTCGCTAAATAATGAATACAAACGGTGATTTATATTTATAATTAAAGGAGCGATTTTTATGAAAATTTATGGAAGTATTACAGATTTAGTAGGCGGTACACCACTTTTGGAACTTAAAAACTATGAAAAGGACAACGATTTGTCAGCTACTATCCTGGCAAAGCTTGAGTATTTTAATCCTGCAGGAAGCGTAAAAGACAGAATAGCTAAAGCTATGATTGAAGATGCAGAGGCAAAGGGTATTTTAAAACCTGATTCGGTTATTATTGAACCCACCAGCGGTAACACGGGTATAGGACTTGCGGCAATTGCAGCATCAAGAGGTTATAAAATTATTCTTACAATGCCTGAAACTATGAGTGTTGAACGCAGAAATCTTCTTAAGGCATATGGTGCAGAGCTTGTTTTAACTGAAGGAGCAAAAGGAATGAAAGGTGCCATTGCAAAGGCGGAAGAATTGGCAGAAGCCACACCAAACAGCTTTATACCGAGCCAATTTACAAATGAAGCAAACCCTAAAGCTCACATAGCAACAACGGGACCCGAAATATGGAATGACACAGACGGAAAGGTTGATATCTTTGTTGCAGGTGTAGGTACAGGCGGTACAGTAACAGGCATTGGTGAATATCTGAAATCACAAAATCCAAATGTAAAAGTTGTTGCAGTTGAACCTGCAGGCTCTCCTGTTCTTTCTAAGGGAACACCAGGACCTCATAAAATTCAGGGTATAGGTGCAGGATTTGTACCTGACACTTTAAATACGAATATATATGATGAAATTATTACAGTTGAAAACGAGGATGCATTCAGCACAGGCAGAGCCATTGCCAAAGGCGAAGGAATACTCGTAGGTATTTCGTCAGGTGCGGCTGTATATGCTGCAACAGAACTTGCAAAACGACCTGAAAATAAAGGCAAAATTATTGTTGCTCTGCTTCCTGATACAGGCGACAGATATTTATCTACCCCTATGTTTGCAGAATAAAAATACATCTAAATTAAACATCAAACAGCGGCTTTTTATGAAGCTGCTGTTTATTTATATTTAAAAATGTAAAATATGCTTGACATTTTTAGTTGAATATACTATAATATAAATGTAAAGTCAACTATACAATTATATTATGAGGAGGAGATTTGTGAATAATAGAATTAAGGAATACAGAAAAGGCAGAAATCTTACACAAGATGATTTGGCAAAGGCGGTTGGTGTTACACGTCAGACAATTATATCTCTTGAAAACGGAAAGTATATTGCATCACTTTTTCTTGCGTTTAAGCTTGCAAAATACTTCGGGGTATGTATTGAGGACATATTTATATTTGAGGAGGAATGAATTATGGAATTTAAAAAGAAGTTAAAAATCAGGTTATATTCGGCGATTGGTTGTGTGGTTATTGGGGTACTTATGATTATAATTTCAAATCTAACTCAGAGGGATAACAGCTTTTTATCTTCCTTTGGATTGATATTTGCCGTGTGCGGTGTTGCGAGGATAAGGCGATATTTTTTAATTACAAAAAATGACGAAACTATCGAAAAACAACACATAGCAGAAAGTGATGAAAGAAACATAGCTATATCAAATAAAGCGAAAAATATTGCATTTACAGTATATATTATTGTTGCCTGCATAGCTATAATAGTGCTACAGTTTTTAAACAAACAAGAACTTGTGCAAATTTTGTCGACAAGTATATGCGTTTTGGTTTTTGTGTATTGGCTCTCTTATTGGATAATAAATAAAAGGTCTTAAAACAGTATATGTTCAAATAATATAATTAATGAATAAGTATAAATGGGGCTGTTAAAAAAGTACTTTTCGGGACGTCGGGGACGCCGTCCCCTACAATTGATTTTGTATTATTATTAGATTTCACACAAAATGCAGAGTTTTGCGAAAAAGGAGGAACAGTGGAGCGGATGACTGTTTTTTTACAAAAAAATCGGAACAAGCGAAACTTGTTCCGACGTGGAAAAGGCGAACAAATTAGATATCCGACTTATTTATTGGATTTTGCTGTGTTTATTGAAGATATAAGCATAACTCGTATACTTGTACACATAGAATCAAGAGATTTATATGTAGTTTTATCTATATAGTCAGTTTTAAAAAGTAATTCCAACCAATAACTGGTTTCATTAGATTCTTTTAGTGCGATTTGAAGCTTTGCAATAAAGTCTGCTATACCGTAACAAGATTGATTATTTGCACTGCAAAATCCATAGATTGAAGTGACAATTTATCTTTCCGCATTTTAATCACCTACCCTTATATCTAATATATCATATATTTGGGTGTTTGTAAATGAAGTATTTGCCTGTCGGCAAATATGAAGTGACGGCGTTGCCGTCATGAAGTAAATCCGCCAAAGCTGATTTATTAAGCGAAGCACACTTAATGTTCCGTAAGGAACGCTTCATTAAAAAAACGACTTGTCGAAACAAGTCGTTTTTTTGGAGGAGAGGAAGGGATTCGAACCCTCGGTACGCTATTAACGTACACAGCATTTCCAATGCTGCGCCTTAAGCCAACTCGACCACCTCTCCGAAGTGTTTTGCTCAAAACAACTATTTAAGTATACCACAAAAATTAAAAAAATCAATAGTTTTACGAAAAATATTTAATCTTTTTAAAAAAACTGTAATAAAACACTTGATAAATTTGACAAGTTAGGTTACAATATAAGGGAAGTAGTATAAAAATTAGCTCTATAAAAAAGAGCGTATATAATATTTTTTGGAGGAATGTTCAAATGAATAAAAAAACAGTTGATGACATTGCGGTAAAAGGCAAAAAAGTATTGGTTCGTTGTGACTTTAATGTTCCGATTAAAGATGGTAAAATAACAGACGAAACAAGAATTTTAGGTGCTCTGCCGACAATCAAAAAATTAATCTCAGAAGGTGCAAAGGTTATTCTTTGTTCACATATGGGTAAGCCAAAGGGTGAACCTAAGCCTGAACTGTCTCTCGCCCCTGTTGCAGTACGCTTATCAGAGCATCTCGGACAGGAAGTTGTTTTTGCTGCTGACGATAATGTTGTAGGCGAAAACGCAAAGGCTGCTGTTGCAGAAATGAAAGACGGAGATGTTGTTCTTCTCCAGAACACAAGATACAGAAAAGAAGAAACAAAGAATGAAGAAAATTTCAGCAAGGAGCTTGCTTCTCTTGCAGAAGTATTTGTAAATGATGCATTCGGCAGTGCTCATCGCGCACACTGCTCTACTGTTGGTGTAACAGAATACTTAAGTCCTTGTGCTGCAGGTTACCTCCTCGGCAAAGAACTTGACTTCCTTGGTAACGCTATTGACAACCCTGTTCGCCCTCTCGTAGCTATTTTGGGCGGTGCAAAGGTTGCAGACAAATTAAATGTTATCTCTAACTTAATCGAAAAGTGTGATACACTTATTATAGGTGGCGGTATGGCTTATACATTCTTAAAGGCTAAGGGCTGTGAAGTTGGTACATCACTCGTTGATGATGAGAAAATAGAATACTGCAAAGATATGATGAGCAAGGCTGAGCAGGCAGGAAAGAAGCTTCTTCTCCCTATAGACACAGTTATCACATCTGAATTTCCAAATCCTATAGATGCAGAAATCACTGTTGAAACTGTACCATCTAACGCTATCCCTGCTGATAAGATGGGTCTTGATATCGGTGAAAAGACAAGAGAATTGTTTGCAGAAACAGTTAAGACAGCTAAAACAGTTGTTTGGAACGGACCTATGGGCGTATTTGAAAACCCAATTCTTGCAAAGGGTACAATCGCTGTTGCAGAGGCTCTTGCAAATACAGATGCTACAACAATTATCGGCGGCGGTGACAGTGCGGCTGCTGTTAATCAGTTAGGTTTTGGCGATAAGATGTCACATATCTCAACAGGTGGCGGTGCTTCTATGGAATTCTTAGAAGGAAAAGAACTTCCAGGTGTTGCCGCTCTTGATGAAAAATAATAATGTTTTCTATACCGCTCGCTTGGCACAAAGCGGGCGGTTAGGGTAACAATACATAATACTTGTGCAGAAAGGTTAAGATAAATATGAGAAAGAAAATTATTGCAGGAAATTGGAAAATGAACAAAACTCCATCAGAGGCTAAAGCCCTTGTTGAAGCTATTAAAGAAAAGGTTGCAAATGCTGTATGCGACGTTGTTGTATGCCCTACCGCAATTTGTATCCCGTCTGCTGTTGCAGCTGCTGAAGGCAGCAACATTGCAGTTGGTGCACAGAATGTTCACTTTGAAAAAAGCGGTGCTTTCACAGGAGAACTTGCAGGCAATATGCTGACAGAAGCAGGTTGTAAGTATGTTATAATCGGACATTCAGAAAGACGTCAATACTTTGGCGAAACAGACGAAACAGTTAATCTCAGAACAAAGACAGCTTTAGAGGCAGGACTTATTCCTATCGTTTGTGTAGGTGAAAGTCTTACAGAGCGTGAACAGGGTATTACTGATGATACAGTTCGCCGTCAGACAAAGATTGCTTTTCTCGGAATTTCTGCTGATGATGCAAAGAAAATTGTTATTGCGTATGAGCCTGTATGGGCAATCGGAACAGGTAAGACAGCTACTGCTGACCAGGCTGATGAAGTTTGCGGTATCATCCGTGAAACAATCTGCGGTTTGTACGGCAAAGAAGTTGCTGATGTTATACGTATTCAGTATGGCGGAAGTATGAACGCAGGCAATGCTGCTGAACTTTTGGCTAAGCCAAATATTGACGGCGGTCTTATCGGCGGAGCAAGCTTAAAGCCTGATGATTTTGCTGTTATTGTTGACGCTGCAAAATAACTTAATAACAAGGGACTGCTTCAGTCCCTTAAATTTTGATTTGAGAGAGGAATTATTGACTTATGAAAAAACCATATGCTCTTATAATAATGGATGGTTATGGCGTAAATGACCGCAACGAAGGTAACGCTATATTTACCGCAAAAACTCCTAATATGGATAAGTATATGAAAGAGTGTCCTCACACAATTGTTCACGCATCAGGTATGGATGTTGGTTTGCCTGATGGTCAGATGGGTAACTCTGAGGTTGGACATACCAATATTGGTGCAGGACGCATTGTTTATCAGGAACTTACAAGAATTACCAAGTCTATAAATGATGGCGACTTCTTTGAAAACCCTGAATTGTGTGCCGCAATGGACAACTGTAAGAAAAACGGAAAAGCCTTACATCTTATGGGACTTCTTTCAAGCGGCGGTGTACACAGCCATAACACACATCTCTATGGTTTGCTTGAAATGGCTAAGAGAAACGGAATAGAGAATGTTCACGTTCACGCATTTCTTGACGGACGCGACGTGCCGCCGTCATCCGCTGCTGATTTTGCTGAAGAACTTGTTGCTAAAATTCGTGAAATCGGTGTTGGTGATATAGCAACAGTTATGGGCAGATATTACGCAATGGATAGAGATAACAGATGGGAGAGAGTAGAAAAGGCATACAATGCTATGGTTCTCGGTGAGGGAAATAAAGCAGAAAGTGCGGTTACTGCTATCAAACAGAGTTATAATGATGATATTACAGACGAATTTGTTGTTCCTACTGTTATTGAAAAAGACGGTCAGCCCCTTGGTAAGATTGAGGAAGGTGACTCAGTTATTTTCTATAACTTCAGACCTGACCGAGCAAGAGAGATTACAAGAACAATTGTTGACCCTGACTTTAATGGCTTTGAAAGAAAGATGTTCAACACCTTCTATGTATGTATGACACAATATGATGCATCAATGCCTAATGTTCACGTTGCATTCAAGCCCGAAAGTCTTGTTAATACATTCGGTGAATATATAAGCAAAAAAGGTTTAAGACAACTGCGTATTGCTGAAACAGAGAAGTATGCACACGTTACATTCTTCTTCAACGGCGGTGTTGAAAACGTATATGATGGCGAGGACAGAGCATTGATTAACTCACCTAAGGTTGCAACATATGATTTACAGCCTGAAATGAGTGCTCCTGAGGTTACTGCTGAGGCTGTAAAACGTATAGAAAGCGGCGACTATGATGTTATGGTTTTGAACTTTGCAAACTGTGATATGGTAGGACATACAGGTGTATTTGATGCAGCAGTTAAGGCGGTTGAAACCGTTGATGAATGTCTTGGTAAAGTTGTAGATGCCATTGAGAAGATGGGCGGTATGGCGTTGATTACAGCCGACCACGGAAACGCAGACCAAATGGTAGATTATGAGACAGGCGGTGCTTTTACTGCTCATACAACAAATGTTGTACCCCTTGTTTTGATAGGCGACAAAGAGGCAAAATTGAAACCTGGACGTCTTGCTGATTTAGCCCCGACCTTACTTGACCTTATGGGACTTGATAAGCCGACTGAAATGACAGGCGAAAGTTTAATCGAGAAATAATTAATATCTTATACAGCGTAGCGGCTTAAAACTGCTACGCTGTTTTATTTTGTTTTATAGAAGAATTTAGATATAATCATCATTATTGCAAATATTATAACAGATACCAAAATTAGAATAAGTGAATTGAATATCAATTCTTTTGCGGAGAAAATAAAAACATTATACTCTTTATTATATGAAAAGACGTTTACCGAAATCGGCACAAGTCTAAAGAATACATACGTCAAGCCAAAAGAAATGATTGCTTGCAGACTCTTTCCCATAACATAAGGTTTTATTGATAAACCTGATGAGGCTATAACAGAAGATACCTGTGCTAATACTGATAATCCCGATAATGATAAAAATGCAGAAGTCAGAGGAAGTGTTAGAAAATTAATACCGCTTGAAATAAGTTCGTTTATGCCGCCTGTGATTTCTATAAACGCATAAATATATTTTTTATATGCAGTATCTGGTAATACTGCCGTAAAAACTGCAAAAATTATAACATAACCGCATATTTTAAGAATTGTATCAACAGAGGTGTTCAAAGCATTTGCTATGT
>CACWIG010000035.1 GCA_902760955.1 uncultured Ruminococcus sp. | reverse complement strand
TGCATTAGGGAGCTTTACTGTTCCGATATCCTCGCATTGTCTGTGGTGAGTGCAACCCTCTGCAATAAGTACAGTATCACCGTCTTTTAAGTTTTCAATGGCTTGTACGCCATTTTCAGCATATTCCAAAAATCCTTTGTATCTTGCCATAAGGATAGAAAAGGAGGTAAGAGGTATGCTTTCGGGAACAATCTCGGACACAACGCGGAAGGCCTGACTGTCCGTAATAACCATCTTAATCTTGCCGTCAAGAGCGTCTAGTGTTTCTTTAAGTTCCGTTTCTTTAGCTACAACAGCGATACCGCCCACATCTAAGATATCGCGAATGGTTTGTTGTTGAGGAAGAATAAGACGTCCTTTTGGAGCCGCACTGTCAATGGGTACCACAAGAACGATAATATCATTTGGAGATATCAAATCACCCACAATATGCTTGTCTGCGCTGATATTTAATATACTACCTATTTTATTTTTTAATTCCTCAATGCCGTTGCCTGTGTTTGCACTGACGAGAATTTCGTTATCAGACAGCTTAATGTCTGAATGTGAAATATCACTCTTGTTATAAGCTACAATGTATGGAATTGACTTCTTTTTAAATATTTCAATAAGCTCGTTATCATAATTTTTAAGACCGACGGTTACATCTACAATCAAGATAGCAACGTCGGTTTTGTTCAGTATTTGCTTTGTGCGTTTTACTCTAAGCTCACCAAGATAGCCTTCGTCATCATATCCTGGGGTGTCTGTGATTACAACAGGACCCAGAGGAAGAAGCTCCATTGATTTTATAACAGGGTCAGTTGTGGTGCCTTTGACGTCAGATACGACGGCTACGGTTTGGTTTGTTATTTTGTTTACTATGCTTGATTTGCCTGCGTTTCTGCAACCGAAAAAACCAATATGAATTCTGTTGGCAGACGGAGTTTCGTTAAGTCCCATTTTCAATTCCCCCTTATGTTTCATATGTTTTTATATTAAAATCTGAAATCACGTATTCCATTTTCTATTTTAATAAGATTTTCTTCGCAAATTTTTCTGACCTTATCTTTTGGAATGTTATTCAGTTCCGCTTTGATAAGTTCTTCACCAATTTTCTTTGTATCCTCACTTGCATAGTCCATAAGAAATTCTTTAAGAGTCATAAGAGCATTGGGGTGACAGCAGTTCTGAATTTGTCCGTTTTTGCAGAGGCTCATAAATCTGTCACCTGTTCTGCCCTCTCGGTAACAAGCGGTACAGAATGACGGAATATAGTCCATTTCCATAAGCCAGCGTACAACCTCGTCAAGAGTCCTGTTGTCGCTTACATCAAATTGTTCTGTGTCGTGAGGACGTTCTTCCTCAGCATAACCGCCCACAGAGGTTCTTGATGCACCGCTGATTTGTGACACACCAAGACGAATAACCTTTTCACGTACAGCCTGACTCTCTCTTGTAGATATAATCATTCCTGTGTAAGGAACAGCAATTCTGATAAGAGCGCATAATTTTGCAAATATATCATCAGAGATACCATTGTCAAATTGTGTCGGATCAATATCATCAGCTCTTTTAATTCTCGGAACGCTGATAGTATGCGGTCCGACTCCGTGAACTGCCTCAAGGTGTTCTGCGTGCATCAAAAGGCCCGCAAACTCGTATTTATATAATTCCAAGCCGAACAATACCCCAAGACCAACATCGTCAATACCGCCCTCCATAGCTCTGTCCATAGCCTCTGTGTGATAGTCATAATTATGCTTAGGGCCCGTTGGATGCAATTTTTCATAGCTTTCTTTGTGATATGTTTCCTGAAAAAGAATATAGGTACCAATTCCTGCATCCTTTAACTTTCGATAATTTTCAACTGTTGTTGCGGCAATGTTGACATTTACTCTGCGGATTGCTCCGTTTTTATGTTTAATTGAGTAGATGGTGTCAATACATTCCAAAATATACTCTATGGGATTGTTTACAGGGTCCTCACCTGCTTCAATAGCCAAACGCTTATGTCCCATATCCTGAAGAGCAATAACTTCATTGCGTACTTCTTCTTGTGTGAGTTTCTTTCTCGGTATGTGCTTATTTTTTGCGTGGTACGGACAGTATACACAGCCGTTTACACAATAGTTTGAAAGATATAACGGGGCAAACATAACAATTCTGTTGCCATAAAAATCTTTCTTTATCTGCTCGGCAAGAGCATACATTTCGTTGATTTTCTCTTCATTTTCACAAGCTAAAAGAACAGAGGCTTCTTTGTGGGAAAGTCCTTTTCTCTGTTTTGCTTTTTCGATTATACTGTCAACAAGCTCAAGGTTATCCTTGTTTTTTTCCGCATATTCTAAGGTTTCAAGAATTTCCTCGTGATTTATAAATTCTTCAGCCTTAAGTGATTTTGGATTATACATTTATAATATTCCTTCTTTCTTTAAAGTGATGAATAAGCAGTTTTAACGCTTACACCATCTAATTTGCCAATTTTACCTGAAATTGCACTAATAGTGCTCTGCGGAGCATCTACCACGATGCTGATAACGCTTACGTTACGTTCGCGATATGGAATACCCATTCTTCCGACAATGTATTGGCTGTATTCGTGCAGTGTTTCGTTCAGCTTTTCTGCGGAATCAGGATTTTCGACTATAATACTAATAACTGCTAACCTTGTTTCCATAAGCATCTCCAATCTTATTTCGTAAAACAAAAATCCGTGCCATAAGACACGGATAATGTATATAATACGTATAATTATATGCTTTAATTTTCCGTATCTTCAGCGTCAATTTAAAATTTTTGCGTCAGAATACATTTGTTAAATAAATTATATCAAAGCGATATAACTTTGTCAATACATTGAATTAGTTTTGACCTTTTGTTTCAATTTCATTTTTAATTGAAACAATAAAGTCATCAAGTGTGCTTGCACCCAAGTCGCCTTTATCACGGCTGCGAACAGAGATGTTACCATTGGAGCTCTCGTTTTCGCCCAATATAAGCATATAGGGTACTTTCTTAAGCTGAGCCTCTCTGATTTTATAACCAATCTTCTCATCACGGCTGTCGATGTTGACTCTGATTCCCACGGCTTTAAGCTTGTCATATACTGATTTGGAATAATCAAATGATTTTTCCGATACGGGAAGAACACTTACCTGAACAGGTGAGAGCCAAGTCGGGAACTTACCTGCAAAATGCTCTGTTATTATGCCGATAAATCTCTCGATTGAACCAAATACAACACGATGTATCATAATAGGTTGATGTTTTTCGCCGTCCTCACCTGTGTATTCAAGATTAAATCGCATAGGAAGCTGGAAGTCAAGCTGTATCGTACCGCACTGCCACGTTCTGCCGAGAGAGTCTTCTAAGTGGAAGTCAATCTTAGGTCCATAGAACGCACCATCACCTTCGTTTACGATGTAATCAAGACCTAAATCGTCAAGAGCTGACTTAAGACCTTGAGTTGCGATTTCCCAATCCTCGTCACTGCCCATACTATCCTCAGGACGTGTAGACAATTCAACGTGATATTTAAATCCGAAAAGGTTGTAAACCTCATCAATAATGCTGATAACGCCTTTAATCTCAGACGGAATTTGTTCAGGTGTCATAAAGATATGTGCATCGTCCTGTGTGAAGCAACGTACACGCATAAGGCCGTGTAACTGACCTGATTTTTCGTGTCTGTGAACGAGACCTAATTCACCCACACGCATTGGTAAATCACGATATGAATGTGGCTCATTTTTATATACAAGCAAGCCACCTGGGCAGTTCATAGGCTTTACAGCAAAGTCTGTTTCATCAATAACTGTTGTATACATATTTTCTTTATAGTGATCCCAATGACCTGATGTTTCCCAAAGTTCGCGATTAAGCATCATAGGGGTTGAAATCTCAACATAGCCTTCGCGTGTGTGGAGTTGACGCCAATAATCTATAAGAGTATTCTTTAAAATCATACCATTTGGAAGGAAGAAGGGGAAGCCTGGGCCTTCGTTCATAATGGTGAACAATCCTAATTCCTTGCCTAATTTTCTATGGTCTCTCTTTTTAGCCTCTTCTAAAACTGTGAGATAATCGCTGAGCTCGTCCTTACTGAAAAATGCTGTGCCGTATATACGTGTGAGCATTTTGTTTTTCTCGTTTCCTCTCCAATAGGCACCTGCGATAGATGTCAGTTTAAATGCCTTTATACCTTTTGTGTAGAGAATATGCGGGCCTGCACATAAGTCAACAAATTCACCCTGTTCGTAAAAGCTGATTTGTGCATCTTCAGGTAAATCTTCGATTAATTCAACCTTGTAAGGCTCGTCCTTACTCTTCATAAATTCGATAGCTTCCGCTCTCGGCTTTGTGTATGTGGTGAGTTTAAGATTTTCCTTAATTATCTTCTTCATTTCAACTTCAATGGCATCAAGGTCTTCAGCAGTAAATCCGCCATCTCTGTCAAAATCGTAGTAAAAACCGCTGTCTATAGACGGACCGATAGCTAACTTAGTTTCGGGATATAAACGCTTTACCGCCTGAGCCAAAACGTGAGAACAAGTATGACGAAGTGCGGATATATCGTTTTCAATTTCTTGAATATTTCCATCACTTAACAGAATTTTCATTATACATCATCCTTTCTTTATATAATAGAGCTAAAAGGATTTCAGCCCTTTAATTTATAGGTTTCTGAGCCTTGTCAAATAAGTCACACACTTCTTTGCTTGGCTTCTTTGAAAGCAGTGAAACAACAACTGCGGCAATCAAGCCACCGATAAAGCCTGGGATAATTTCATATATTCCTGTGCTTTCTGATAAAAATGCAAACCAAATTGCATCCACAACAAAGCCTGTGCACATACCTGCAACAGCACCTGAATATGTAAAACGCTTCCAATATAACGCAAGAATTATAACAGGTCCGAATGCAGAACCAAAACCTGCCCAAGCGCATTCAACCAAAGCCATAATGCCCTTGCATTTAGGACTGTTAGCAATAATAAATGCAGCAATCGCGATAATAATAACAACAACTCTGCCTGCCCAAAGCATTTCTTTGTTAGAAGCATTTTTTCTGATAACAGGCTTATACACATCTGATGCAAAAGCAGATGATGAAGCAAGTAGCTGTGAGTCTGCTGTACTCATTGATGCTGCCAAAATAGCAGAAAGCAATACACCAACGAGAATAGGAGCGAATTTGAATACCTGTCTTACAATGTTGATAAATACAAGAGATTGCTTGTTGTCTGCAATCAATGTATCACCCAAAAAGTGTCTGCCGACAATTGCTACAACAGATGCAAGAGTTAGTATTATAGCTATCCAACAACAGCCGATAATCTGAGATTTTTTCATCTCACGTTCTGATTTGATAGAGATATATCTGACAAGTATGTGAGGCATACCCATATATCCAAGTCCCCAACCTAAACCCGTCAATATACTTGCGATACTTTCCCAATCGAATTTACCGCTTGATAAAAAGTTGTAATAATTTTCACCAAGTTCGATTGAAGGAGCCACAAAAGATGGGGTCTTCATCATAAATACGGCAACGATAGGTGCAACCATCAAAGCGGCAAGCATCATTAACCCCTGGAAGAAGTCTGTCCAACAAACAGCACTAAAACCGCCCAAGAATGTGTATAGAACAATTACAATAGTAGATACAATCATTGCTGTGCTTGGGTTTATTCCCAAAACTGAGTTAAACAGAGTTCCGCAAGCAGATATACTCGAAGCTGAGTATACGCAATATACTATTACAAATATTACGGCCGATATAATCTGCAATGCCTTATTTGATGAAAGAAATCTGTTCGTCAAAAACTGCGGAATTGTAATAGAGTCATTTGCACAGATAGAGTATCTGCGGAGTTTAGGTGCAATAAACGCCCAGGCACAAATAGTTCCTAAAAGCAAACCAACCGAAATCCAAACCTGACCTAATCCTGCTAAGTATATAGAACCGGGCAAACCCATAAGAACCCACGCGCTCATATCAGAGGCGCCTGCCGATAGGGCTGCGACCCAACCATTCATATTTCTGCCGCCGAGAAAATACTCTTTTTCACCTACCTGATTTTTTGATTTAAAGAAGAAGTAGATACCAACACCTACTACCAGCACAAGATATAATATCATTGCGAACATTTCCCAAAAACTTGAAGTCATTATAATTAACTCTCCTCCCTAATTTTGCTCATAAAAATACAATAAAATATATTATATATGATTTTTCATAAAAAGTCAACGTATATTATATGTAATTTGGCGGATTATTTTAAAAATTTTTCGTATAAAATATCTTGATTAAATTATAAGCGTGTGATATACTTATTTAGAATTTAAAAGATAAATACAAGGAGGAACATATTATGCATATAGAAACAAAATGTATACAATCGGGTTACAATCCCGAAAACGGAGAGCCGAGAGTTCTGCCAATATATCAGAGTACAACCTGGAAGTACGGCTCAACAGAGCAAATGGGTAAACTTTTTGACTTGGAAGAGAACGGCTATTTCTACACAAGACTTGCCAATCCGACAAATGATGCTGTTGCGGCTAAAATTGCTGATTTAGAGGGCGGTGTAGGTGCTATGCTTACATCTTCAGGACAGGCAGCTTGCTTCTATGCTATATTTAATATTTGTAATGCAGGCGATCACTTTGTATGCTCTACAAGTGTATACGGCGGAACATATAATCTTTTCGGCGTTACTATGAAGAAGCTTGGAATTGACGTGACATTTGTTGACCCTGACAGTGATGAAGAAACCATAAGTAATGCGTTTAAAGAAAATACCAAGGCTATGTTTGCAGAAACTATCGCAAATCCCGCACTTGTTGTTTTAGATATTGAAAAATGGGCTAAGATTGCGCATAAGCACAATGTTCCGTTGATTGTGGATAATACATTTGCCACACCGATAAACTGCCGTCCCATAGAGTGGGGAGCTGATATTGTTGTTCACTCCACAACAAAATATATGGACGGTCACGCAACTTCGGTAGGCGGTGCTGTTGTTGACAGCGGAAATTTTGATTGGGAGGCAAGCGGTAAATATCCAGGACTTACCACTCCTGACGAATCCTATCACGGAATTACGTATACTGAGAAATTCGGAAAGGCAGCATATCTTACAAAGCTCACCGCACAGGTAATGCGTGATTTGGGGTCTATTCCGTCGCCGCATAACTCTTTCCTTTTAAATTTAGGATTGGAAACTTTGCCTTTGCGTGTTGAAAGACATTGCTATAATGCGCAAAAGGTTGCTGAATACCTGAGCCAAAACGACAAGGTATCCTGGGTATCCTACTGCGGCTTAAAAGGTGATAAGTACTATGACCTCGCTCAGAAGTATTTGCCAAACGGTTCCTGCGGTGTTATTTCTTTTGGTGTAAAAGGCGGCAGAGAAGCGGCTGTTAAGTTTATGGATAATTTAAAACTTGCGGCAATCGTAACTCACGTTGCTGATGCAAGAACATCTGTTCTGCATCCTGCAAGCCACACACACAGACAGATGAATGACGAGGAATTAAAGGCAGCAGGCGTTACTCCTGACCTCATCAGATTTTCTGTGGGTATTGAAAATGTTGAGGATATTATCGAAGATATTGAACAGGCTCTCAACGCATAAGGTATATCAATAAATATTACGTAATATTTTATACACTCCTTGCATAAATTTTAAAAAGAGATTTAGCAAGGGGTGTTTTTATATGATTATACATATTGTAGAAAGCGGGGATACATTGATTGGTGTAGCAAATACGTATGGAGTTGATATAATTAATCTTGCTGCCGACAACGGATTGGAGGTAAATTCAGAGCTTGTAGTCGGACAGGCTCTTGCTGTACAAATTCCCGAAATTGTGCATACTGTTGTACGTGGGGAAACAATAACTTCCATTGCAAAGAGCTATGGCACAACAGCTATTAATCTGTTGAGAAATAACTTCAGACTCGGTGGAATTTCAAGGCTTAACGTAGGCGAAAAAATAATAATAACATATAGAGATGACAATATAAAAAGGAATATTTCCGTAAACAGTTATGCATACCCTTATGTCAAAAGCGGGCTTTTGAGAGAACAACTCCCGTATCTAACATATTTTACACCCTTTACTTACGGAATAGGTAACGAAGGGGCATTAGTATGGCTTGACGATACAGAAATGCTGGGGCTTGCAGACGAATATGGTGTCAGCACCTTGTTGCACCTATCTACATTGACCGAGGGCGGAAACTTCAGCAGTGAGCAAGCAAGTCTTATATTTAACAATCAAGCATACCAAAACAGATTGATAGACGAAATTATATCCGTTGTCACTCAAAAGGGTTACGGCGGTGTTGATGTGGATTTTGAATTTATTAACCCTGATGAAAAGTACGAATACATTTCATTCTTGCAGGAACTGAGGCTACGGCTTGAAACACTTGGATTGCCGTTGTTCTCGGCATTGGCACCTAAGACCTCTGATGACCAGAGGGGAACGCTGTACGAGGGACACGATTATGCAGGAATAGGAGCGGCAGTAAACTACATATTATTGATGACATATGAGTGGGGATATACATATGGTCCGCCAATGGCGGTAGCACCCTTGCCCAGTGTCAGAAAAGTTGTGGAATATGCACTTACAAGGGTTTCAGCTTCAAAAATATTCTTTGGTATACCTACTTACGGATATGATTGGACTTTGCCATATGTAAAAGGCAGTGGCGTGGGAGCACCATCTATATCACCTGTTGAGGCAATAGATATTGCAAGAAAGCACGGGGCGGATATAAGATATGATGAAACTGCTCAAGCACCGTGGTTTATATATACGGATGTCGATGGCAGATTGCACGAGGTGTGGTTTGAGGATGTCAGGAGTATAACTGCTAAATTCAGGCTTGCTGACGAATACGGCTTATATGGAATTGGATATTGGAACTCTATGCGTGACTTTCCGCAGAATTGGGTTACACTGAATTCAAACTACAATATAACAAATCTTTCTTTGATATAATTTTTGTTAAAAAAGTATTGCAATTTTACAGTATTAGGGTTATAATATATTATCAAAACAATACAAATGAATTTAGGAGGTACATTATGGGCCAGGAACAAATGCAGGCGTTAGCTTCATTTATACCGATGATTCTTATTTTTGTGGTATTTTATTTTATTCTTATCCGTCCGCAAAAGAAGAAGGAAAAGAAGCTTCGTGAGATGATTTCTGCAATCAAAATCGGTGATGAGGTTGTTACAATCGGAGGTATTCACGGTAAGGTTACAAGAGTTAAAGATGATGTTTTCGTTATCGAAAGCGGAATAGGTACTTCAAAGTCATACCTTACTATAGACCGCGGTTCTGTGTCTAAGGTAACCAAATTTGCCGCTGATGCTAAAGCTGATGCGGAAGTAGCGGAAATACCTGACGAACCAGCTGAATAATAAAATAATTTTTTGTCATATCATTGTTTTTTTGTCCATATATTTAAGTATCTTAAATATATGTAATATGGAGGCGGTTTTATGGCAAATAATATACAGACAGATGGTGGAATGTTTGATATAATTTTCGGTGCAAAAAATATTGTAATATGTTTTCTGTTGACTATTGTCGTATTGTTTGTTGCATCGTGGATTTCCGTTATGGTCAATCTTCCTGAGGCTGCTGTCGCTTTGGTTGTCAGTATTATTACTTACCTGTGTGTCGGGATATGCGGTTTCCGTTCTGCACGGCATTCGGGAAGTAACGGACTATTAGTCGGAGCTTTGGCAGGTCTTGTATATGTTATTATTCTTTATATTGTCGGTTGTATTGCTTTTGCAGAGATTTCATTTAGTATGTCGGCGGTGCTGACTGCGGTGATTTGCATTGTTTGCGGTGCAATCGGCGGTATTGTAGGTGTGAATACTAAATCTAAAAAAAGAAGATAGTGTTTATAATGTTCTGTGTCTGTATTGGCACAGAACATTTTTACGCTTTGTGTAAAGTTAAAATAATATAACAAATAAATATTTTGTAGGTTTGTCAATGATGTGTTACAAAATTAGTTAAAAAATTTCACCATCTTCAACGAAAGCCCTGATATAGTCAACAGGAGCTTTCCAATTGAGT
>CACWIG010000034.1 GCA_902760955.1 uncultured Ruminococcus sp. | reverse complement strand
TGAAGACACCTGTTATTACACCTACTGCACCCTTATACAATGCGGTCAGATGGCATAACAGACACCAACACAGCACCAGCAGATGCATTTTAGAAACTCTCCGCTGGGCTTCGCACGGCGATGTAAGGGGGCTTGGAGCGGATAACGCACCAAGCTTTATCCTGTTTCTATCATTTTCTCGTACATTTCGTTCCTCGGGGCGCCCCGTCAGGTGTTTTCTTGTACCTTCGTTTGTTCTTTTAAATCGATTTTAAGGGCTGACTATGCGGTTTGTATGGCGGATACGAGAGATTAACTTTTCAGGGTGGTGTAACTACCTTACCCCGAATAGTTGTATGCCTAACACCCCTGCTTAACCCCTTGTCAAACGCATATGTTGTTTCAATGCCGATATATATGCCGTATTCGAGAGGTGTATCTTTTCAGGAGGGGTAAACCCTTTACCAAATATGTTTTGTTTTCAAACACGGATACATCTATTCGATATATTCACTTAAAATCAATTTTTAGGTCTCAAACCTATTTGTCACACGATGAATTACGAGGTTATCTTTCTTGAGTAGGGTAACTACCTTACCCCAGAATTTTCTTCTCATAATTCTCTGTCACAGTCGTTCTCGTTTTGCCGAAAATCAAAAACCACTTTTCTTTGGTTAATGTTTAACAGATTTTAATAGGGGGTATCAACTAATTTATGTGACAGAAAAATAATTTTTATGCAGTTCATTTTGGATGCTTTTTTTCATATTCTTCAAGCATTTTTTGAGCTTTTTCCCGAGCCAAATCTTCCTGAAACTTTTTCATCTGCTGCTGATGAAAATACTCAACGGCATCTTGGATAGGCCTGATTGTATATTTCAAATTGCCGTTTTGTTTTTTACCGTTTTTCAGAATTAATTGCCGTTTTGTTTTTTACCGTTTTTCAGAATTATTTCTGTCGGTTCAGTATAGATTAAACACTTATCTTCAAGTTCTCTTACATATTTAGCAACTGTAGTTTTGCTTTTAATTTTAAGAGCCTTACCGATAGTTCTGTAACTTGGGTAGCACTGATAAGTTTTTCTGTCTTCAATATATCTGAGATAAAAATATATCGCCAATGCAGTTGCACTCAAATCTATCTGCATAATCTGATTTGGCATAATAAAAACATTTGCAAATTTATGGCGTTGATTATATAGATAATTCATCTGCGGCCTCCTCTCCGGAAGAGTGAGTCGATGCCGCATCTCCATATTCCATTTTTAAAATTTCATCTGCGGTATATCGTAATGAGTTATACAGTGCAGTCACTATGTATGAAACCATTTTGTGAACTTTCAATTCAATTCCGTGGGAAGTAACTTCTCTCGGCATATTGTTATGGACATAAACCAAATGCAAATAACTAATATTTTCAAGTCGTTTATGAACTTCGTCACGAGGAATTTCTCGGCCACCAACTTTTATAGATTTTGAGTTATACATAATTTCAATCGCCGACTCAAAATTCTTTTTAAGCTCACCATCAAGAAAATATGTTTCTGCCTTATCCATCACATCCTCTATTGATGATAGATGGGTATTATTAAAATATTTAATATTTTTATTTAAATATTTATCGTGGTCGTCTGACACACAACCCTCGGTTTCCTCATAACCAGTAGGTTGGTCGTCTTGCACACAGGGGGTAGTGTTTGTGGCAACCTCATCTGATTTTTCTACGACCTGTAGGGTGGTCTTTTCACACACAACATAGAGATTGGAACCGGCACTGCCATCTTCTTTTGTGCGGTTGGTTTTATTGATAATTCCAAGTTCAATCAGATGCTTGATTGCAGTTTTTGCTTTGGTTTCGCCTATGCCAGTCTTCTCGGCAATGGTATTGTATGATGGAAAACAAAGACCCTCATCATCTGCAAGCATTAAGAGATAACAAAGCACTCGAAACTCGTATGTATCAATATCTGTATTAGTGATATGCTGGTTTAATATAATAGTAAAGTTTTCAGTATATAATTTCATTTCGTTTCCTCCTAAAATTCAAAATAAAAAAGTACAGAGATGAAAATTTCTCTGTACTTTGAAATTGATATTGAATTTAGGGTGAGGGTTCAAATCCTTCAAAAATATCTTTCACAGTAAGAAATTTGTTCTCGAAAAATATTGAACCTGAAACCTTGAAAAACCGCGTAAAAAAGCGAGATAACACTACTCACAGTAATATTATCTCGCTCTTATGGTGGAGATGGGGGGAATTGAACCCCCGTCCGAAGAAGTGTCCCCACAGGGCACTACGAGCGTAGTTTGTGATTAAATTTCCCGAATGCCAAAGGCTCACAAACAAACCCAAGACATTGGTAGCTTCATTAATTCATGATGCGGTCAAAGCTTTCCGTATTCACGTTCACCGCTTGGATGATACCTTAATCTGTGAGCGCGGTAATCACAGTAAGGCAGCTGCGTTAATTAGGCAGCGTAAGCTAAATTTTTGTTAGCGTTTAATTTAAAAGTTGGGTTTTTTACGCAGTACCCACTGCGGCTCGCTCCCTGAGTCTCCACGACCCCGTCGAAGCCTTTACATCCCCATATATAGCCACACCATAAGGTGTGGCGGAATTTTACATTTCATTAATCCATCTGATTGACATATCAATCCAATTTTGCACAGCATTTACTACCATCGGTTCATTTGGTACGGAAGTCATATCCCCCAATGATAAACCGTGCACTCCGTCAGGATAGATGTGCAGTTCAAATTTTACCTTATGCTTTTCAAGTGCGTTGGCAAACAAAAGTGAATTTGCAACGGGAACAGCATTATCAGAAAACGTATGCCAAATAAATGTTTGAGGTGTATCCTCGCTGACATAATCCTCCAGAGATGCCAATGGCTTAACCTCTTCTCTGCCGCCCACAAATGTGTTAATTGTTCCTTTGTGGGTGATATCAAGGTTACCTGTTATAACAGGGTAACCGAGAATAATGCCGTTTGGCTTATTTTCGCCATTATTCACCCCTGAATACGTGATTACGTCAGGGTGATTCCAATGAACGCCAAGGCTTGCGGTAAGGTGACCGCCTGCAGAAAAACCACATACAAAAATTTTGTTGGGGTCGATATTATGCTCTGCTGAGATTTCGCGGACATATGCAACCGCCTTTGAAAGCTCGCAGGTTGCGGCAGGCCAACACGCAGGTGCTACCGAATAATCAAGAACAAATGTGTGAAACCCTGCTGCACAGTATTTCATCGCAATTGGCTCAGCCTCTCTGGGAGAGGTGCCCGAATATCCGCCGCCAGGACATACGATAACAGCGGGACGACTCTTAAGCAAAGAGTTGTTTATGTTTCTGTCGTCCAATATATAAGTTGTAAGCGTTGTCTGTCTTGGTGAGGGTTCAATTCCCATTGCCTGATAGTCAACATCTATATTTATTACTTTATTTATCATTTGTATTCATCCCTTTTAAGATATTTAAAAATTATTTTTCTCTTTCATTGCTCTGTCCATATTACGTTTGGCATCACGTTCTGCAATGGAAGCACGCTTGTCATAGTTCTTTTTACCCCGACACAGACCTATTTGCACTTTTATATACTGACCCTTAAAATACAGCTTTAACGGAATTAAAGTGTATCCCTCCTGAGAGGTCTGACCGATGAGCTTGTTTATTTCCTTACGGTGCAACAGCAGTCTGCGTGAACGTAACGGCTGGTGATTATATATACTTCCCTGTTCGTAGGGACTTATGTGCATTCCGATTATGAAGGCTTCGCCTGTTTTACAGGAAATATAGCTATCCTTAAGGTTGACACGGCCTTGGCGTACAGATTTAACCTCTGTGCCGACAAGCTCGATGCCGGCTTCAATTTCTTCGTCTACAAAGTAATCGTGATATGCTTTTTTGTTTTGTGCAACAATTTTTGTATCCGACATCAGTACGCCTCCTATCGTAATCATAATTTTGTCATTTGTAAAATGCGAAAACCGCATCATAGATATTACAAATCCAATATGCTCAATATACCACAAATTCAAAATAATTTTAATGAACGATTGCCCAAAGCCCTCGTCGCCACTTGCTACACTTGGTTTATGCTCATTATATTCGCATTGTCACTTGCTCCGCAGTGGCTCCTCTTTCCCAAAAAATCTCGAATCCATCCTCGATTTTTTGGGAACCCTAATGCCCGATTGCAATGAAAAAATTATTTTGAATTTTACGGAAAGTCTTACGCATTTTACAATTATCTACAATCATAATTAGCTGTTAAGGCTTTTATTATACGCCGAAAGCACACAAAAGTCAAGCTAATTTAATCGACGTTGACAGACGTTTTCCGATAAAAGCAACAACAAAACAAGTTATTATATCCTTAGGCAAAGGCAACAGGAAGAATGAAAGTATAAACTTTTGCACATTGATTGCAGAGTGCAACCACAAGGACTGAATCAGACAGTAGTACACCATTCCGCAAGCATATATAATTGCCATTCCCACAAAGGCAGACAACAATAATGTTTTATAGGATTTTTTGTTTTTCTCCGCTATAAGTCCGCTTACAAAAGCGGCTACAACAAAACCTATTATATAACCGAAGGTTGGAGTAATTACATATCCAAAACCACCGCTTCCGCCTGCAAACACAGGCAATCCGAACAGTCCCAAAAGTGTGTATAGGATAACGCTTAAGGTTCCATATTTTTTGCCGAGAAGAATACCGCACAGCAATATAACTGCTGTTTGAAGCGTAATAGGAACAGGCGGAACAGGTATTTTAATATATGTGCCTATTATTATCAAGGCGGTAAACAAAGCCGTCAGTATTAATGCGTATAAATTTCGTTTCATATTTTTTCCTCCGATTTTTAATTATACACAATAAAACGGGCATATAATAAATATATGCCCGTAAATTTTTTGACTTATCCGTTAATTACATTTCCATTCTTATCAAACAAAGGAAGTGGAGCAAGGCATATAATGTCGTCGCGTTCAGCTGCATCACCCTCGGCGAGAACAGACATCTTTCCAACGATATTTCCGCCGATTTCTGTAACTAACTTTTCAAGTGCTGCAAGAGATTCCCCTGTGCTTATTACATCGTCAACAATGAGAACACGTTTGCCTTTTATGGCAAGCTGGTCGTCTTCGCCAAGGCAAAGGGATTGCTGATGCATCGTTGTAATCGAATTAACATAGGTGGTATGAATGTTTTTCATATAAACCTTAGCACCCTTGCGAGCAACTATGTAATTATTTGAGCCTGACTGACGGGCCATCTCATAAGCCAGCGGAATGCCCTTGCTCTCAGCAGTAATTATAATATCGTGCTCAGGAGCAAGTTTTAAAAGCTCCTTAGCTGCCGCAACTGTAATTTCTACGTCGCCGAACATAATGAAAGCGGCAATATAGAGATTGTCATTTACCTTGCAAAGCGGCAGGTCACGCTTAAGACCCGCAATTTCCATTGTATAAACTGAATTATTCACTAAATAAGCACCTCTTTATATTTTATGCAAGACCCATAACCTTGAGTACGATATATATTGCAAACAATGCAACAGAAATCCACATAATAGCGCTGACTTCCTTAATTTTGCCTGTAACCACCTTAAGGATAACCCAAGCAAGCATACCGAACATAATACCATTTGCAATAGAATATGTAAGCGGCATCATAATGATAGCAAGGAATGCACCGATTGTGTCAGCAGCATCGCCGTCAAAGTTAACATTCTTAACAGCAGTAAGCATCAAAAGACCAACATAGAGCATAGCAGGAGTTGTAGCAAATGAAGGAATAGCTGTGAAGATAGGAGCGAGAACAAGTGACAAGATAAATAAAATACCTGTAACAAGTGATGCGAGACCTGTTCTTGCGCCTGCAGCAACACCTGCACTTGATTCTACATAGCTTGTAACAGTAGATGTACCAAGTACAGCACCAACTGTTGTACCTACAGCATCTGCCATAAGAGCGGCACCAGCCTTAGGAAGTTCGCCGTTTTCGTCAAGAAGGTCACTCTTCTGAGCAACACCGATAAGAGTACCTGCTGTATCAAAGATATCAGTATATAAGAAAGTGAATGTTATAATTGCAAATGCAGGAAGATCCTTAGCAACTGCTGCAAAATCAAAATTGCAGAACAAAGGTGCAGAATATGATGCTGAAGAGAATGACGGGAATACAGAGTATACGCCGTTTTCAACATCTACAACATACCAGCCTGTAAGCTGAGCAATCATACCGAGAACCCAGGTAGCAATGATACCGATTAATATACCGCCAGGAACCTTGTAGTGCTGAAGAACACCGATAATCAAAAGTCCAACCAATGCCAAAACCACAGGAGCAGAGCTGATATCGCCGAGACCAACTGTTGTAGCAGGGCTTGAAACAACAATACCTGCATTCAAGAGAGCGATTATTGTAATGAAAAGACCGATACCTGCTGTGATAGCAAACTTAAGGTTGTTAGGAATTTTGTTAACCAATGCTTCACGGAACTTGAAGAGAGAAAGAATCATAAATATGATACCTTCAACCAAGATAGCGGTAAGAGCAATCTTATAGCTGTAACCCATAGAACCGCAAACCGTGAATGCGAAGAACGCATTAAGACCCATACCTGAAGCAAGAGCCACAGGGTAGTTAGCGAAGAACGCCATACAGAGTGTAGCGATTGCTGCCGAAATTGCTGTAGCTGAGAATGCGGCACCGATAGGGATGCCTGCTGCTGACAGGTAGTTCGGGTTAACAGCAAGAATGTACGCCATTGCGAGGAATGTTGTAATACCGCCGATTACTTCGTTACGAACGGATGATCCTCTTTCTTTAACTTTAAAAAACTTTTCCATTTATACTTCCCCCAAAGTATTAAATTAATATAATAAAATTTTATTTTTTTGCAAATACTTTACAGATGGATAATCACAACTAAGTATAACATATCAATGTAAAAAATTCAAGCAGTTTTATTTACATTTTTGTAAAATTATGCTGAAATTTTTACAAATATTGTTTGAGGAATAATAATACAAAAATAATATTGAAAAAAAATGTCAGGTGTTGTATAATGAAAATGTTAATATCAAAATTTGAAAGGTGGGGTAAAAGTGATTTTACCGATTCTTTTAGATAAAACAAAACTTTTACCTATTTACGTTGTCAGAATAGGGATAACAAGAAATCAATACAAAATTAGCCGTGAAGACGGTTTTAACAGCTATCAGATTTTGTACTGTGTTTCAGGGAGCGGCATATTTAAGGTTGGCGGCAAATCGTACAAGATTAGTTCAGGGGACGCTTTCTTTTTCAGGCCTGGAGTTCCCCACGAGTATATACCTGTCGAAAAACCGTGGAAGACAACCTGGATTACATATTCGGGAAGCTCGGCTGAAGGGATAGCCGATTATCTCGGTCTTGGAGATACCGCAGTTTTTTCTATACCTAACCTGACGGAGTTTGATTTATTGACAAAGTCGTTGTCAGATGTTTTTATAAGCGACAAGGCAGATAAGGAAATAAGGTCCTCGTGCATTTTATATAAGATGTTGATTAAAGTCGGAGGTTATATTGATAATCTGCCTCAAAACGGCGGAATGACACAAAATGAAAAGTTCCAGAAAATAAGTCCTGTTATAGATTTAATGAAAAGGAAATATAATGAGGATATAAGCCTTGAAACTATGGCTGATGAGATTGGTGTTACGGCAAACCATTTGTGCAGGTTATTTAATCAGGTCTATGGCGTAACACCCCTTAAATATCTTACACAGCTTCGCCTTAATGAAGCGAAGAACTTTTTGTCATCAAGTGATGATATGAAAATAAAAGATATTGCAGCGGCTACGGGGTTTAACGGCGTCAGCTATTTTTGTACTGTCTTTAAAAAATATGAGGGTGTAACACCTGAGGTATACAGAAGAATAAATATCTTCTGATTGAAAATTATAATATAAAATGTTTATTGTTATAGGCGATTGTAAAATATGAAAGCACAAAATTGTGGATAACTTTCAAAAAAGCCCTTTGTGTAAAGGAGGGTGGCACCCAAAGCGTGACGGGAGGATTGTCAATACGATATAAAACAATCTACGGGACGTCGAGGACGCCGTCCCCTACAAATGCGGCAGGAGCAAGCCCCTGCCCTACAAAATGCAAGGGAGCCTATAAACGGAGAAAATATACAAAATGGACTTTTATAATAATATTCTTATTTTATGCGGTTTTTCACATTTTGCAAACGGCTAATGTTTATCGTTAATATGGGAGGCGTTACGAATGATAGACGGATTTATAAAGGTTGCGGCGGCGACACCTGAGGTCAGAGTTGCCGACGTTGAATTTAATGCCGCTAAAATAAAAAGGTGTATCACCAAAGCGGAGAATAACGGTGCAAAGCTGATTGTTTTGCCTGAGTTGGCTGTTACCGCATACACCTGCGGAGATTTATTTTTGCAGAGCGATCTTATCAAACGTGCAGAAAATGCATTAATTAGTATTGTTGATACTACAAAGGAATTGGATATTCTCTGCGTGGTGGGAATCCCTGTGTCCGATAACGGAAAGCTATATAATTGTGCCGCATTTTTTAAGGACGGAAATATTCTCGGTTTTGTCACAAAAGCAAATATCCCGAATTACAGCGAATTTTATGAGATGCGTCATTTTAATACAATGACAGCTAATTCAACAGTATACTTCGGAGGTATGAAGATACCGATTGGTCCTAAACTTATTTTTATGGCAAAGGAGATGCCTGAGTTTGCGGTTGCGGCGGATATATGTGAAGATTTGTGGGCTGCCAATCCGCCAAGCAACAGCCATACTGAAAACGGAGCGACCATAATCGTAAATCTGTCAGCAAGCGATGAGGTAATAGGCAAAAGTTCCTGGAGACGAAAGCTGGTTGAGGTTCAATCTGCCAAGACGGAGTCTGTTTATATATACGCAGATGCAGGCGAGGGAGAGTCCTCGACGGATATGACATTCTCGGGCCACAATATGATATACGAAGCAGGAATAGAGCTTGCTGAATCCAAGATATTCTCAGAGGGTATACTGTATGCTGATGTGGATGTGGAAAGGTGTATTCAGGAACGCAGACGTGTAACAACATTTAAAAACAGTGATAAGAACGATTACCAAACCATATACTTTAATACGGCGATTGAAAAGACAAATATCAGCCGTAAATTTGATATGCGTCCCTTTGTGCCTGAAAACGACGATAACTTAAGAGAACGATGCGAAGAGATTTTTGCCATTCAGTATCACGGCTTAAAAAAGAGATTGAAGCATATTGGTATTAATACGGTTACAATCGGTATATCGGGAGGTCTTGACTCTACCCTTGCATTGCTTGTTACCGCAAAAGCGTTTGATGATTTGGGGCTTCCGAAATCAGGAATTATAGCGGTGACTATGCCCTGCTTTGGCACTACGGACAGAACGTATAACAATGCTGTAAGTATGATTAAGTCCATAGGTGCGACGTTTAAAGAAGTCAATATTAAGGCGGCTGTCACACAGCATATGAGCGATATCGGAGCGGATATAAATGTTCACGATGTAACATATGAAAACGCCCAGGCACGCGAGAGAACACAGGTTCTTATGGATATCGCCAATAAGTCAGGCGGAATAGTTATAGGTACGGGAGATTTATCAGAACTTGCTCTTGGCTTTGCCACATATAACGGCGACCATATGTCTATGTATGGTGTAAACGCATCTGTCCCTAAAACCCTTGTCAGATATTTGGTTAAATATATTGCAGACACAAGTTCTGACGAACTTAAAAATACTTTGTATGATGTGCTTGACACACCCGTAAGTCCCGAACTGTTACCTCCTGAGGACGGACAGATTGTTCAGCAGACCGAAGAAATTGTCGGACCTTATGAACTTCACGATTTCTTCCTATACAATATGGTTCGTTGGGGATTTTCTAAAAATAAGATATACAGAATGGCAAACCTCGCCTTTGCAGGCGTGTATGATAAGGAAACAATACAAAAGTGGCTTGACATCTTTGTAAGAAGATTTTATAACAGCCAATTTAAGCGTTCGTGTATTCCTGACGGCGTTAAGGTGGGCAGTGTAAGTCTGTCGCCCAGGGGTGATTGGAGAATGCCCTCAGACGCTGTGCTTCCCAATCAATGAATTGTCAGATTGTGAGAAAGCGACGTATTTGGTCTGAAATATTCAAATCAAACGCACTTCCTGTCAAGCGATAAATCTGATACAAGCTGTAATAAAAAGTTTCTCTCAGCAGAAACGGAAATTTTGATTTAGGCGTTTTATAAAGAGTGGTGGGAGTGGCAGAAGAAAAGGCAGTTATGCCTGAGTCTTCTGCCATTAACATCGCTCTTTTCATATGTAATGGGTCACTTACAATAATTGCTGTATTAAAGTTTTTTTCCTGCATTATTTTATAAGAATATTCCATATTTTCCAAAGTGATTTCGGATTTGTCCTCAATTATAATATCGCCCTCAGGGATGCCTGCATTGATGGCATATACCTTTGCGGCTTCAGCTTCTGAATATTTATTTTCAACATCTTTTCCGCCCGTAAATATTATTTTTGAAGACATATTGTTATTATAAAGGTCAATGGCGTGATTAATCCTTTCTGCAAAAACAGGCGAAGGTGTATCATAATCCGTTTGCGCTCCCAAGACAATTATCACATCTGCAGGTGCAGTTGTGTCTGTTTTGGAGTATAGGTATATAGATATCCCATTGCACGACACCCATACCAGAATAACAGATATTAATAAAATCGTAACATATTTAAGTTTAAAAAATTTTTTCATAAGTTCTCCTCTCTTACAATACGTAATCTGCCGAACCGACGGGATGCCGTCCCCTACAAATGCGGCAGGAGCAAGCCCCTGCCCTACAAAATGGAATGCCCATTAAATTCAAAATAATTTTTTCATTGCAGTTGGGCTTTTCGGGACGTCGGGGACGCCGTCCCCTACAAATTTGATTTGTATATATTGCACATTCATT
>CACWIG010000033.1 GCA_902760955.1 uncultured Ruminococcus sp. | reverse complement strand
TCACAGTTGAATATATCGAGGGTGTAACCTTAGAGCAATTAATGAAAGAAAATCCCGATAAAACAGACGAATATCTTAGAAGAATGGTTGATTTGCAGGTTCAAATTCTTTCGCATAATGTTCCTATGCTTAACAAACTTAAGGATAAAATGCATAACAAAATCAAGCAGACGGGGCTTGATGCGACAACAAGGTATGAGTTGCACACACGTCTTGATGGGGTTCCCAAACATTACAAGGTTTGTCACGGCGACTTTAATCCGTCAAATATTATTATTACGCCTGATGACAAGGCGTATGTAATAGATTGGGCGCACGTGACTCAGGGTAATGCCTCGGCAGATGCGGCAAGAACTTATCTGCTGTTTTCAATTACAGGGGAAACCGAAACAGCCGAGAAATATCTTGAACTTTTCTGTAAGAAAACAGATACAGCCAAACAGTATGTTCAAATGTGGATACCCATTGTTGCGGCCTCACAGCTTTCAAAAGGAATTGAGAGCGAAAGAGAGTTCCTAATGCGTTGGATAGACGTTGTTCAATACGAATAACATAAAAAGTTGCAGGTGTTTTGTCTGCAACTTTTTTACATAATATTTACATATTTGAAGTTTTTCGCTTTTTATAAAGGCGATAAATTACGATTGAGCCAACTGACGAAAGCACCGTCAGTGAAACCGATACAATAAACGCTGTTGAAGTTGGGTCGGTTATGCTGGCACCCGCAACAGTTGCAGGTATTAACCCTGGTAGTGTGCCCACAAGCCCCCAAAATGCATAGGGAACGTATTTGATTTTAATAGAGCCGAGATATAAGCTTACAATGTCCGCAGGCAAACAGCTTATAGCTCTTAAGAAAAAGGAAATAAACGAGTCAGAATTACGTTGTAAATCAACAAATTCCTGTGCCTTTGGATACTTTTTTATAATTTTATCGGCAAGGGAGGAACTTGAAAATCTGCCTATGGTGTATGGTATGCTGTAGGCTATTACTGTGCCTATGCAGTTAATCAGCAGAGCAATATATAACGGAAAAATAAGACCTGATGTAATCTGTAACAGAAGAAGCGGAAACAGCACAGAAACGCTTTTTAGGGCATACAAGGCGAGTATTATCAATGCCGCAAGAAATAAGTTCTGCGGTAGCAATGACATAATATCTTCTGTGCTTAAATCTCTTCCCGATACAAGCCAAAGCAACATCAATACTGCTATGACTATAAACGGAAGTATTTTAATTACTTTTCCAATTCTTGTTTTCATCAGTAAAATTTATCTCCTGTGGTTAATTAAATTAAAATCATACAAATTACAAATTCAAAATAATTTTATTGAATTATTGCCCTCGTCACCACTTGCTACGCTTGCTTGATGCTTATTACATTCGCATCGTCGCTTGCTCTGCCGTGGCTCCTCTTTCCCAAAAAATCTCGAATTAACCTCGATTTTTTGGGAGCCCTACAGCCCGACTGCAATGAAAAAATTATTTCGGATTTTGAGTAGTATTTTCCGAATTTTACCGCCTGTTAATTAAATTGAGGGCTTTTGATAACTCCATAACTATTAGAGGAACAATAATTAAACCGATACCTAACAGATAAAGCGGAGCGTTCAAAAGTTCTAATCCGAATGCTATTCTCAATGGCGTGAACATCACAATAAGAACAAGTGCAACAGATATCAGACAAGCGCGATTTAAAATCTTGTTTGTAAACATACCGATTTTAAACAACGATTTTTCCGAACGCATATTGTATGCCTGCATAATCTGCGATATGGAAAGAACCATAAAAGCGAGAGTTCTGCCACATTCAACACTGCCTGTTGTGTTGTGTGCAACCGAAAACGCTGTCATTGTTAAAATTGCAAACATTACTCCCTGCAGAAAAATTCTGACTCCATAACCGTGAGCAAAAATGCCTTCATTTTTGTGGTGAGGCTGTCTGGTCATAACGTCGGCTTCGACTGCTTCCATTCCGAGTGCAATGGCAGGCAAACTGTCGGTGACAAGGTTTATCCATAAAAGCTGCATAGAAAGCAGAGGAGATATATGCCATATCATCATTGATACAAAAACGGTTATGACTTCGCCGATATTTGTGCCAAGCAAAAAGCCTACGACTTTGCGGATATTGTCATATATTCCGCGTCCTTCCCGTACGGCATCTACAATAGAGGCAAAGTTGTCGTCTGTCAGAGTCATATCTGCGGCACCCTTTGCAACGTCTGTGCCTGTAATACCCATTGCACAGCCTATATCTGCTGCTTTTAAGGCAGGTGCATCATTCACTCCGTCACCTGTCATAGATACAACTTTTTCTTTGCTTTGCCAAGCCTTGACAATTCTGATTTTATTTTCAGGGGAAACCCTTGCGTATACGGAAATATTTTCTACATTGTCTTTCAGTTCCTCATCGCTCATAGTGTCAAGCTCAGCGCCTGTTATTGCTTTGTCGCCTTCACGCATAATGCCAAGCTCTTTTGCAATGGCTGAGGCGGTAATAATATGGTCGCCTGTAATCATAACAGGTCTGATACCTGCCTGTTTACATATTGATACAGCATTCTTAGCCTCTGGACGAGGAGGGTCTATCATACCCACAAGGCCGAGGAAAGTTAAATCATTTTCTATATTGTCGCTGTCGAGTTCTTGCGGAATTTTGTCTATATCCTTAAATGCTATTGCAATAACACGCAGGGCGTTGTTGCTCATTTCATCATTGATTTTTCTTGCTTTTTCTGTGTCGCCGTTTACACAGCGTTTTGCAAGAACGTCAAAGGCACCCTTGACAATTACAATGTTTTTATTATTATAATTGCATATAACACTCATCAGTTTTCTGTCCGAATCAAATGGTAATTCTGCAATTCTCGGAAAGTCATTTGATAACCTTTTCTTGTTAAAGCCTAAGTTTTGAGCGGCGGCAACAATGGCGGTTTCTGTGGGGTCGCCAATATGCTCTTCACTTCCGTCATCTTTTTTTGTGACTGTTCCGTTGCAGCATAATGTACCAAGCATAAGAAGATTTTTAACCTCACGTGCATTATCGGTGTCGGGTGCTACGTCTTCAAATAAACCATTATCTGTGTATGCTTTAACAAGTGTCATTTTGTTTTGAGTCAATGTACCTGTCTTGTCAGAGCATATAACAGAGGCATTGCCCAAGGTTTCAACAGCAGGTAATTTTCTGATAATGACGTTCTTTTTTACCATTCTTTGAACGCCGATTGACAAAACAATGGTGACTATTGCAGGTAATCCCTCAGGAATAGCCGATACGGCGAGGGATACAGATGTCATAAACATTTCTTTTATGTCAATGCCGTTGAAGGCTCCGACTATAAATATAATTATGCAAGCGGCTATTGCCAATACACCGAGATATTTGCCGAGCTTTGCCAGCTTGTCCTGAAGGGGAGTTTTAGTATCGTCTTGCTCATTTAAAAGGTTTGCAATCTTTCCGATTTCAGTATTCATCCCTGTTGCTGTCACGATTGCCAATGCGGTTCCATTTGTTACCGAACAGCCTGAATATATCATATTTGACCTGTCACCTAAGGGGGAGTTTTCCTTTATAATTGCCTCAGCATCTTTCTCGGAGGGGAGAGATTCGCCCGTTAGTGCAGATTCTTCAACCTTAAGATTTGATGATGATAAAAGTCTTGCATCTGCAGGTACATAATCACCTGCCTCAAGGCGAATAATATCGCCCGGTACAAGAGTTGTTGAGTCTATGACGGCATCCTTACCATTCCTGATTACTTTAGCAGTAGATACTGACATATTTTTTAATGCATCAAGTGCCTTTTCTGCTTTGTTTTCCTGAATTACACCTATAATTGCGTTTAATATTACTATCAGTAAGATAAGTGCAGGTTCAAAAAATTCTTTTGGATTATTCTCGTATATGGCTATACCAAATGAGATAGCGGCGGCTATAATCAAAATTATAATCATAACATCTTTAAACTGTTCAGCAAAACGCTGTAGCATTGTTTTGCTTTCCTTTTGACGCAGTTTATTTTCGCCGTATTTTTTAGTTGCTTCGACAACTTGGCTGTCGCTGAGTCCGCCTATGGGGTCAGAACCAAAATGTTCGATAATATCCTCTTTTCTTTTGTTATGAGTAATCATTAAAGCCACCTTCCTTTTATCCTAAGTATAATATACATCCAAATATTTATCAACATTTTTTCTCATTGTTTACAAAAACTTAATTTATGATATGGATTTCAGCTTTTTGATTAGCTTTGTGTATCTTGATTCGGCTGAACGCAATTTATAAATATATATATCAATGTCGTCGGGGTTGTATACTCTGTTGAAGTTTATACGTGCAACCTCCATATCGTTCTTCGCACTTTCTATATCGAATATCAATGTTTTTATAAGCTCATTGCGGTCTGTTTCTGATTCCTGTGCAGTTTTTTTGATTATTTCTTCTTGCATAGTTTTGCTCCTTTTTCGTGTATTAATATATATTATATTATTTGAAATTTGTTTTATTCCGACAAAGGTAAATTTTAGTATAATGAATATCTTTGTTAATAAAAAATTATTGATTTATTCATAATTAAATAGTATAATGTTATTATATGACAAAAGAGGGTGATATATATGATGAATGATAAGAGTACAATTCTTATTGTGGATGACGAGGTTAACATATGCGAACTTATACGTCTATATGTGGAAAAGGAAGGCTATAAGGCTGTAATTGCAACTGACGGAGAGCAGGCTATTGAGAAATTCAAGAGTACAAATCCCGATATTGTATTGCTTGATATTATGCTCCCTAAAAAAGACGGATGGCAGGTGTGCCGTGAAATCAGAGGCTTTAGCGATGCTCCGATTATTATGATTACCGCAAAGGGCGAAACCTTTGATAAGGTTTTGGGACTTGAACTCGGTGCTGATGACTATATTGTAAAACCATTTGAACCAAAAGAACTTATTGCCAGAATTAAGGCAGTGCTGAGGAGAAGTGAGAGCAAAACTGTTTCGGACAGTGACTCAAGCGAGCTTGTCTTTGACGGATTGCGTATAGGCAAGGAAACGTATGAGATATATATTGATGATAAAAAGATTGATATGCCTCCTAAGGAGTTTGAACTTCTCTACTTCCTTGCTAAAAACAAAAACAAGGTATACACAAGGGATCAGCTTCTTGACGAAATTTGGGGTTATGAGTTTTTTGGCGACTCACGTACTGTTGATGTCCACATAAAGCGTATCAGAGAGAAAATTGATGTCGGTGACAAGAATTGGCAACTGAAAACTGTTTGGGGTGTTGGATACAAGTTTGAAGTAACAGAAAAATAGTTGTTGTATTAAAAGGGGATATTTATGAAAAAACGAGGTATGTTTTCTAAAATTCTCGGTATTAATATTGTTTCAATGATGATTTCCATAATTATAATGGGGTCAACACTTACTGTGTTGATGACAAACTATGTATCGAGATACAGTGAAAATTATCTTTACAAAAACGTGGAAACCGTTATAGATATGATTGAGGGAAACTTACCGATGGACAGTGTATATAGCCTTGTTAACGGTGTTTCAAAGGCATCAGGAAGTTATATAGTAGTATATGACAAAAGCAGCAAAGTAATAGTTGCGAGCGAGACTGAAAGATTTGTTAATAAAACACCTGTGTATATAAATTCAGAATATACCAAAAACACTCTCGCAGGACAGAAAAGTTCAGGTATCGGTAATATGGGCGGTTTGTTTTCTGTAACTATGTTCACTTTGCAGATGCCTATCAAGGGTGCAAATAATGAGGTTATAGGCGGCGTTTCTATGAGCAGACCCATACCTGAACATCAGAGAATGCAGTATGAATTGTTCAAAATACTGATTATAGCTATGAGTGGTTTGTCTGTGGTAGCCATTGTGCTTTCATATCTTTTGGCAAGAAGTATTTCTGTGCCGATTAAGAAAATCAGTGATTCAACAAAGGAGTTTGCAAAAGGTAACTTTGCGGTAAGAGTGGAGGAGTCTGCTGAAAATTCCACCGTCGCTGAAATATCGGAGCTTGCTGAGGCATTTAACCATATGGCACAAGAACTTGAGAAAGCAGAGGAGATTAAGAGCACATTTATATCTGATGTATCCCACGAACTGAGAACGCCTATGACTACAATAGGAGGATTTGTGTCGGGTATGCTTGACGGTACAATTCCTGAGGACAGGCAAAAAGAATATTTAAAGATTGTCTATGGTGAGATAAACAGATTGTCAAGATTGGTAAATACATTTTTGGATATTACACGTCTCCAGTCAGATAAGCTGACTCTTAATATGACAAACTTTGACATAAACGAGGTTATAAGAATTGTTGTTATTGGACTTGAAAACAAGATAGAAGAGAAGAATATAGATGTTGTTCTGTCACTTGAAACAGAAAAATGTTATGTTAATGCGGATAAGGACAGCATTACTCGTGTGCTTACAAATCTTATTGACAATGCCGTTAAGTTTACAAATGAGAATGGAAATATAACAATTTCGGTCAGCCAAAAGGGACACGAGATTATAACTTCTGTCAAAAATACAGGCTGCGGAATATCTGAGGAACAGAGTTCTATGATATTCAAGCGTTTTTATAAGGTCGATAAGTCGAGAAGTATCAATAAAGAAGGAACAGGAATTGGCTTGTACCTTGTGAAAAACATCTTGCAGGCACACGGCAAGGATATCTCGCTTAACAGTGTAGAGGGTGAATATGCCGAGTTTGTATTTCCTTTAAACAAGGCAAAGCAATCACAGATTAAGAATATAAATTAGTATTTATAGCTATTTTACAATTTGTTCATAGATTTGTAAATTTTATGGGTTACAATCTAAATATAAAGTGAATTAAAAGATTTGGAGGTATTTCGTTATGGATGATTTTAATGGCTTTAATAATGAAAACACATCAGGGGAAGACAAATATACAGAGGGTACTGATTTTGGAAATTTCAGCTCAGAAAATGAGAGCAATTTTACTCAGGATACGGATAACAATCAAGATGTTATTTATGCAAATGCAGAGGACAACAATGATAACGAGCAGGTAGTGATTGACCTGTCAGGCGGATATTCAAAGACAGAGTATGATACAGATGCGGACTCCAAGCGTTATACGGAAATCGTTAAAAAATGCGAAAAAAAATCAAAAAAGAATAGATTTGTTGCCGCAATGCTTGCACTTACTGTATTAAATCTTTCCATACTCGGCGGTGCTTTTATGCTTGGCAAAAAATATGGCGCAGAGGAAAAACGAGTTACATCCAAGCAGGACTTGGTAGAGAACCTTAACGGAAACGCATCTGACAGCAATATGCAAAAAACTGTTTCGTCACAAGACGAACTGCCCACAACAGAGATTGCTAAAAGGGTAGGACCTTCAGTTGTTGGTATTACAAGTACGGTTCAGGGGCAAATGACTATATTCGGTCAGTCTGCATCCGCTAAGAGCGAAGGCTCAGGCATAATATTAAGCCAGGATGGATATATTGTAACAAACAACCACGTTGTAGAAGGGGCTTCAAGCGTTACAGTATTACTGAATACAGGTACAGAGTACGAGGCAAAGCTAATCGGTGCTGATGCTCAAACAGATTTGGCAGTAATTAAAATAGAGCCAAAGGAAAATCTTACTGTTGCAACATTGGGTGACTCAAATGATATTGAGGTCGGTGAAAGAGCAATTGCAATCGGTAACCCTATGGGCGTGGAGTTTTTCGGAAGTGTAACAGAGGGTATAATCAGTGCAGTCAACAGAACTGTCAGTGTTGACAACAGAACAATGAATGTTATCCAGACAGACGCCGCTATAAATTCAGGTAACTCAGGCGGTGCGCTTATCAACAGATTTGGTGAGGTAATAGGTATAAACTCAATCAAGGTGGCAACCTCAGGCGTAGAAGGTATGGGCTTTGCAATTCCGTCATCAGAGGCTAAACCGATTATTGCTGACCTTATCGAATACGGATATGTCAAGGGACGTCCTGTTATAGGTATTTCTACCCGTGATGTTACCGAATATATGTCGCAGTCATATTCCTGGCCCCAGGGTGTTCAGGTTATGGAGGTTACAACAGAGAATGCAAAGAGCGCAGGCTTTGAGCAAGGAGATATCATAACAGAGGTTGAGGGCGAAAAGATTACAGACAGTGAATCTCTTAACAAGGTTAAAAATCAACATAATCCAGGTGATAAATTAAAGATGCAGGTTTATAAATATGCAACAGGCAGAACCGAAACATTAGAGGTTACCTTGACTGAGCAAATTCCGGGCTAAAATAATAGGATAAAAAGTGTCCATCGTAGAAAGCGAAGGACACTTTTTTCAGTATATCAAACAGACGATTGTAAATTGTGGGTAACTTTCTGCAAAAACCTCCTTGCGTAAAGGAAGGTGACGCCCATAGTGAGACGGAGGAGTGGCGATATGCTTTAGCTTGTTCAATAAAATGTAAGTTGGTGAATTATGTTACACATCTGTAGGGGACGGCGTCCCCGACGTCCCGCTTTTTATAGTTCTGTGGTAATCAAAAAATTTTTCTTGACATCAGAAATTAAAAGTGTTCTAATAATTTTAGAATAATTCTAATATTGGATTGAAAAAATGACTAAGTACGAGAAACGAATATATGAAATAGTTAATCAATCGTCATCGCATATGACTGTTGAGCAAATCTATCAAATACTTAAAGCTGATTTTCCGAGTGTGGTTTTGGCAACTGTTTATAATAATTTAAATAAACTTTACAGGGACAGGCTTATCAATAAAATCTCGGTGGAGGGTCTGCCCGACCGCTACGACAGAATAGTAAAGCACGATCATATTGTTTGCCGAAATTGCGGAAAACTGACAGATATACAGTTTGATGATTTGACAGATACTTTAAAAAAACAATTTGGTACAGATTTTTTGTTTTACGATTTAAAAGTATTCTATGTGTGTCCTGATTGCCGAAAAAAACTCGGTGCAGACAAGAGTGATCATAGACATACTAATCGTATGGATTAACGGACAATGAAATATAGAGGGTAAATATTATGACAACAGCAATATCCTCAATAGTTTCAATGTCCGTCTGCAACAAGTGCGCATACGGGAGCAAACAACCCGTAAATATAAATATATAAGGAGAGATAAAAATGAGAAGTATTACGACATTGGATTTGCAGTATGCACATCGTTTCTATGGGTTTAAAGGAGAAGCACAGTATTTGCACGGGCATACGGGAGTATTGACTATAGAGGTAGAGGATTCGGTTAATGCCGGAGTTAATATGGTTTTCCCGTGTAATGAAATTCAAAAGACTGCCTGGGAGGTTCTGAAAAATTTTGACCACGCTTTGATTCTTCGCGAGGATGATCCGCTTTTACCTGCTATTCTCGACGTGTACGAAAAACAGGGAATTAAAAACGGTGCTCCAAATAATGTTATGAAAGGTCCTGCTTTCAAAACTGATTTGGCAACGGCATATCCGGAGTGCCGCTTAGTGGTTACAAAAGAAACAATGACTGTTGAGGGTATGATTAAGATTGTTTATGATTTATTGAAGGATAAGCTCAATATAGTTAAATTAACCTTTACCAGCGGTGTTAATGTTGCATCTGAGGAATTTGAACCGAGCATACAGATGGAGCGCTGTCCTTTGTGCGGTATTGCATTGAATGAAGATGGCGTATGTCCTAAATGTGGATATAAAAAAGCCTGATTTTTTCAAATCGTATACTTATGACAGTAATATGATATTTTAACTATAAAATACCATATATGTTTAAGGTATGTGAATAAAATACTTAGAAAACGAGGACTAACTATGGTCCTCGTTTTGTTGTATAACAAAATCGACAAGCCTCTTACGAGTCTCGTCGATTTTTGGTGACTCCTAGGGGATTCGAACCCCTGTAGCCGCCGTGAGAGGGCGGAGTCTTAACCACTTGACCAAGGAGCCATATTTAATTATTGTCACACAACGAGGATAATTATATCATTTTTCTGCAAAAATGTCAAGCATTTTTTATAAAAAATTAAAAAAAGTGATTCTGTAGTTGTCAAACATATGTTACATTTACACTCAAAAAAGTGATAACATAGTTTTGCTTAAATCCCATAACTGCTTTTAAACTTAAATCGGAT
>CACWIG010000032.1 GCA_902760955.1 uncultured Ruminococcus sp. | reverse complement strand
ATCGTATCTTTCTGCACCATCGCCCGATTCAATTCTTATAACTTTGCCAAGCTCTGTAAGTTCCGACAAATTACGATAAACAGTACCAAGGCTTATATTGGGAATTTCCTCCCTGACCTTGTCGTAAATCATATTCGCAGTGGGATGTATTGCTGTATTTTTTAAAAACTCAATTATACACTCCCTCTGTCTGCTATATCTTTTCTTGCTATTTTCATTCATAAGGCTACTCCCTTAATGCAAATAGTAATCATTACTGTTTATATTTTATCATAAAACTTTCTTTTGTCAAGAGGTTTTCTGAAATTTTTTTAAATTTTCAGAAAATACAAAGTTGCCCATTCCTCAATATAAACATTGAGGAATGGGCGTTCTTCTTATTCAACAGTTACTGATTTTGCAAGGTTTCTCGGCTTGTCAATATCCAAGCCCTTGAGGGACGCAACATAGTAGGCAAACAACTGAAGAGGGACAACTGTCTCAGACGGCAAAACAAGGCTGTCTGTCTTTGGAATATAGATAACGTGATCCGCCTCTTTTTCAATCTCATTATGGCCTTCTTCTGCGATTGCGATAACCACAGCACCTCTTGCCTTAACCTCTTTGATATTGCTGAGCATCTTATCAAACAACGGCTTAACCGTACAAAGAGCAACAACAACGGTTCCCTCTTCTATCAAGGCAATAGTGCCGTGCTTTAACTCGCCTGCCGCATATGCCTCTGAGTGAATATATGAAATTTCCTTAAGTTTCAGCGAACCCTCCAATGACACTGCATAATCCAAAGTTCTGCCGAGGAAGAATACACTCTTTGCGTTATAGTATTTTGACGCAATGTACTGTATCTCCTCCTTATTTTCAACAATGCTTTGAATGTTGTCAGACAGTTTTTCAAGAGCCTCAATGCAAGCATTGATCCTTGCATTGTCAATCAATTCAAGTTCCTGTGCAATATATAATGACAATAAATACATTGCATTTAATTGTGTGCTGTATGCCTTTGTTGTAGCAACAGAAATTTCGGGACCTGCCCAAGTATAAAGAACATCATCTGCCTCACGTGCTATTGCACTTCCTACAGCATTTACAACAGCAAATGTTCTGGAGCCTAAACGTTTAGCCTCACGCATTGCCGCAATAGTATCTGCTGTTTCTCCTGATTGGCTGATTACTATGGTCAGCGTTCTTTCGTTTACGATTGGGTTCATATATCTGAACTCTGATGCGATTGATACCTCAACGGGAATACGTGTCATATCCTCGATAACATACTTACCAACAACACCTACGTGATAAGCACTGCCGCAGGCTACAATGTATATTTTATCCAACTTCTTTATGTAGTCAGCATTTAAGTTAATATCGTCAAGAACAATCTTACCATTTTGAATTCTCGGCGAAATAGTATCCTTGATAGCTCTCGGCTGTTCCATTATTTCTTTGAACATAAAATGTTCATAACCGCCCTTTTCAGCGGCAGATATGTCCCAATTAACGCGGAATGGCTCTTTCTTTATCTCGTCACCATCAGTTGTGTAAACCTTAACATCATCACTGCTTAAAACAACAATTTCGTCATTTTCCAGAAAGTAAACATCTCTTGTATAGCCAAGAATAGCAGGAACATCTGATGCAATAAAGTTTTCTCCGTCGCCAAGGCCTACAATCAATGGGCTTTCCTTGCGGACAGCAACAAAAGTATCAGGGTTATCGTCACATAAAATTCCCAATGCGTATGAACCCTCAACCTTCTCCACTATTTTAGCAACAGTTTCTACCATATTTCCTGTATAATAATACTCTACCAAGTGTGCAATAACCTCTGTGTCTGTCTCTGAGATAAACTCAAATCCCTTTGAGGTTAAATATTCACGCAGTTTAATATAGTTTTCTATAATTCCGTTATGAACTACCGCAAATTTTCCCGTTTTGCTCAAATGCGGATGTGCATTTGTGTCAGAAGGCTCGCCGTGAGTCGCCCATCTTGTGTGACCTATTCCCATAACGCCTGTGATTTTTTCTTCACTGTTCAGCTTTTCTTCAAGAACAGCAAGTCTGCCCTTTGCTTTTTTTACTTCTATTTTGCCGTCTTGCATAACAGCAACTCCGGCTGAGTCATAACCTCTGTATTCAAGCTTTGACAATCCGTCAATCAAAATCGGAACCGCTTGTTTTTTTCCAACATACCCTACAATTCCACACATAATTATATCTCCTTCTGTCGACCTGCCCCGACAATTATTGTAAGCTCCCTTGTCTACAGGAATAATAACAAGAGATACTATAATTTATTTCACATTTAAACAGCATCGCTGTGTTTTGTATGATACCATTCTTTTCTCTTTCCGAATATGCCCATAATCCCAATCGGAACCCAACTTGATATGTATATCATATATCCCAATAAATTAAGAATAATCTTTTTGTTAAACTTCTTATCCTTAAGCATTGCAATAAGCACAGATAAAACATATGCAGTAATATACACCCACAACACAATACCGCCTGCTATCGTTTGCCATATATCGCCTATTTTAAAAATATACGACACAAACAAAAACACAAAACAGAACACATTTAAAAAATCGCCCCACAAACCTAAAACGGCGTTTATCTTAAATCTTTTCAAAAGCCTTAATGTGTATTCGCCCTGAACATCACAAATGCCTTGTACCCATCTTGTGCGTTGCAAAACAGATTCTTTAAAACATACAGGCTTTTCGTCATACACAACTGCACTCTCGCAAAAGTCAACCTTGATTCCATTTTCAGCAAGCATATATGTATATTCGCAATCCTCTGCGGTTGTGGTTGTATTCCACTCTACTGTATCAAGAACCTCTCTCTTCACAGCAAAACCTGTACCGCATATTCTGCAACCTAAATTTAATCTTGCACGTCCCGATTGCGAAACACGATTGTATATCCAATACCATATGGAATACGCATATGAAACCCAAGACCTATCGGGATTTTTAGAGTCAATGTAACCCTGAACAACATCTTTGCCCAAAGTCATTCTTTCGCACACCTCAGAAAAGAAGTTTTTATCCACAATATTGTCTGCGTCAAACACAGCGGCAACATCATAATCATATTTGCCTTTAATATGCCTGAACACCTCAGTCAGTGCATCTCCCTTGGTGGTTGATTTCTCTCTTATAAATACCTCTGCACCATTTTTATTTGCGATACTTATTGTTGCATCGGTGCAACCATCTGCCACAACAAGTATTTTAATCAATTCCTGAGGATAATCTGTACTGCGAATACTTGCAATTACACCGCCAATGGTTTCAGCCTCGTTGTGAGCAGGTATAATCGCAATAAACCTGAATGTGTCCTTTCGGTTTGAATGTCTTGCACCTGCAAACAAGGAAAACACAGCAATACACAGATAATATACTCCCAATAAAAAGATGATAAGTTCTGCTATATCAATAAGTGATTTTATTATATATAAATGCACCTTATCACCCCTAAAAGAATACAATAATATCATTTTATCATATATTATCATTTGTATTATATCTTATACGATATCACAAATCAAGTAAAATTTATTAAATTATTATAACAATTTTATCCTATCTGATTAAGCCTTTGTATTTCAATGTAGACAAATAATATATTTTATGATAAAATTTTAGTAATATTACAAAAAGTCAGAGAAGGGTATAGCTATGAAACAAAAAACCGTTTTTGTATGTTCCGAATGTGGCACAGAATCGCCTAAATGGAATGGTAAATGTCCGGGTTGCGGAGCGTGGAATACAATGAATGAGGCCGCCTCCTTTATATCAGGGGCAAAAAATCCACATATAGGCACGGCTTTCGCAATGACGTCTGAGCCTCCTAAATCATTAAAGGATATATCTATCGTCAAGGACGAAAGAATATCCACAGGTCTTAAGGAGTTTGACCGCGTTTTAGGCGGCGGCATTGTTGCAGGTTCCCTTATCTTAATAGGCGGCGACCCTGGCATAGGCAAATCCACACTTCTTTTGCAAATATGTGAGTATCTCGGCAAAACAAAAAAGGTTTTATATGTATCGGGCGAGGAGTCCCAAAACCAAATCAAGATACGTGCCGACAGACTTAATGTAAAAACTGAGAATTTGCGTCTGTATACAGAAACAAATATGACACTCATTCAGGAATGTATCGCAAACGAAAATCCCGATATATTGATAGTCGACTCTGTTCAGACTATGTTTAATCCCGAAATTTCGCCTGCCCCGGGCAGTTCCACACAGATACGTGACACCGCCGCAACCCTGATGCGTATAGCAAAGGAAAAATCGATTGCAACCTTTGTTGTAGGCCACGTAACCAAGGAAGGCTCCATAGCAGGCCCTAAAATTCTTGAACATATAGTTGATACCGTCTTATATTTTGAGGGCGACCAGCACAGAGCCTTCAGAATTATCCGTGCCATTAAAAATAGATTTGGTTCAACAAACGAAATCGGAGTTTTTGAAATGGACTCAAACGGACTTACTGAAATTACCGACCCGTCACAAGCAATGCTGTCAGGCAGACCGATTGGCGAACCGGGCTCCTGCATTATATGCACAATGGAGGGCACAAGACCTATTCTGACGGAAATTCAGGCACTTACAAGCCAAAGCAGTTTTGGCAATGCAAGAAGAATGTCAAAGGGTATTGATATTTCACGTGTGCTGATTATGCTCGCCGTTATGGAGAAGAGAATAGGTCTGCACATATCATCATATGATGTGTACGTCAACGTAGTAGGCGGGATAAAAATGACTGAGCCTGCAGTCGATATGGGTATCTTTTTATCCATTGCATCAAGCTTTAAAAACAAGGCGATAGCAAATGATATAGTCGCAATAGGCGAGGTAGGTCTTGCAGGTGAATTACGCTCTTGCAGTTACCTTGAAACACGTATTGCTGAGGCAGAAAAACTCGGCTTTAAACGTGTATTAATCCCCGAATGTAATACTGATAAACTTAAAAGGTTTAAGAAAATAGAAATAAACACCTATAAAAATATAAGAGATGTAATAAACGATATATTATAGGTGACAAAATGTAAAACCGTGGAAGACTCTCCGCAAAATCCGAAATATTTTTTCCATTGCAGTTGGACTTGCTCCTGTCTGCTATTTCACAGGTAATTAAAATCGGATATTGTAGGGCAGGGGCTTGCTCCTGCCGCCATTTCAATTGATTTTCGGCAGGAGCAAGCCCCTGCCCTACAAATGTAATGAATGATAATCATTTAACAAAATTATCGAGGTGTAATATGTTTAACGATAAATCAATTACAACATTAATTGCCGCCGCAGGTAGCGGAAGCCGAATGAACTCTGATATACCGAAACAGTTTATGAAAATTGATAATGTTCCCATACTTATTAAAACACTTGACAAGTTTGAGAAAAACATTTATGTTGACGATATAATAATCGTCACACGCGAATGTGATATACAAAGCGTCATCAATCTTACCAAAGAGTATGGCATAACCAAGCTCAAAGCTGTTGTGGCAGGCGGCGATACACGTCAGGCTTCCATTATCAACGGACTTGACAATGTAACTTGCGACATTGTGTTAATTCACGACGGAGCAAGACCATTTGTTACCGACACCCAAATTACAGAGGTTATAAAAGCAGTTGATAACTCAAAGGCGGCGACACTTGGCATACCTGTTACAGATACTATAAAGAAAGCGAACAGCAATATCATTACAGATACCATTGACCGCTCTGATCTATACTCTATACAAACACCGCAAGGGTTTGATACCGAATTAATTAAATCAGCACACAAGCGTGCATTTGAACAAGGCTTAACTGTGACAGACGATTGTTCTGTGGTTGAGGCAATGAACTATCCCATAAAAATAGTTCAAGGCTCACCTACTAATATTAAGATTACCACACCCGACGACTTGATAATCGCAGGGGGAATAACAAAAACGGAGGAAAAGAAAATGCGTATAGGAATGGGTTATGACGTTCACAGGCTTACTGCTGACAGAAAACTGATTATCGGCGGAGTAGATATTCCGTATGAGCTTGGACTTCTCGGCCATTCTGACGCTGATGTGCTGATACACTCAATTATGGACGCAATGCTCGGCAGCGTTGCCCTAGGCGATATTGGCAAACACTTCCCCGATACCGATGAAAAATGGACGGGTGCCGACAGCAGAGTTTTACTGCGTGAAGTCAATGATTTGCTTTTAGAAAAGCACGCCAAAATTATAAATATAGATGCGACAGTTATTGCTCAAAAGCCTAAGCTGGAAGGATATATCCAACAAATGATAAAAAATATAGCAGAAGATTTAGGTCTGCCCATAGATTGTATCAGCATAAAGGCAACCACAACAGAAAAACTCGGTTTTTGCGGCAGAGGCGAGGGCATCGCCGCCGAGGCTGTTTGTTGCGTGGAATATTGATTATACGTTACGGAATATGTTGTTGATTTTTTCGGGACGTCGAGGACGCCGTCCCCTACACCCTGCCATTTCGTATATAATTAAATCGGATAGTGTAGGGCAGGGGCTTGCTCCTGCCGGCATTTACACAATAGAACATCCATTGATAAATTTATGTAAACTACCACGATGTAGGGTTCGGCGTCCCCGACGAACCGCATAATTGCCTTCGTTATGCAATAAATTATCCGCTAATGAAATATAGCAACCAATCCCTCAGTCAGCTAACGCTGACAGCTCCCTTTACACAAGGGAGCCTGTTGTCGTTTCCTCGCAAACGGGCGATTCGTGAATCGCCCCTACAGTCTGCCATTTAGCAGATAATTAAAATCGGATATTGTAATAAATGAAAATTATTTCGGATTGACAATTTACACAATGCAAACGAACTCAAAAAAGTCCCATCTACATAAAAAATTCTATCCTATTCCACAACCTTTGTTTCGCCTGGCTTTACTGAATAAGCTTTTTTCGTATCTGTGCAACTAAACCAAACCTCTTGTCCTGATGGGTTATACACAGTTTTTCCGTCAACAGAAACAATGAGACTTCTTTGAGCCTTGATGTAATCGTAGATTTCAATATTGGTTGCATACCAAATATCGTCTCTTCCTCCTACAAGTTTACAAAACTCCTCTATCACGTCCCAATTATCCTGTCTTGAAAATTCGTAGCTATGTCCCCACACATACAACAATCTCGGGCCTGATGTAAATCCTTCAATACTATTCAGAAATTTCTCACCATATTCAAGACAATTATTATGATGACAGGTTGGATTCCATTCAAGCCAATTTTCAGGAAATTCAAAATTCATTGTACCTTTTACTGTTCTGGAATACTCTATGTCGCAGTTCTCCACCGCCTTTAGCACATCATCAGTATATCTGCCATATGCATAGCTTAAACCACGAACAATATATCCGCAAAGTTGTTCCAACGCCTTTCTGTCTTCATATAATTCCGTCACACACTCACCTTTTGATAACAAATCAAGACGAGCGTGCATAACACCGTGACAAGCAACCTCGTGATTTTTATATAATTCCTTAATTTCCTCAGGTTCTATTTTTCCGTTGTTTTCGCCTAATACCCCTGAATTTATATGGAACGTAGCCTTCATACCATATTTATTAAAAATGTCAACAAGTCTTCTGTCGTGCACTGGTGCATCATCATAGCTAAGTGTTACCGCATTTTTCTTTCCGTCTTTCAATAAGTTAAATAAAATCATTGTTATTCCCCCTAATATCTTTCTTGTTTCTTCCGTTTAATTCACGTAGTAATATTTGTGCAAATCATTTACAAATTGCGTAATCGTAGGGCAGGGGCTTGCTCCTGCCGACATTTCGATTGATTTTCGGCAGGAGCAAGCCCCTGCCCTACAAATGTAATAAATTATAATTATTCAATAAAATTATTTTGATTTTTAATTCAAGAGGACAACTCTTCCCATTCTTCAAAACATTTCTCAAGTCTGTTGTTGGCTTCTTCAAGCTGAATGGACTTTTCCTGCATTAACTCAAAGCTCGTATATACTTCCTCGCTTGCCATCTCTTGTTCAATCTCCGATATTCTTTTTTCAAGATATGAAATCTCGTCCTCTAACTCGCGAATTTTATTTTTCTTTGCCACATCAGCTTTGCGTTGTTCCTTACTTCTGTATGTTCCCTCGCTCTTTTTCTTGACAGGCTGTTTTTTCTCCTCTGCCTCAGGCTTTACATCAAGTGCTTTTTCTTTGTAATACTCATAGTTGCCGTCATATACAACTGCTCCGCCTTTTGTAATCTCAATTATTTTATCGGGAACTTTATTTAACAAATATCTGTCGTGAGATATAAATATAACCGTTCCGTCAAATTCTGACAAGGCGTCCTCCAATACCTCTTTAGAGTTCAAATCCAAGTGGTTTGTCGGCTCGTCAAGCAACAATACATTTGACTTTTCAAGCATAATTATACACAACGCAAGTCTTGCTCTCTCGCCACCGCTTATGACCTTAACGGGTCTGTATACCTCTTCCTTTGTCAAAAGAACATTCCCCAGCACACTCCTTATCTGTGCCTCAGGTATGTGGGGAAACCTGTCCCACAGCTCATCTATCGCCATTTTATCGGGACTTAAATTCAAATTCTCTTGTTCGTAATAGCTTATGGTAGCGTTCTTACCCCATTGAACTTCACCCACATAATGAGGGATAATACCCTGAATTGTTTTAAATAACGAGGACTTTCCTATTCCGTTATCGCCGATTACGGCAATCTTATCGCCCTTTTTTATATCAAGGTTAATGTGTGTGCATAGCTCTTTTCTTTCCTCACCGACTGCCACCGTCAAGTCCGAAACAGTAAGCACATCTTTATAAGGGTCCTTTATCTTCTCAAACTTGAGTCTGATTTTCTTTTCTGTATATTCAGGGTTTTCGATTATCTCCATATTGTCAAGAATTTTCTGTCTTGACTTTGCACTTGCCGAGGTAGATGCCCTTGCCATATTCTTGTCAACATATGTCTGAAGTCTTGAAATTTCCTCCTGCTGTGCCGCATATTCCTTTAATCTGCGTTCATACCGCTCCGCCTTTTGCACAAGGTAAGCCGAATAGTTGCCCTTAAAGGTATTTAATCCACAACGCTCAATTTCAAATATGTTATCTACTGTCTTATCCAAAAAATATCTGTCGTGAGATACAACAAATATTGCGCCTTTATAATCAATAAGATAATTTTCAAGCCAACTCAACGTCTTAAAATCCAGATGGTTGGTAGGCTCGTCCAAAACCAGCAGTTCAGGCTCTTCAAGCAATAATCTCGCTATTGCAAGCCTTGTTTTCTCGCCGCCGCTTAAAATATTTATGGGCGTATCAAGCTCCTTATCAGAAAAACCCATACCATTTAAAACAGTTTTTATCTTTACATCTATGTTATATCCGTCACGGCTGTCAATGTATGCCTGCTTTGATGCGTATTCACTTGAGAGCCTTTTATACTCGCTATTGTCAGCATTGTCATTGCCAAGTGCCGCAAGCTCACCTTCTATTCGGCGCATATCTTTTTCGGCTTTTTCTACGTCTTCAAAGGCTTTACGCATCTCTGCAATGATTGAACTGTCACGCACAAGTCCCGAGTTCTGCTTTAAAACACCTATACTCATTCCGTTCTTGCGGTAAATCTCTCCCTCGTCATAGTCTGCCTCTCCCAATAAGACAGAAATCAATGTTGATTTGCCTGCTCCGTTTACGCCAATTAAACCATAACGGCATCTGTCCTCTATGGTCAAACTTACATTTTCAAATATTACATTATCCGAAAAGCTCTTTTTCAAGCCTTTTGCCGAAATTAACATACCCTATCCTTATCCGCCTTTTCTGCCTTTATCTCATATCGGCCCTTTGACGAAAATATCTTGGAAATCGCAAGTCCCAACGCAAGTCCGCCAAAAATTCCGATAATTGATGAAATCTCGTTTCCAAAAAACTTATATCCCAAAATTGCACCTATTATCATAAGCACAACTGTTTGACCATACCCCAACAACATTCCCTTAAAAAATGTTTTAGTCGGCATAGTCAACACAACCTTATCACCCTTTCTAAGACTGTCATCTGCCAAACATTCAACAAACACAGCCTCGGTGGGACAACCCTTGCAACTTACACAGTTGCCGCCGCAAGACGACTCACGCACAACACGAATTTTAGCTCTGTTTTCCTGTATATCTGTTACATATCCATACTGCTTCATTTGTTGTTCTCCGCCTTGAACTTCTCCGCCATATCTACCATTTCTTTTGCGGCACTAAACGTAATCTCCGTAACCTTAACACCGCCGATTATCCTGGCAAGCTCGTTAATTCTGTCGTCACCGCTCACACAAATAACCGTTGTTCTTGTGCTGTCCTCCGCAGAATTTTTTTCTATCTTATATTGATAGTCAGCCATAGCGGCAATCTGAGGCAGGTGAGTTATACACAAAATCTGACGTTTGTGTGCCAATGCCCCAATCTTTTCTGCAATCTTTTGAGCGGCTCTTCCGCTTACACCTGTATCTATTTCATCAAAAATCATAGTTTCAACCAAATCGCTGTCAGACAAAACAGACTTTATGGCAAGCATAATCCTTGACATCTCGCCGCCTGATGCTATTTTAGATAATGGCTTTAACTCTTCACCCGGGTTTGCCGAAATCAAAAATTCAACATTATCACAGCCGTTGGCTGAGTACTTAACTTCTCCATCATTGTCATACGCCTGACATATGCTGACAGAAAATCTGATTTTCTGCATATCCAAGTCCGCAAGTTCATTCATAATATTCTCTTGCAGGCTGTATGCCGCATCAACTCTCGACTTTGTCAATCTCTGGGCGATTTCGTCAAGTTTTCCTCTTTCTGTTTCAAGCTGTTGCGTAAGCTCTATAAGACGCTCATCACTGCTTTCAATAGCCGCCAAACGCTCACGGGCGTTATTTGCATACTCGATAATCTCTTCAACAGAGTTTCCGTACTTGCGTTTGAGGTTGTATATCAGACTCAATCTGCTCTCTATATCATCAAGCTCTGTGGGGCTGTAATTTACAGCATCAATATATGAATGAAGCTCGTGCATAACATCATCAACATCTGCCATAACAGACACCAAAACATCATAAAATTCCGACAGCTTTGAGTCATAGTCCTTGATACCCTCAAGCCTACGCACCGCGTCGGAAATAAAATCACAGGCACCGCTTTCGCTGTCGTCACTGCCGTGAAGGTCGTAATACGCACCGTCTGCTCCCTCTGCAATCCTTTCGGCGTTTTGCAAAAAACTTCTTCTTTCGGTCAGCTCCTCCTCCTCGCCGATTTTCAGCTTTGCGGCATCTATCTCGCTAAGCTGAAAGCTCAACAATTCTGTCAGGCTTTCCTTCTCGCTTTCGTCTGTTGAAAGTTCAGCGAGTTCTGCTTGAATTTCTTTAACCTTTTTGTATTGCTCTCTATACTCAGCCATAAACTCTGAGTTTTCCGCATATTCATCAACAAAACCTATATGGCTTTTAGGTGATAAAATACTTTGGTTGTCGTTTTGGCCGTGAATAGTCAACAACTTTTCGCCAACCTCTTTAACCATACCAATCGGCATTAATCTGCCGTTTATATTACACTTGCTCTTGCCGTCTGCCGTGAGCTTTCTTGCAATAAGAACAATTCCGTCATCACAGTCAATTCCAAGCTCTGCAAGTTCATTTATTATCGTCTGATTTTCAATTTCAAAGGTCAAATC
>CACWIG010000031.1 GCA_902760955.1 uncultured Ruminococcus sp. | reverse complement strand
CAGACGGCTTGTAAATACCTGCATTCGCCTGCCTGAATGATGTTTCCTGTGGCTTTTCCATATAGCTTTGAACAAGGTCGTCAGGTATCTCTGCTAAAAATCTTGACGGAGGATTGTATGATGTTCTGCCAAATAGGGTTCTGCTCTTGGCTCTTGTTATAAAAAGATTTTTCTTTGCCCTTGTAATTCCCACATAACAAAGACGTCTTTCTTCTTCGATTTCCGCATCATCGCCAAAGGAACGCATACCAGGGAATATTCCTTCTTCCGCACCGATTAAAAATACGTTTGGAAACTCCAGACCCTTAGCACTGTGCAGAGTCATCAATGTAACTGTATCCTGTGCCTCATCATAGTTATCAATATCAGAGATTAATGTTATATTCTCTAATAATTCCGAAAGGGAGAGGGAGGCATCATTCTTCACGCTCTCCTGAACCATAGAAATAAACTCCTCGAGGTTTTCGAGTCGCGTTTCGTTTTCAACTGTTTTCTGCGACTTCAATTCCGAAATCATTCCTGTGCGTTCCATAACGGTCTTTGCAAAGAGTTCAAGTCCCATTCCCTCATCAAGCTCTTGTCTGAGTGAGGATATCATATTTGCAAATTCCTTTAAGTTTGCCGCCGCCTTAGCAGAAAAATCATATTCGGTATCTGCTGATTTACACACATCAAACATACTTATGTTTTCAGCCGCCGCAATCGCAGACAGCTTATCAACAGTAGTTGCACCGATACCCCTTTTAGGCTCATTTATTATTCTCTGCAATGCAACATTATCGCCGTGATTTTCTATTAATCTCAAATATGATGTTATGTCTTTGATTTCTTTTCTGTCGTAGAACCTCAAACCGCCGAGAACGCGGTATGGTATAGCAGAACGCAACAGCATATCTTCGACTATACGTGACATTGCGTTCATTCTGTAAAGTATTACAGTATCCGAAAAACTGCCACCAAGCTCTGCAATTTTCTCCGCAATAAACTGTGCCTCGGAATGTTCATTCATAGCAGTAAAAATCTGAACCTTATCACCTGAGCCGTTGGAAGTCCAAAGATTTTTGCCCTTTCTGCCTGTGTTGTTAGATATTACATTGTTTGCCGCATCTAATATATTTTGGGTTGAACGATAGTTTTCTTCAAGCTTTATGGTCAGACACTTTTTAAAGTCTTTTTCAAACTCTAATATATTGCGAATATCAGCACCTCTGAACTTGTATATACTTTGGTCATCATCACCCACAACACACAAATTTTCGTACTTTGAGGCAAGCAACCTAACCAATTTATATTGGGCGTGGTTGGTGTCCTGATACTCGTCAACCAATATGTATCTGAACTTTTCCTGATAATATTCCAAAACATCAGGATATTCCTCAAAAAGCTGAACAGTTTTTACAATTAAATCATCAAAGTCAAGTGCATTATTCAACTTCAAGTTTCTCTGATATAATGTATATATCTCAGCAACCTTTGAATAGAAAAAATCTTTTCTGTATGTTTTTTCAAACTCAACAGGATCAATTAACGCATCTTTTGCATTGCTGATTATGGACAAAACCGCACGGGGAGCATATTTTTTATCGTCTAATTCCAGCTCCTTTAAGCAGTTTTTTATAACTGTTTGTTGGTCTGCTGTGTCAAATACAGTAAAGTTCTTCTCATATCCCAGCTTATCTATATCGCGTCTGAGTATTCTGACACAGCTCGAATGAAAGGTGCCTGCATTTATTTGAGTTCCGCTCTCTCCAAGCTTTGCTTCCAAACGTGACTTTAACTCACCTGCCGCCTTGTTTGTAAATGTTATGGCAAGAATTTGCCAAGGGTTTACAGGATTTTCGGACAGAGCCTCCTCCAAATGCGGCGGCAATTCATCAATCTCGCCGTCAGCATACCAGCCAAGTATCTCTGTATCCTGTTCCCTTATTCCGTCAGGAATATTTTCGCTGTTGTATGCCGAGCCGTATTTGATGAGATTTTCTATTCTGTTTACTATAACTGTTGTCTTTCCCGAACCTGCACCTGCAAGCACAAGCAAAGGTCCGTCTGTGTGAAAGACCGCCTCTTGTTGTTTATTATTCAAATGATTGTATCTGCTTTTAAGAATTTTTCTTCTGTATTCTGTAAAATTCCCCATTTTGTCACCTTCCTTCTCAATAATGGCACTTAGTTATTGAGGTTAAATTTATGCCGAAAATCAAAATCACCCCATTATCTGACAGACAATGGGTGTTTTGAAGATATCTATATTATAGTTGCTCCCCCAAGAACAACATCTCCGTCATACAATACAACAGCTTGTCCAGGGGTTATCGCTCTTTGAGGTTCGTCAAAAACGATTTTTACTCTTCCGTTCTCCATAGACACCGTACCCTCAGCAGGCTTTGCACTGTATCTCACCTTAGCCGCCGCACGCATTGGCTTTTCAAGAGTATCAAAGGGAATAAAGTTTGGCTTTATGGCGTATAAGGTATCAGAAAATTCCTTGCCTTGCTCGCCAAGTACCACCTCATTTTTCTCAGCGTCTATCTTAACAACAAACATAGGCTTGCCAAAGGCAATTCCAAGACCTTTTCTCTGTCCGATTGTATAGTTGACAATTCCCTTATGTCTGCCGAGAATATTTCCTTCTAAGTCCACAAAATTTCCCTCTCCGGGAAGTTCACCAATTCTGCGTTGTATAAACGAAACATAATTGTTATCAGGCACAAAACATATTTCCTGACTGTCAGGTTTTCTCGCCGTAACAAGATTATGCTTCTCTGCGTACTCACGTACAGCCTCTTTATTTTTAAACTCCCCCAAAGGCAAAAGAAGATGGGAAAGCTGTTCCTGACTTAAATTATATAGGGCATAGGTCTGGTCCTTTGCTTCAGCATTTGCACATTTTAAAATATATCTGCGTATTTTCTCGTCATATTCAACCCTTGCATAATGCCCTGTCGCTATATATTCTGCCTCTAATATTTCAGCCTTTTTAGCCATTGCGTCAAATTTTAAAAATTTGTTGCAGGCTATACAAGGATTAGGCGTTCTGCCGTTGATATATTCATTTACAAAGTAGTCAATGACAAATTCAGAAAACTCCCTGCGGAAGTCTAAAACATAGTAATCTATACCAAGTCTGTCAGCGACTCTGCGTGCATCCTCAACAGCAGACAGAGAGCAACAAGTGCTCTCTGCTATATTGCCGTTAATATTCTCGCCGTCCCACAGACGCATAGTAACGCCTATGACATCATATCCTTGTTCTTTTAAAACGGACGCCGCAACACTGCTGTCCACTCCGCCTGACATACCAATTGCAACACGGTTTGCCATTTGCACACACCTCCGAACAAGTAATGGTTTATGTTAAAAAACTATTACTCTTTATTATGTTCTTTGCTGTGAGGACAGCCACAGCATTCACCTGTGCAAGCCTTTATCTCAGATGCGTCCATACCGCGACTCTCATAGTAATTTGCGATAGCCGCGTGAACAGCCTCTTCTGCAAGGTTAGAGCAATGCATCTTAATCGGGGGCAAACCATCGAGAGCCTCTGCAACAGCCTGATTTGTAAGGGCTAAGGCTTCGTCAACAGTCTTGCCTTTAACAAGCTCTGTTGCCATACTGCTTGTAGCAATAGCCGCACCGCAACCGAATGTCTTGAACTTTACATCTTCGATTACCTGTGTGTCGTCGTTTATCTTCATATATATCTTCATTATATCCCCGCATTGAGGGTTTCCTACCTGACCTACTGCGTTTGCATCTTCAATTTCACCGACGTTTCTCGGATTGCTGAAGTGGTCCATAACTTTTTCACTATACATATCTATTCTCCATTCTGCCTGTTTGGCACGTAAATTTCTTATTAAAAAGCGGTTAGGGATTTGTACTTTCACCCTAATTCTTTTTCATCATTTCTTCATAAAGAGGTGACATCTGTCTTAATCTGTCAACAATCTCAGCAATGCTGTCAACCATATAGTCAACCTCTTCAAGAGTGTTATCCTCGCCGAAAGATGTTCTCAAGGAGCCGTGAGCCTGCTCGTGCTTTAAGCCGATTGCAAGCAAAACGTGTGACGGGTCTAACGAACCTGATGTGCAGGCGCTTCCGCTTGAAGCTGAAATACCTTTCATATCAAGACTGAGGAGCAAACCTTCGCCTTCAATAAATTCAAATGAAATATTTGCGTTTCCTGCAAGTCTTTGTGTCGGGTGACCATTTAACCTTGAATAAGGCACACGCTCTAAAACCTTCTTTATATATGTGTCGCGAATTTCTGTCAGCTTTTTCTGCTTGGCCTCGATATCGGCAGTTGCCATCTCAATGGCTTTGCCAAGTCCCACAATTCCAGGAACATTCTCTGTGCCCGCACGTCTCATTCTCTCCTGAGCGCCGCCTGTAATAAAGGAGGTGAGCTTTACTCCGCTTCTCACATACAAAGCACCTGAGCCTTTAGGGCCGTGGAACTTATGAGCCGTAAGCGAAAGCATATCTATATTCATTGCTTTTACATCAATGGGAACATTGCCGACAGCCTGAACGGCATCTGTATGGAACAAAACTCCTGCCTCTTTGGCTATCTTTCCGATTTCGGCTATTGGCATAATTGTGCCGATTTCATTGTTGGCAAACATAATGCTGATAAGAATAGTATTATCCTTTATGGCATTTTTTACATCTTCGGCAGATACCATTCCGTATTCATCAACGGGAAGATATGTTACCTCATAACCCTGCTTCTCTAAATCCTGACAGGTGTGAAGTATAGCGTGATGTTCAACAGCAGAGGTTATAATATGGTTTCCCTTATCCTTATAAGCTCTTGCCACGGACCTGATTGCCCAATTATCCGCCTCACTGCCTGAACCTGTGAAATAGATTTCCTTAGGGTCTGCACCTATGGCACACGCAACCTTTTCGCGTGCGTTTTCAACAGCCTTTTTAGCTGTTCTGCCCTCATTGTATATACTTGAGGGGTTTCCGTAATCCTCCGTAAAATACGGAAGCATTGCCTCAACAACCTCAGGTGCAACTTTTGTTGTTGCGGCATTGTCAACGTAAATACGTTTTGTCATTTTTCTTCCTACCTTTCTGTCTTACAGCAGCAATCTATGAAAAGTAGATGTTCTGTAATTTTTTATTAAGTAATAAATATTCAGTGGGTTTAAAACTTTTTGGATTGCTCAACTGCCATTTGGTCGCAACGTTCATTCTCAGGGTGCCCAGCGTGACCTTTGAGCCATACCAAAGTTATTTTGTGATTATCCAAGAGGTCAAGCAACCTCTCCCACAAATCAGGGTTTTTGGCTTTGGTTTTATCACCTTTTACCCAGCCTTTAGCTCTCCAGGCTTTTGCCCAGCCTTTCTCCACAGCATCAACAAAATACTTTGAGTCGCTGTAAATAGTCACATCACAACTTCTGTTAAGTGCCTCAAGCCCTGCAATAACAGCCATAAGCTCCATACGATTGTTTGTGGTATTTGCTTCTCCGCCGCAAATTTCCTTCTCGTAGCCACCGCACCGCAGTATTGCACCATAACCGCCAGGACCAGGGTTTCCGCTGCAAGCACCATCTGTATAAAGTTGAACTTTGGTGAGCTCTGCCATATGTTTTGTCCCTTTCTAAACATTTTTACCCAATTATAATAATTCTAACATAACTTTGTATAAAAATCTATACTTTTTTGAAAATTTATCATATTTAACATATATTTAGTCTTAACTAACTCAAAAGTTCATCAATTGATAAAATATCATAAAAATCATTTATGATTTCATCAGCACCTGCTTCCTCAAGTTCTTTTCTGTTGTCAATGGAAAGCACACCGACTGTCTTGCCCGCCTTTGCAGCTTTTGCTGATTTAATGCCCGAAACAGCATCCTCAAAGACAACCGCTTCATCGGCAGAAACGCCTAATCTTTCAATCGCCTTTAAGTATATATCAGGCATTGGCTTACCTGCAACTGTACCATCGTTGTATATCACATTATCCATACTAAACCACTTTGATATACCGAAGTAATCAAAATAGAATTTAACATTATCTATATCAGATGATGTAGCAATGGCAACCTTGATATTTCTCTCGGTCAGTTTATCTAAAAGTTCAACAGCACCTGGAGCGAGCTTACACTCGCCTCTATCTCTTAAGCAAAGCTCACGATATATTCTTTCTTTCTCGCTGCCTATCTCTTCCACAAGGTCATCTGCAGGCTCTTTTTTCAGTATTAATTCCAATATCAGCTTATTGGTTCTGCCCAGCATCTTAGTGACTTCTTCGTCAGTCATTTTTCTGCCGATAAGACGTTCTGAGCAGATGTTCCAAGCCTCTATGTGTTTGTCGGAATCAAAAAATAATGTTCCGTTAAAATCAAATATAACTGCCTTTTTCATCATAGCATCAGGCAACTCCTTTTATATATAATATGAAAAAAACGGCACAGAAAAACTGTGCCGTATACATTCCATCTGCGTCTGTGACGGCTTACTTTTCTGTAATGCCGTAACGCTTTCTGAACTTATCAACTCTACCGCCGGTATCAACGAGCTTCTGCTTACCTGTGTAGAAAGGATGGCAAGCTGAGCATATTTCGATACGAATATCTTCTTTTGTAGAACCCGTTTCAATCACGTTACCGCAGGCACACTTGATTGTTGTTTCTTTGTAATCCGGATGAATACCCTGTTTCAATTCTTTCACCTCTTTATATTAAACTCAATCTTTAACAAATTAATTATGCTTTTAACAGCGTGTTATAGTATACCACAATTAGATACAAATTGCAAGCATTTTTTTATATTTTTTAAAAAATACTAAATATTTCATTAAATTTATGTGGCATAGCAACCTGAAATTTTATATCGCCACAGGTGAAAATTCATACAGGCGTTATAAAAAGCGGAGTATTAGTCACCAAGGCACATACTGATAGAACGTGCAGCCTGAATCCAATAGCTTGACTCTTCAACAGCTTTGTTGCAACCGATTACGTTTTCAAGTGAATCGTAGCTGAGATCGTTACCATCAAGAATAACCATATTGCCGAACTTGCCTTGCATAACAAGTTCTACTGCGTAAGCACCATATCTTGTAGACAAAATTCTGTCGTTAGCAGTAGGAGAACCACCTCTCTGAACGTGACCTAAGATAGTAGCACGAGCTTCAAGACCAACAAGCTCTTCAAGCTGATTTGCAACAACATTACCTATACCGCCAAGACGGATTGGGTCAGGGCTGTTTTCGATAACCTTAGATACAACTACATCACCGCCAAGGGGCTTAGAACCCTCTGATACAACAACGATAGCAAAATCCTTGCCTCTTTCGCGGTTAGCCTTGATAGCGTCTGCAACCTTGTTGATATCATAAGGAATTTCAGGGATAAGTGCAGCATCAGCACCGCCTGCGATAGCAGAAGCTATACCGATAAAGCCTGCATAACGTCCCATTGCTTCAACAACTATAATTCTGCTGTGAGACTCTGCAGTTGTTCTGAGTTTATCAATGGCCTCTGTTGCAGTTGCAACAGCAGTATCAAAGCCGAATGTAGTATCAGTAGATGCAAGGTCGTTATCTATTGTCTTAGGAACGCCTACAACCTTAACGCCCTTTCTTGAAAAGTCACGTCCGCTTGTAAGTGTGCCGTCACCGCCAATAACGATAAGAGCATCAATTCCTGCTTTCTTTAAGTTCTCAACGCCAACGTCAGATCTGTCACCGTGGCACTGATTTCCGTTTTCGTCAATGTAATCATAATCAAACAAGTTGTCCTTGTTAGAGCTGTATAAGATTGTACCGCCCTTTGAAATGATACCTGATACATCATTTAAGCCGAGCTTTACAAAGTTATCTCCGCCCAGGTATAAGCCACGATAGCCGTGCTTAATACCAACAACCTCTAAGCCATACTTTAATATTGCAGTTTTTGTTACCGCACGGATAACTGCGTTAAGTCCAGGGCAATCTCCGCCGGCTGTCATTACACCAATTCTTTTAATTTCACTCATTGTTATAATTCCTCCTATACATTCTCGCAAATATTTCTTATATTTAAAATGCATAATTTATATAGCCTTAATTATAATATGCGATTTACAACTAAAGACCAATCGTATATAATATTAACATATAACGTCGTTTTTTGCAATAATTTTTTTAATTTCTGTCGTTTTGCACAAAGTTACCTAATTTCAATGATTGATTATGTTTATTTTTGTTTTATTTATATAAAAATATCCACTTTTGATGTTGCTTTATATAAAAATATCAACATCAGATTTGGACTAATTGTGATGACTATGAACAAAATAATAAAGGCTCAGCCTCACCAAGAAGCCGAGCCTTTGCTTAAATTCTGACGAATTATTTAATCATACTTGCAACTTCATCAGCGAAGTTTTCTTCTTTCTTTTCAAGACCTTCGCCCTTTTCTATACGAACAAAGCTCTTGAGTTTAACGTCAGCACCAATCTTCTTGCCAACTGCTTGTACATACTGAGCAACAGTTTCTTTGTTTTCAGCCTTAACATATTCCTGCTCAAGCAAGCAGTATTCTTTAAGCTCTTTTGCAAGACGACCTGTAATCATCTTTTCGATAATGTTGTCAGGCTTTGATGCGTTCTTAGGATCGTTCTTAAGCTGAGCGATAAGAATTTCCTTTTCGTGTTCTTTGAAGTCCTCAGGTACATCATCGCTTGATAAATACTTAGGACTAAGAGCAGCTATCTGCATAGCGATATTCTTAAGACATTCTTTAACTTCATCACAGTCAGGTGCGTCAGCTTCAACAAGAACACCGATTTTACCTGCAGCGTGAATATAATCAACAAGTACGCCGTCTGTTTCAACTCTTGAGAAACGGCGGATGTTCATATTCTCACCGATTTTAGCAATCTTTTCTGTGAGCATATCGCCGATTGTAGACTCTCCGCATTTTTCAGCCTTAAGAGCCTCAACATCAGCAGGGTTAGCAACAGCAATTGTTTTTGCAACATCACTTACAAAGTTCTGGAATTCATCATTTTTAGCAACGAAGTCTGTTTCTGAGTTAACCTCAACCAAAACGCCTACATTGCCGTCCATATAAGACTTAACGATACCTTCGGCTGCAATTCTGCCTGCCTTCTTAGCAGCAGTAGCAAGACCCTTTTCTCTCAAAAACTCAATAGCCTTATCCATATCGCCATCGGTTTCTGTCAAAGCCTTTTTACAGTCCATCATACCGCAGTTTGTCATTTCTCTGAGCTTTTTAACATCCTGTGCAGTAAATGCCATAATATATCAATCCTTTCTTTATATCTTAATATTAGTCATCAAGCATATCAAGGCTAACATCAGCCTCAACAGCAGATTCTTCTTCAGCAGCTTCTGTTTCGGGAACGAACTGCTCACCCTGACGGCCTTCGATAATAGCGTTACCTATTGTAGAAGCAATAAGTTTAACGGCACGAATAGCATCATCATTACCAGGGATTGGGTAATCAGCTTCTTCGGGGTCACAGTTTGTATCAACGATAGCGATAACAGGGATACCGAGCTTATGTGCTTCAGCTATTGCGTTCTTTTCCTTTCTTGGGTCAACAACGAACATAGCAGCAGGGATATCCTTCATTTCTTTGATACCGCCAAGGAACTTTTCAAGCTTTTCGTGTTCAAGGTTAAGCTTAATAACTTCCTTTTTAGGAAGAAGGCTCATTGTGCCGTCCTCTTCCATCTTTTCAAGCTGATAAAGACGGTCAATTCTCTTCTTTATTGTCTTAAAGTTTGTAAGCATACCGCCAAGCCATCTTGCGTTAACGTAGTACATACCTGTTCTTTCAGCTTCCTCACGGATAGCATCTTGTGCCTGCTTCTTTGTACCTACAAAAAGAACGTTACCGCCCTCTGCTGCGATATCGCGTACAAAGTAGTATGCTTCCTCAATCTTCTTTACGGTCTTCTGCAAGTCAATAATGTAGATACCGTTTCTCTCTGTGAAAATGTACTCAGCCATTTTCGGATTCCAGCGACGGGTCTGATGTCCGAAGTGAACACCTGCCTCTAAAAGCTGTTTCATTTGAATTACTCCCATGATTTTACACCTCCATAGTTTTACCTCCGTGTAAATCGCCTTATTCAAGTACCGTCACGGGTATTCGGCACCGCTTGAACAATCATTACACGTGCGTATTTATTTTATTATTTGGAAAGTTTTTTCCAAACGCCATAATATTATAGCACATCATTTTTCATTATGCAAGCATTTTTTTATAAAATTTCTTTATTTATAAATTTTAACATTTTCTCGATATAAAGTTTCTGATAGTATTCCTTATAGTCGATTGTATCAATATAGAGCTTATATACATGTGCAAACCAGCCGTCTTTGTCTGCTTCAGCCTCATATTTTGCCTTTATGATGTTCTTACGTGCGACAAGGTCAAGCTTTTTATCCAAAGCGTTTGAAATATCCTCGCTACGTTCAACAAAAGCTATTCCCAAAAAGCTCCTGAAGCTCTTTTCCGAACTTGTATGAACCGTCAAAATTCATCTTGTCGATTATGCCTAACTCTTTAAGAAATATCTGAGCCATTATATGCTCGCCATGCGGATTTGGATGCACTCTGTCGGGATTTGTGTAAATATCTCTTCCGACAAGTTCCTTCATTGGTGTATGGAAGTCTATAAATCTACAACCTTTTTCCTCTGCAAGTGACTTTACTATTTCTGTGCATTTGTCAAGACCCACGTCACAGTTCAAATTCTCCGAAGCAAGACTGTCACTTGTGTCATATGCAGTCGGAGAGCAAAGAATTATTTCAGCTCCGAAATTCTCACAAATATCGTAAAGCCGGCGCATATTCTCTGCGTATATTTCAATCGCATCGGCTTTTCTTTGCTCTTTATCCGGCAAAGTACAGCTGTCAGAATAAAAAGTGCGACCAATATCGTTCATGCCGTACATAACAACTACGTAGTTTGGGTTGTAGATAAAACAGGTGTCGATTATACGTCTTACTGCTTCTCCGGCACTCATACCGGATCTTGCACAGTTGAAAATTCTAAGTCTATCGGCTTTAAGGTAGTCGTAAATCTCATAAATCCATCTTCCGCTCGCGGTGATGCTATCACCCAAAAAGCCTACTGTACTGTTTCTATTAAACATAGCTTTACACTCCTTTGATTTTTTAATTATTCTGCCGAAATTATCAATTTAAAAACTCAGTTTGACACGATAATATGAATTATAAACCTAAAAACACGAAAAGTCAATACAAACCGGCTAATTTACGTTTTTTGTCTACACTTTTATTCTGATTTCGCCTGACGAAAAATATTCCTCTGTTCCGTCTTTGTATCTCACTTTTAAACGGCATTGGTCGTCAATGTCGATTATGGTTGCGGTTTTGGGTTTATCAGAGGAAATAAGTGAAACTTCCTTCCCTATGACAAAACATCTTTTGCGGTATTCTTCGGCATAGTTTGAACTGTTGTTTTGAATGCCTTTATAATATAAGAAAAAGCGGTTCAGAATTTCAGACACAAGTCGGTTTTTGACATCATTTTGATTTGAAGTAAAAACAGAGCCTGCAATTTGTTTTAAATCATCAGGAAAACCGTCCTTTGGAATATATACGTTAAGACCAATTCCTAAGATTGCATAGTCAAGATGACCGCTCTCTAAGTTGAAAGAGCCTTCTGTCAATATTCCGCAAACCTTTTTGTTGCGGACAAAAATATCGTTTACCCACTTTATGCTTGCTTTTTCCTTTGAAACACTTTCAATTGCCTCGCAGACAGCAACGGCGGCGATGGTTGTAATTTGAGTTGCCTGTTCTCCTGAACAGAAATTTGGCTTAAGCAATAAACTCATATATATTCCCGTATCTTTGGGAGAAAAAAAGCTACGCCCCAATCTGCCTCTGCCTGAGTTTTGTTCGTTTGCTATTACGTGATAACCCTCTGAAATTCCCGTATTGATTTTCTCTCGTACTTCGGTATTGGTTGAGTTTGTTGTGGGAATTACATTTATATCAATTTGAGGGATGTCGGAATTTAAATACTTTTGTATCCCTTGTGGAGATAAAATATCAGTAGAGCAAGCCAAGCAGTAGCCCTTATTCGGAACGGCATCTATGGCGTATCCGTCACGTTGTAACGTTTTGACAGCCTTCCATACGGCTGCCCGTGAAACAGACAGCTTTTGTGCTATGTATTCGCCCGAGAAATACATACCTCTGTTTTTTTCGAATAACTCCAATATATTTTCTTTTGTTGACATTCAATCACTTCCTTAACCTTCAAAAAGTATAGCATATTAGATTTTAAGTGTCAACCTAAATTATATACAAGGTTTACGTTATGCTTGTGCAGATGATGTATTAATTAAATTGACTTTTTTCTAAAAATATACTATATTTATTTATAAGAAAATAAATTGCAATATAAGAAAGGAACAGTTTTCTGTTAAGGAAAGTATATATGATTAAAATTTTGTTTGTATGCCACGGGAATATATGCAGAAGTCCGATGGCGGAATTTGTAATGAAGGATTTGGTGAACAAAAAGGGAATAGCAGATGAATTTGAAATAGCATCTGCGGCGACCAGCACAGAGGAAATCGGAAACTCCGTATATCCGCCTGCAAAAAGAAAACTCAATGAACACGGCATAAGCTGTGCGGGCAAAACAGCACGTCAAATGACGAAAGAAGATTATGCACATTATGATTATATTATTGCAATGGATAAATTCAATCTTAAGAATATGACAAGATTTGTAGGGAATGATACAGATAACAAGGTTTCGCTTTTGATGGATTATACAAGCCGCCCTGGTGATGTGGCAGATCCGTGGTATACAGGAGATTTTGACACAACGTGGAATGATGTATATGAGGGTTGCCTTGGCATATTAAAAAAGCTGAATATGATATAACATTTGTAGGGGACGGCGTCCCCGACGTCCCGCAAAATTCAACTGCGATGAAAAATTATTTTGAATTTTATCTTTTACAAACGTCTAAAATATAACAGAGATAGGAGGAGGTGTAAAATGGAAAACAGAATATATTTATGTATTGATTTAAAGTCGTTTTATGCCTCGGTTGAGTGTGTTGAAAGAGGCTTGGACCCACTTACGACAAATCTTGTAGTTGCTGATTCTGCCAGGACAGAAAAAACTATCTGTTTGGCGGTTACGCCGTCCCTTAAGGCGTACGGAATTTCGGGCAGGGCAAGACTGTTTGAGGTAGTACAGCGTGTAAAGGAAATCAACTCAAAGCGAAAAAGAGCGATAAACTTCAGAAGTTTTACGGGCAAGTCGTATGACAGTACAGAACTGAATAACATACCTGAATTGGAGCTTGATTATATAGTTGCACCGCCAAGAATGGCTTTTTATATGGAGTACAGCACACGTATATATGAGATTTATCTTAAGTATATTGCCCACGAGGATATTCACGTATATTCCATAGACGAAGTCTTCATAGATTTAACAAAATATTTAAAGATGTACAAAAAGACAGCACGTGAGATAGCGATTATTATAATAAGAAACGTGCTGTCTGAAACGGGAATAACCGCAACAGCAGGGATAGGCACAAATATGTATTTGGCAAAGGTTGCTATGGATATAGAGGCAAAGCATACTGAACCTGACAAGTATGGTGTCAGAATTGCAGAACTTGACGAGATGAGTTACCGCAAAAAGCTGTGGAGGCATAAGCCGATAACGGATTTTTGGCGTGTGGGACCAGGCTATGCAAAAAAGCTTGAAGCGGCAGGCATCTATACTATGGGTGATGTGGCAAAATGTTCGGTGGGAAAGAAGAATAATATATATAATGAAGATTTGCTTTACAAAATGTTTGGCGTAAATGCCGAGCTTTTAATAGACCACGCCTGGGGTTGGGAGCCTTGCACCATAGAAGACGTAAAGGCATACAAACCTGAAACTAAAAGTATAAGCTCAGGACAAGTTCTGAAAGAACCATATGAGTTTGAAAAAGCCAAGCTGGTAATACGTGAGATGGCGGAACTGTTATCGCTGAGTTTGGTTGAAAAATGTCTTGTTACAAACCAAATAGTAATAGATGTGGGATATGACATAGAAAATCTGACAAATCCAAAAATAAGAAACAAGTACAAAGGCGAGTCAAAGGTTGACCGCTACGGCAGAGCTGTGCCTAAGCATTCCACAGGCAGAAAAAGTCTTGCAAGATATACGTCATCGGCTAAAAAACTGACCGAGGCGGTTAGTACGCTTTTTGACGAGAAAGTCAGCAAAGACCTTCTTGTGCGTAGGATGACAATAACCGCCAATAATGTTATTCTTGAAAAAGATGTTAAGCCTAAGAAAGAATACAGACAGCTTGATTTCTTTACTGATTATGATAAGCTTAGTAAGGAAGAGGAGCAGGAGGAAAATAATCTCAAGCGTGAGCGGAATATTCAGAGAGCAATTGTTAAAATAAAAAGGCGATACGGAAAAAATGCAGTTGTTAAGGGAATGAATCTTCAGGAGGGGGCAACTGCAATGGAGAGAAATAATCAGATAGGAGGGCATAAGGCGTGACGGACTTACACGACTACAGCGATATTATTGATTTACCCCATCATATTTCGACAGTGCATCCACAAATGAAAATAGGCGACAGAGCCGCTCAGTTTGCGCCCTTTGCCGCCTTGACGGGACACAATGACGCCATAGAGGAAACGGCACGCATAACGGACGGCAGACCTGAACTCAGTGAATATGAGCTTGAAATATTGAATGATAAGTTTAAAATTATCAGAGAGAATATTGACAAGCAAAAGGAGATAACAGTTTCATATTTTGTGCCTGATATCCGTAAAGACGGCGGAAGAATTGAAACATATACAGGCATAATACGAAGGATAGAAGAAGTTGAAAAGAAAATAATTTTTGATGACGGCAAGGAAGTATTTATCGAAATGATAACGAATTTAGATATTTCAAAATTATTGGAAAATAGGTAAAACCGATATTTGACAAACGGGCGATTCGTGAATCGCCCCTACAATTACGCGACATATCTGCCTATTTTATCGTAGGGGACGATGCCCACAGCGTCCCGTAGATACAAAAAGGGAGAAACCAATTAATTCTTTTTGAGCAGAGGACTTAAACGCTTATAAAGGACATATGTCAACAGAGAAATCACAATTCCCTTGCACAAATTAAACGGTGTAATCAATTTAAGTACAAGAGAGAACTTTGTGTTAAAATCTGCGGCAGGCATATACAGCGGAAGCAAAATAAATAAATTGGTAACAATGCCTGCGAAAGTAGCCGCGAGAATCCCTGTGGTCATACCTATCAAAGCACCTTTGCGTGTGCAGTTGTTCTTGTAGATTATTCCTGCACAGAATACAAAAATTCCGTTCACGATAAAATTGGCAAGCTCACCCACGAAACCTGTTGAGGTAAAGCCGCAATGCAGAAGATTTTTTATGAGTTCTGTCACTACTCCGAAGAAAGGCCCATAGGCAAAAGCCACAACAAGGGGAGGAAGATCCGAAAGTTCAATTTCCAAAAAGCCTCCCACCTTCAGACCTACAATGCTTCCGAGCATCTGCAAAAGAAAAGCCAAAGCTGCGGCAACGGCAGTAAATGCAAGCGATCTTGTGCTTAAATGTTTTTTCATAACCATATTCCGAATGAATTAATAATATTCTATTTAGTGTTGTTTCTTCTCAGGAACACCATATATACTTGAGGTCATTGCCTCGCGTTTAACTTCGGTTCCATTTTCATATACGGCCCTTGTAACATAATATATACCATTTTTACTGCTTCTGATTATTTCAACTTTAACATTGTTTGGGTTGTAGCCCATAATTGTAAATGTCAAAACACCTTTATCGGCTGATGCATTTATCTTTATTGGATATTCTGTGCTGTTCTTAAACCGAAAATCAAGAACGCCTTCAGCTATGGTCGCATCGAGCCCTGGAGGTAAATAGGATACCATAAGCGAATGATTGTGACGCTCTAAGATTTCCATATTGGCATAAAGTGCGGCAACGTATAAAGTGGATGATGGCTGGCATATACCGCCACCCATTCCGCTTTCAACCTTATTGCCAACGTATACAGGAGCCGCCATATAACCATTTTGAGAGTTCCTTGGCAGAATAGTTTTGTCGTAAGAAAATTCTTCGCCGGGCATTAACTCTGTTCCGTTTATTCTTGAAACGGCAAGTTTGACATTATTTGCACGAGAGGCAGAACTTCCGCCAAAGTTTGTGCTGTATGTGCTGAGCTGATTGCTGTACAGAATTTCAGACAGATGTTGTGATGTTATTTCGGGCTGTGTTGTTATTGCATCAATATCTATTGTGTTAGATTCTAATGTTTTTAATTCATCCAAAGCATCTTTTACAACCTTGCGGTCAACTTCTACTCTTGCCTTTGAGGGCTGAACTATAATTTTTCCGTCTGTTTTCTCATAATATGAATTTTCTGCATCAGAGGTCAGCCAATTATAAAATACGTCAAAATCTAATGGGTCAGGCTCAGTTGATTTCGGAACTAAATCTATACTCGAAAACAGCATAGTTTTAATTTGTTTTTCGGCTTCATTGATTGCGACTTGTCTGTCGGCCTTAATTCCGTTTACAGGACCAATTATGGTAACTTTGTTTTCTCCTATGATAAAGGTGTGGCCGACAGGTTCGGTTTCGTGTTCAGATGTAACCTTGTTAAAGGCATCTGCAAGTACATTTGTGTCATACGAGATTACAGGCTCATATATCGCAGGTTTAAAAAATCTTTCAATAAAGACAGCTGTGTTTAATATGAAGTTACTGTTCTTACCTGATGTAATGACACTGTCGGCAGTAGCCTGATTGTCATACTGAACATTGAGGGAATTTACATTCAACAAAAGGTCTGTCCCCTCGCAGTTCAACAAAATTGATGCATTGTTAACCTTATCGGTTGTATATGTTTCGGACAGATATTGGTTCAAATCTGCCTCTGACATATCGCTGACATTAGTGTCTAAAATATAAGTATTTGGATATATTTTACTGTAATTATTAGCGTAAACTGCGGTAAATATAAAAATTGCAACTATAATAACAGCAACACCAAGCAATGCAAATAACATATGTCCCTTTTGCTTTTGAGGGGCATGCTTTGGTGTGACTTTTGTTTTTTTGTTTTTGCTGTCTGATGCAGTATCGCGAATGGTTTTAGTATTTGACATATTTATATACACCTCTGAATGTCGTTTAAATAGATAATCACAATTAGTTTATCACAAAATAGAGATAAAAGCAATAATATGTTGAAGTTTGTAATATAAATTTAAACCAATTTTGGTGATAGATTTGCATCTTTAATATATATTGTAAATATAAGGTCTTTATGCATAAAAATATGGGGCTGTAAAAAAGTGTTTTTCGGGACGTCGAGGACGCCGTCCCCTACAATTTATTTTATATGATGATTAGATTTCACACAAAATGTAGGATTTGACGGTTTCCGACAAACCGCTGTGTCATACTTTTTAACAGCCCCATATTTTCTTATTATTTTTTCGAACATTTTTTAAGATATACCAAAGTGATAACACCTGTAATTAATATGCATACAGATAAAATCTGAGATACTTTGACAGGCCCCAAGAAAAGTGAGTCTGCACGCAATCCCTCAATAAATGACCGACCCAAACCATACCATATCATATATGCACAGAACAGCTCTCCGTCTGTCTTTTTGTATCTTTTGTATACTAAAAGTACAATTATGCCGAGAGCATTCCAAAGTGACTCATACAAAAATGTTGGGTGAACCATATCGGCAATTTGCCTGCCGTTTGAAGTAACGCACATTGCCCAAGGGAGTGTGGTGGCGGAGCCGAAGGCTTCGCCGTTTACAAAGTTTCCCCATCTGCCGATAGATTGACCTATTAACAAGCCTACTGCCAACATATCAAGTACGACACCGATTTTTATTTTCTTTTTAGTGCAGTAGATAATAACTGTGAGAGCGGCACCTATTACACCGCCATATATGGCAAGTCCACCGTTGCGGATATCAATTACAGAGGCAATATCGTCTTTGTATAAATCCCAACTGAAAATTACATAATACAGCCTTGCACATATAATGGCAACAGGAATTGCAATTATCAGCATATTAAAGAAGTCGTCTGTATTAAAATTGATACGCTTGCACTCATTATAACCATATATGACAGCGAGAATCATACCTATCGAAATTATAATGCCATACCAATATACAGAGAAATTACCTATGGTAAATATTGCCCGATTTATATTAAACTCTAAGCCTAAGTTTGGAAAGGTAATAATGTTATTCATAATTAAATCTCCGTATTTGGCGACTTTACAACGGATAAAACGCAGTTTGAGGTATCAAAATGTGTTTTTAACCTGTTCATTACATCGCTGTAAGTAACAGATCTAACAACCTCTCTGTATTCGAGGGGGTTTTGACCGTTTATTATGCTTCTTATAAATGCGTTACCCATAGCCTCCAGATTGTTAAACAGTTTAATGTCCTGTGAAACAAGAACCTTCTTTGCACGTTCAAACGAACTTTCAGGAATTCCGTTTTTGATATAGTAATCAATTTTATCTTTAATTATTTCATACACCTTTTTGGGATTTGATGATTCTCCGCCGAGAAGGGTATAACCATATTGCTTTTGAATATCTGCCTCTGTGCCGAATGTGGCGTTAATCAACCCGCTTTCATACAGTTCAAGGTACAAGTCACTGCTCTTGCCAAATAGTGATTCAAGTATAATCTCTGTTGCAATTTCTTTTTTAAGCAGTTCATCACCGCTCATATCAGGTTGGTTGTCCTTAAAGCCTATTCTGAACATAGGCTGTGAAACAGTAAGATTTTCCTCTATATACTCCTGAACGCGTGAACTTGGCTCGGTTGGCGTATAACGCTTTATTTCGCCTAAACTGCGGTCGGCTGAAACGTATTTATCAACGCATTTAAGTGCCTCGTTGATATTTATGTCACCTACCATTACAAGAGCCATATTGGAGGGATTATAGAAGGTGTTATAGCATTTATACAATACCTCAGGTGTGATGTGCAAGATACTCTCAACTGTTCCTGCAATATCTATTTTTACAGGATTTTCGTGGAACATTGCACATAGGGTGTTGAAGAATACACGCCATTCAGGCTCGTCATCATACATTTTTATTTCCTGACCGATTATACCTTGCTCCTTGGCTACGTTTTCCTCTGTAAAATAGGGCTTATTGACAAAGTCTAACAGTATTTCAAGATTTTCGTAGAACTTATCCGTACACGCAAACAAATATGCTGTCATATCAAAAGAGGTAAATGCGTTACTTGATGCACCTGTTTCGGCAAAGCGGTCAAAGGCGTTACTGCCGTCCTCCTCTTCAAATAACTTGTGCTCAAGATAGTGTGCAATTCCGTCGGGAACAGTAATCATTTCCTTTTCGCCAGGAACAGTAAAGGCGTTGTTTAAAGAGCCGTATTCTGTGCCGTAGATTGCGTAATATTTGCTAAAACCTTTTTTGGGAAATACATAGACTTTAAGTCCGCTTTTGTGAACAACATACTGCATCTCCTCGCATAGCTCTGAATTAACTGTTTTGATTATGTTCATAGGTTTGCCGCCTCCTTGCCTTTTAAGAAGTATATTGTGTCAAACTTGACTTTTTTCATAACAGAGATAATATCGTCTTTTGTTACAGCCGAAATTCCATTCAGCAAATCTGATATGTTTTGGTTTGTTCCCATAATCGTCTGACTCAGCCAATAGTCCTCCATACGCTTCAGACTGTCCTCCATAGCGGTATATGCGTTATGCATATAATTTTTTGCCGCATTTATTTCGCTGTCCTCAATTTCTCCGTTAATCATTTTGTCAAACTGAACCATTATCTCATCATAAGCCTTCTGATAGTTCTCGGTCTGTATGCCTGAGCTTATCATCATATAGCCGTCAAAACGAGCCGTTCTGGAAAAGGCGTAGTATGCCAGACTCAATTTTTCGCGGACATTGTTAAACAGCTTTGAAAAAGGTGTTCCGCCAAATATGCTGTTGGCGAGAATAAGCGAATAATATTCATCAGAGGTAGGCTCAACATTGCAGATTAAACCCATACACAGCTTGCTTTGAACAACATCTGCATCCTCAGTAATTTTTTGTATAGCATCTCTTTTGTATTCTTTAATGCCAGGCAGTATATACTCGGCATCTCTCGGTTTGAATAAAGAGCCTAAAATCCTTGTTATATCATTTATTGTTTGTTCGTTTGCGGTACCCGATACAAAGATGTCGACCTTAGCTGTGTTTAATACATCTGTATAAAATTCATATAAGTTTTGAGGTGTAATGTCATCTAAGTCCTCTTCATAACCGACTTCAAACATTCCGCAGCCATTTTTGCCAAACATAGCCTCACGGCACTTAAATTCGGCATATTCCTTTTTGTCATTATACAGACTTTGGATTGCGTCTCTTAAGTTTATCTTCTCGCTTTCTGTATAGGACTTGTTAAAACCGCCATTTTCCGTCAGCGGTGAGAAAATAATTTCTTTAAGAAATTCCGCAACGGGTATGGTCAGATTTTCGCCGACATATTTATCGGATATATACTCTGATGTAAAAAATAATACCTCACCATCGCCCTTGGTGCGAACCCCTGCACTTGCTGAGGCACTGTACATATCGTCAAGATGACAGGATATATCCTTCAGTGTAGGATAGGCGGTACAGCCTCTTTTCAGTACAGACGGCAGAAGTGCCGCCTTTGTGATGGTTTCTCTTTTAAGGGGAATATACAAGTATACGCTTAAAAGGTTGGTTTTGAATTTAGGTGCTTCTATAATGTGAATATCGACACCTTTTTTTAAGTTTATATTCTTCAAGCTAAAGACTCCTTTGCAAGTTTTTTAATAGACGTTTGTAAAATGTGAAATTATAATTTCGAGGCTTCCTTGCGTATTGTAGGGGATGGCGTCCCCTTTTGTCCCGAAAATTGTCTTGGAATATGCAATAAATTATCCGTTTGTGGATAAAATGCAGATCCAAAATAATTTTAATAAATAATTGCCCAAAGCCCATACAGTTGCCAAGCCCAACTGCAATGAAAAATTATTTTGGATTATATGTTGTAGGGGACGGCGCCCCCTTTTGTCCCGTAAGGGATTATAATTTGTTGCACAACGTAGGATTTCTGCGGTTCGTCGAGGACGCCGAACCCTACATATGAGATTTATTCATATTTTTATGCTCTATGATATCAGAGATAATGTTTTTAAGAAGTGCCACAACGGGAACTCCGATAAACATTCCTATAACACCGAAAAGTCCGCCGCCCAAAATAACACCGAAAATAACCCAAAGGGGTTTTATGGACAGCTGACTTGCAACAAGACGAGGCTGTATAATATTTGCGTCGAGCTGTTGCAGAACAATAAGAACGACAACTAAAATCACGGCACTCATAAACCCGTTGGTCACCAATGTTATAAGAGCTGAAATCAAGACCGCTATAAAAGCACCAAAGTATGGTATAAGGTTAAAGCTACCCACCATCAAAGCAATTACTGCGGCGTATTCATTCCTCATTATAGTAAGAGCAATTAAGCAAAGTATAAACACTATGCAGGCATCAAGCAACTGACAACCAATATATCTGTTTATAAAATCGGCAACAGAGTTGCAATAAAAGTGCAGATTTTTTCTGAACTTGTCGGGCAGTACAAGTCTTGCAAAACGCATATAACCTCTCTTTATCTGACTTCTGTCAAGCAGAATGTATACAGATATAATAATGCCCAGCAAGACGTGAAACATTGTTGTGCCGAAATTCATTATACCTTTTGCGTATTTGTTCATATTTCTGAGTTCAAAGGACTCAACAATGTTGTCAAGAATATTATTTAAAATCGCCACATTGTTATTCAGTAAATTCGATAACTTGAAATTATCGGGGAATAAGCTGAGTGACTCAATCCATTCGGTAAGAGAGGCAAACATATATGGTGCTTGCTCTATAAACCTTGATATACTGTCAACAAGCTGAGGTATTATTGCTGTCATAATTAATGCCATTGCCGCAAACACTATTATAAACACAGCAAAGACGGATAAGCCGCGTCGATGCCTTTTAAGGAAAACAACATTTGTCTTTTTTAATAAATGCTCTATCCTTTTGCACAGGGGAAGAAGCACAAAGGCAATTGCCGCGCCTATGAAAAGTGGTGTCAAAAGGGCAAAAATCTTGGCGATAAAGTCTATCACATAACCTATATTATCAAAGGTTTTATAGACGATTATAACTGCGACCGCCAACACAAATATACCTAAATATTTTTTTATATCATTAAATTTCAACGCAACCAGCTCCTTTAAACCTGTGCTTCATTACATTAGTATGATATATAGTATACCACAAAAAATTATAATAGTAAACAATATTTTCTAAAAATAACCTACAAAAACAGTAGATTTAAATGATAAACCATTGACACATCTGTATTTGAGTGTTATCATAATATAGGGTGAAAGTATAAACCCGAACCGTGATTTTGAAAGGTAAATTTACGTTTTATCTGCGTTAAAATACTCGGCAATCCGTCAGGATTACCTCCGCTTTCGCCTTGATAAACCATAAATTTCCTCTTTCAAAATTCTCCGACCAAAAACATAGTAATTTTGAACAGATTTTGGTGCGGAGGATGCAGATAGGCTGACGCCTATCAAAGACGACAAGCCGAA
>CACWIG010000030.1 GCA_902760955.1 uncultured Ruminococcus sp. | reverse complement strand
CATGCAATTTTCAATGTTCAACTGATTATTCAGACTTTCTAAAAATTTTCTCAAGAAATTCTAATTTTCCTCTTGACTTTTAATAGTTAGTCTTTTTGTTTGCAATCAGCAATTTTTTCTATATTATAGCATACCATCTACACAATTTCAACCATTTTTCAACCATTTTAAATTATTTTAGGCTTGTCCATTTAGGTAAACACTATCTGAATATTTGCCTGTAAATAGTGTTTACCTAAAAGGGCAGTTCTATGTATTCTGATAAGAGTATATATATCAATGCATATATCAGCATTGAATTATCCTCGCCGTCATCACCGCTGTCAAGCATAATCAGAATAAGTGCAACAATCAGCAAATCATCTGCCGACATCACACCTAAAACCTTTCCCGTCTCGGGATTATACAGCGACTTGGGTATAAACTTCATCAATGGGTGGTCTGCTTTCTTTTGGGTATACTTCTGCTCTGATACATTTCTTTCTTCTTTAACATCTGCTTTTTCTTTTACAGGATTGTTATGTACATTTTTTGATTGATTTGGCTTTCTGTTCCCCGAAGGGTTACGGCTTTGCTCAACCGCAGGCGGCGGCTTGTTTACATTAGGTGCCGCACTTCTTCTTGGCTCATACCGCCTATACATATACACACCTCCGCCTCACATATTTCTAAACGCTTCAATCGCTTTGCCTATACTTAAAAATTTAATGGCATTATTTATCTTATCCCTTTTTTCAGGCTTTAAAAGAGGACTGAGAGACTTTAAAAAGTTTGTTTGCCGTGTTGTCTCACCATTGTTCATAGCCGTCATAATTCGCTGAATTTTTATCATCATTTCTATGTTATCAGGGTCAATGTTCATTCCTAAATTGTTGTCGGAGGGCTTTTTCTCTTCTCTTTTTTCTTCATTCTGTCCGCCTCCGAACATTGAAATTATATCATTGATTTGCTGTTTTCCCTCGTCGCTGCTGAACATCTCCTGCAGCTTTTCCGCCGCAGCCGAAAAATTCATTTCATCTGCCATCACTTCTCACTTCCGTCCATATCTATTTTTTAAATATACTGTTTATTTTGTTCATCAGTTCGGGGTTGTTCGCCATTTGCTTTGCAAGTGCAGGGTTGCTTTTAAGCTCCTTTTGCAAGTCAGCCGTGTTTAAGCTATTCAATTTTTTATTCAATTCACCCTTATCGGTTGTTTTGATTGCCTTTTCCACCTGTGCCATCTGTTCAGGGCTTAATATACTGTTCATTTTATTAAGTGCATTTGACAACATCTGCGGATTCATATTCTTAATCATATCTTCTATATTCATATTAATCTCCTTACCGCCGTATTTACGACTTTTTTAAATTTTCTATTTACATATTCCCATAAATGTATTATTATAAATCTATAACGCTTTATAATAATTTATGCAGGCACAATATATTTAGTGACAAAATTTTAAATAATTTCAGGAGCAACTATATGAAAGCACTTATTTTCAGCGACAGCCACGGTATGTCCTCGCACATTTGTTGGGCGATAGAAGACAACCCCGATACCGATTTAATTATTTTTGCAGGCGATGTGCAACGCGACATTGAGGAGGTTATGTATATCTATCCGAGAATTCCTTGTGCTTACGTCCTGGGCAATAACGACTATTTTATACACGACGTACCCTATGAGAGATTTTTTGAATTTGGCGGAAAAAAGATTTTTCTTACCCACGGACACAAATACGGCGTTAAGCTGTCACCTGCCACCGTTGTATCTGAGGCAAAAAAACGCGGTGCCGATATCTGTGTTTTCGGACACACGCATAACAGATACCTTGATATAGGCGACATATGTGTTGTAAACCCAGGTTCTGCTCGCACAAGTTATGCGGTATTGACAATAAATAATGGTGTTATAAATATTGAGCATAGGGTGATAGCATAAATCCGAACCGTGATTTTGAAAGGTAAATTTACGTTTTATCTGCGTTAAAATGCTCGGCAATCTGACGCCTATCAAAGACGACAAGCCGAAAGATGCCTAAATTAATTGTTTTTGGCAGGTTCGGATTTGTACTTTCACCCTAAGGATATATAAAAACAGATGCTGTAAAAATACTTTGCGGGACGTCGGGGACGCCGTCCCCTACAAATTCAAAATATTTTTTTCATTGCAGTTGGGCTTGGCAACTGTATGGGCAAAGGGCAATTATCCATTAAAATTATTTTGAATTTTACACATTTGCAGGTATGTTACGGGACGTCGGGGACGCCGTCCCCTACAAATTCAAAATATTTTTTTCATTACAGTTGGGCTTGGCAACTGTATGGGCAAAGGGCAATTATCCATTAAAATTATTTTGAATTTTACACATTTGCAGGTGTGTAACATATTTTGTCCAACGGATAATATGTCACATTTTGCAATTGCCTGATATTAAAAAAAGACCTCGGATTGATGTGACCCCAAAAAGTTAGACTTATTGGGGTCGGTTCAAATTGAGGTCTTATTTTATTGCATTATATATTTTATCCATACAGGTTTTAAACTGTTCTGCTTCTTTATCTGACAGTGATGATGATATCATTTTATGGGTTTCGCAAATTTTCTCTAAGGCTGTCTTGGCAAGCTTTGTTCCCTCGTCTGTCAGCATAACGCATTTTACACGCTTGTCGCTTATCAGATATTCAGTACGCAAATATCCCTTCTTTTCCATTCTTGAGATAATTCCCTGCATTGTCGCCTGAGTCACATTAAAGCGTTTTTCAAGGTCTTTCATCAAAACCTTTGCATCATCACGATTATATAGCTCTATAAGTATCCTCATTTGTGAAGCCGTAATGTTCAAAGCCTTTAACTCGCAGTTCATACGCTTTTCTATCTTCTCACTTATCATTTTTATATATTGTGTTAAATTATCCAAGCACTACACCGCCCATTGCATAAGTAATACTTTATTTATATAAAATATTACTATGTTCTTTTGTGTTTTCCGTAACCGTAGTTTCTTCAAGTGAACGCCTTGCGTTCGCAAGCATCAGTTTAAGTCTGTTTTCCTGGTTTACTCTGCTTGCCCCTGCATCATAATCCACCGCAACTATATTCACATCAGGTCTGATTTCCTTGATAGGCTTCATCATTCCCTTACCACATATGTGGTTTGGCAGGCAACCAAAGGGCTGTGTGCAGACTATGTTCTTGCAACCTGTCTCGGACAGTTCAAACATCTCTGCCGTAAGCAGCCAACCCTCGCCCATTTTAACCGCTACATTTATTACATCATCGGCTATATGTACGATTTCCTCAAATGGTGTCCAGCCTTTGAAGTCGCTGTGCTTTTGTATTAACTCGCTTATCTCGTTTTTCTTTTTACTTACATAATTATAAGCGATTTTATACAATGGATAAACCTTTTTACCTTTTCCGTACAGCTTATAGTCTATTATTTGGTTGTATATGGAGAACAGACAAAAATCTATCAATCCAGGAACTACAACCTCTGCCCCCTCTTGAACCAGAAAGTTCTCTAATCCGTTATTTCCGAGAGGCGAATACTTAACAAAAATCTCTCCCACTACGCCGACCCTTACCTTTGGCGTTTTTCTCATTTTAATTAAATCAAATTCCTTTATAATTTCCACATAGTTTTTCTTTATGTCCTTATATCTGACCTTTGTGGAATTACCAAGCTCCTTGCCCAATCTTGCCGTCCACTTTTCAGAAAGTCTCTCTGCGTCGCCCTTGTTTATCTCATAGGGCTTTACCTGATTGGTAAGGCTCATCAGCAAATCGCCATAGTATACTGCATACATCATACTGCGGAGCATTCCCACAGACAGCTTAAACCCAGGGTGATTCTCTATACCTGCAAGGCTGAACGATATAACGGGAATATACTCCATTCCTGCTTTTTTCAACGCCTTTCTGATAAGGGATATATAGTTGGACGCACGGCAGCCGCCGCCTGTCTGGAACATTATTAGTGCCGTCTTATGTGTGTCATACTTTCCCGACAGCAACGCCTGCATAAACTGCCCTATAACCAAAATCGCAGGATAGCAGGTATCGTTATGAGTATATTTAAGTCCCGTTTCGGCTATCTCAGGCCCCGACGTTTCCAATAACTCCATATTAAAACCGTGGGTTTTAAATATGCTGATCATCAACTTAAAGTGAGTCGGAAGCATATTGGGAACAAGTATGGTATAATCCTTTTTCATTTCCTCGGTAAACGGAACAAAACTTTTATCTTGCATTTTCTTCACCATCCTCAAGAGCGCCTATTAAACTGCGAAGTCTTATTTTAACTGCACCAAGATTTGTAATCTCGTCTATCTTTATTTGAGTATAATGCTTGTTGCCATCCTCTAATATCGACCTTACCTCATCAGTTGTGATGGCATCAACTCCGCAACCGAAGGACACAAGCTGAACAAGTTCTGCATCCCTATGCTCTACCGCATATCTTGCACTTCTATACAACCTTGAATGGAATGTCCATTGGTCAAGAACCTTTACATATTGGACAGGTGCAAGATGGCAAATGCTGTCCTCGCTTACAACAACAAAGCCGAGAGATACGGCAAGTTTGTCTATGCCGTGTCCGATTTCAGGGTCAATGTGATAGGGACGGCCTGCCAAAATCATTATTCGCTTATTATGCTCTCTTGCATATTTCAGCGCCCTCTCTCCCTCTTGACGAACCTTTGCCTTATATTCATCATATGCCTCATAGGCTTTTTTTACGGCTTTGCTAAGCTCTGATTTTGTAATAGATTTATCAAATAATTTAATATTTTTCCAAAGAGTGTGCGTAAGTGCCTTTGGATTATCTACATTCAGATACGGATACAAAAACGAAACATCTTTAAGCTGTTCCATATTCCCGTCAAGGAGTGACGCATAATATGCGACAACAGGACAATTATAATGGTTGTCCCCTGCCTTTTCGTCAATGTTATAGGTAAGGCTTGGATAAAAGATTTTATCTACGCCCTTTTCTATAAGTTCAAGCATATGTCCGTGCATTATTTTTGCGGGATAGCAAGCCGTATCGGAGGGAATTGTAAACTGACCCTTTTCGTATGTTGCACGATTTGATTGTGCCGAAAAATGCACTTCAAAGCCTAACTCGCAAAACAGCTTGTACCACAGCGGTGCAAATTCATACATTGACAACGCCATAGGCAGACCGATTTTGCCTCTTTTGCCCGACATTGGCTTAAGGCTGTCTAAATATTCTCTCTTCCACGCATAAAGGTTCGGTAACTCCTCTGTCTTCTTTATTCCCAATCCCTTTTCGCATTGGTTTCCCGAAATAAATTTTTCGCCATCTGCAAACCTGTTTATTGTCAGATGGCAATGATTTGCACAGCCATTGCAAACAGCACTGTCAGATTTATGCGAAAAGCCTTTAACGCCTTCGGCATCAAGTATACTGCTCTCACTAAATCTCATACTGTGAAGTGCCGCTCCGTATGCACCCATAAGACCTGCAATTTCAGGGCGTATAACCTCTGCACCGATTTCCATCTCAAAGGCTCTCAGCACAGCATCATTATAGAATGTTCCCCCCTGAACAACTATCTTCTCGCCCAATTCCTTTGGCGAAGTCGCGCGGATAACTTTATATATGGCATTCTTTACAACACTGACCGACAGTCCTGCCGATATGTCCTCAACCGAGGCACCGTCCTTTTGGGATTGCTTAACTGACGAATTCATAAATACTGTACATCTTGAGCCTAAATTAACAGGTGCTTTTGACCCAAGTCCAAGTGCCGCAAAGTCTGCAACGTTATATCCCATTGCTTTGGCAAAGGTTTCGATAAAGGAGCCGCACCCTGACGAACAAGCCTCATTCAGCATTATGCTGTCAATGCTGTTATTTCTTATTCTGAAGCACTTAATATCCTGACCGCCTATATCCAATATAAAATCAACATCAGGCTGAAAGAATTTTGCCGCAGTATAATGTGCTATTGTTTCGACAATTCCTTCGTCAATATGGAACGCGTGCTTTATCAGTTCTTCACCATAGCCTGTAACTGCACTTCCGCATATCTCAATTCTGTCTCCGCAAATTTTGTAAATTTCGCTAAGCTGTTGTCTTATTATCTCAACGGGGTTTCCCAAATTTGAGCTGTAATATGTATAGAGAATAGATTTATCCTCTGCTATTAATACAACCTTGGTTGTTGTACTTCCGCAATCTATACCAAGCCAAGCCTTACCATTGTATTCTTGTATATCTATTGTTTTAACTGTCGCCTTTGAATGTCTGTCTTTAAACTCTTTATATTCTGCATCATCAGCAAAGAAAGGAGCAAGCCTGTCGGTTAAGTTATCCTCCTGCTTCTCGCTGTTCTTTAGCATATCAATTATCTCGTTAATCTTTTTAGGTGCAAGCTTTTGTGCGTGCATAGCGGCACCCATAGCTACCGCATAAAGAGCATATTCAGGGAATATTGCCGTTTCTTCTGTCAGCTTCAAGGTTTCATAAAATCTCTTCTTCAAGCCGTCGCAGTAATATAGAGGACCGCCTAAGAACATAACCTTGCCCTCGACCTTTCTGCCTTGTATAAGTCCTGTTATGGTTTGATTTACAACGGCTTGGAATATGCTTGCAGCAATGTCCGACTTATTTGCCCCCTGATTTAAGAGGGGCTGAATATCCGTCTTTGCAAAAACACCGCATCTTGATGCTATGGGATACAGCTTTTTCGCCTCAAGGCTCGCCTTATCCATCTCATCAACTGTCATATCCAGCAAAACTGCCATTTGATCAATAAAAGCACCCGTACCGCCCGCACAGGTTCCGTTCATTCTCTCGTCAACTCCGCCGTCATAGAATATAACCTTTGCATCTTCACCGCCAAGCTCTATAACAACATTGGTGTCAGGAGCCAGCTTATACACAACCTCTCCCGTTGCATATACCTCCTGTATAAACTCTATGCCCGTTGCCTCGGCAACGCCCATTCCTGCAGAGCCTGATATTGAAACAGATACATCATCTATATCAATCTCTTTCTGCATATCCATAAGCATTTCTACCGTTGTTTGTCTTACACGCGACAGATGCCTTTTATATTTATTGTATAAAACTTTTTCTCCGTCCAATACAACTAACTTTGTTGTAGTTGAACCTATATCTATGCCTAATGTTACCCCCATTAAGACACCTCCAGCACAGTATACACTTAGTCATTTTATGTCAAATTATATCATATCAACAGCGTACTGTCAATTAAATGTAAAAAAATTAATAGCTTGTTTACAAATTTCTTTTCTAAGTAAATATATTAGAAAATTTATAAAAATATTATTTGGTTGACATAGTTAAATAATAGGTTTATAATTTGATAAAAAACTTTTAGATGATTGTAAAATGTGAAAACGCTAAATTGCGGAACATCGTTGCCAATTCTTTAGTCAGCTAGCGCTGACAAACGGGACGTCGGGGACGCCGTCCCCTACAATACACAAGGGAGCCTATTGCAGACACGCACATACGGGTGATTCGTGAATCGCCCATACATTACGCAGGAGGAGTCGAAATACGCCGGCAGGAGCAAGCCCCTGCCCTACGGATGTGAATTTTACAACAATCACGTTCGTAGGTGTGTTTCGGGACGTCGGGGACGCCGTCCCCTACAAATTCAAAATAATTTTTTCTTTGCAATCGGGCTTGGCGATTGTATGGGCATAGGGCAATTATTCATTAAAATTATTTTGAATTGATAATACGCAAATTTTTACGTTTTATAAACGACTAAAAACTTTTCTTTGGAGGAAATATGACAAATCAATTTTCGCGAACAGAATTGCTCTTTGGTAAAGACGCTATGGAAAAACTATCAAAGTCAAGAGTTGCCGTTTTCGGCGTGGGTGGAGTCGGCGGTTATACAGTTGAAGCCCTTGCCCGCTCAGGTGTCGGCTCCCTTGATTTGATTGATAATGATGTTGTTTCGGCATCTAACATAAACCGTCAGATTATTGCTCTTAACTCAACTGTGGGAATGCCTAAGGTAGAGGTTGCCAAAGAGAGAATTTTAGACATAAACCCAAACTGCATTGTAAGAACATATCAGATATTTTATATGCCCGAAACAGAGAGTCAATTTGACTTGTCTTGCTATGATTATATAGTAGATGCTATTGATACAGTAACGGGAAAAATCGCACTTATTGTCAATGCGAAGGCTGCAAATGTTCCCATAATAAGCTCAATGGGTGCAGGGAATAAGCTTGACCCGACTATGTTTGAGGTTGCGGACATATACAAGACATCCGTATGTCCTCTTGCAAAGGTTATGCGATACGAATTAAAAAAAAGAGAGGTTAAAAGCCTTAAAGTCGTATATTCCAAAGAGCCTGCAAAGAAACTTGTTGCCGACTCAGCAGACAACGGCTCTGCATCACGCAATGCACCTGCCTCCTGTGCCTTTGTGCCGTCAGTTGTGGGACTTATTATCGGCGGAGAAGTTATCAAAGACCTTATAAAATAAGCATATTCCTCTACTTTAACATTCTTCTGATTTTACGGAATGCGGCGTCCTCGCCTTGTTCTGCCAATGTCACCAACAAGTCTTCTAAAATATCTGATGTTTCCTGATGAATGAACCTTGTTGCCTTAGCCCTCATAAAATATTCCAACGGGTGCTGTTGTGTATAGTTTTTACCCTGATATATCTTGCTTGCCGCAACCCTGTCGCAAAACATTTCCGCAATATATTTTTTAGGCATAGGCACCGGTGTTACTTTATGCGTCACAGTATTATAGTCCGTCCAATATTCAAAGTGATGCTTGTTTCTGCCCTTGTGATGAAGCCACGCTTTTGAATATCCGTAGGCTCTTCTCTCACCTTCGTTAGGACTTTTATCGCCTGTATAGAATTTTACCCCTGCACTAAATTCCGTAGGTCCGTACTTTGACAGGTCGTGTCTTAACCCTTGAAATAAAATTCCCGCTTTTTTGCTGTGTGAAATCACCATATGTCTGTGCTTTGTTATTGTTTTAAAATGACCTATACAATTTTTTAAGCTCACCTTCATCACCTCAACAATAAAAAACGGACAACATTTAACTGCTGTCCGTCATTTCTTATTACAATAAATTATTCAGCAGGAGTAGCTTCTGCATTTTCTTCGCTTTCAGCGTTCTCAGTTTCTTCTGCATTTTCAGGGTTCTCTGCATTCTCAGCTTCCTGAGCCGCCTGAGCCTCAGCAAGTTCATCTGCTGTTGCTACAATATTGCCGTCTGCATCTACCATATTGCCCTCATCATCAAGAGTATACATAACATCTTGCTGTCCCTCTGTGTCTGCTGTCTGCTCCTGAGCTGTTTCTGCTTCTGCAGCGCTCTTTGCGTCTTTTACAGCAACTGCTGTAAGTGCCAATGAGCTGATTACAAACAAAATAGCAACAACTGCTGTGAACTTCTTAAGCATTGCATCGATTGTTCTGCCCTTGTTCTTTCCAAAGAAAGTTTCCGCACCGCCTGCAATAGCTCCCGACAGTCCCTGCTGTTTTCCGTGTTGCATAAGAACAACAACAATAAGTATAACGGAAATTATAACGTGGATAATGGTTAAAGTTAAAAACATTTCTTTTCCTCCTTGTATTTTAAATACAATCCTAATAATCATATTTGTTACTCAGTACGCTCCATTGTATCACATATATGCATTTTTTTCAAGTATTTTTTCAAAAAAATTTTTTATTTGTAATATTTTATTCTATTTTTGCAGTAAAAAGCACCCTTTAAACATAAAAAGAGGTTCGTTTGGGGAACGAACCTCAAGGGAGGGAGTTATGTATTTGCAATGCAATCTCTTTTTCGATTGCAAGCTTATTATATACCATTTAAAAATTTTTGTGGTGAATAATCTGTAACATAAAAATGAACAATATGTTAACTTTGATTAGAAAAACAAATGCTCAACCAATGTCTTTATTCCCAATATAATGAGAATGGCTCCCCCTGCAAACTCTGCCTTAGACTTATATTTTACACCGAATACGTTTCCTATTTTTACTCCTGTTGCCGAAATTACAAAAGTAATAATTCCTATTGCAAAAACAGAGAACAACAAATCAACTTCCAAAAAAGCAAGTGTTACACCAACCGCAAGAGCATCTATGCTTGTTGCGATTGCAAGGGGCAGCATAGCGGCAAACGACAAATTTGGGTCTGCCTTTTCTTCCTCACCTGAGAGTGCTTCTTTTATCATATTGGCACCTATCAAGCCAAGCAGAATAAACGCTATCCAATGGTCAACCGCAGATATCTTGTCGCTGAAGCGACTGCCCAACAAATATCCGATTGCAGGCATCAACCCCTGAAAAAAGCCAAACCACAATCCCACAACCGCCATATGTTTTACTTTGACTTTCGGCAAAGCAAGACCCTTACACACAGCTACGGCAAAAGCATCCATAGAAAGTCCTATTGATAATGATATAAGTTCTATTATCCCCATTATTTTTTACTTCCTTTTTATAATTTTTTTCAATAATTATATAAAAAATATTGAAATTTTAACTTTTTATAGTATAATAATATTAGCTTAACTTGTCAATATATACCGGCGTTAGCCAAAAGGAGAATTTTTTATGAAATACTATCTTGCAATAGACTTTGGCGCTTCAAGCGGAAGACACATTTTAGCATCAATTCAAGATGGAAAAATTGTTTTGGAAGAAGTTTATCGTTTTAAAAACTATCTTGATGAAAGGAACGGTCATCTCTGTTGGAATATAGACAGACTTTTCAACGAGATAAAAACAGGTCTTAAAAAATGTGCGGAAATGGGCAAAATCCCTTCATCAATGGGCATTGATACCTGGGGTGTTGACTTTGTACTTTTGGACAAAGATAACAAAATTATCGGCGATACCGTGGCATACCGCGACTCAAGAACAGACGGTATTCCCGAAAAGGTTTATGCAAATGCAATTTCTAAAGAAGACTTATATGCCAAAACAGGTATACAGGAAGAGAGCTTTAACACAATCTTTCAGTTTATGGCTGTTAAAGAGCAAAACCCCGAGTATTTTGAAGCTGCTGAAAATATGCTGTTCTTGCCCTGTTACTTCAGCTATTTATTAAGCGGACAGATGCAGAACGAGTACACAATTGCCAGCACAAGCGGTCTTTTGGATGCATCGGCAAGAGATTGGGATATGGACCTTATCAAAAAGCTCGGCCTGCCCGAAAAACTTTTCACAAAGCTTGCCGCTCCTACCTCTAAGTTGGGAGAGTTTACCAAGGAAATCGCAGACGAAGTTGGCTTTAATTGTGATGTTATTCTGCCGGGCTGTCACGATACTGCAAGTGCAGTCTTGGCTGTTCCTATGGAAAACAGCGAGGGCGTATACATAAGTTCAGGTACTTGGTCACTTATGGGTGTGGAATGTGAAGAACCTATTTGCACAAAAGAAAGTTTTGCCGAAAACCTCAGCAACGAGGGCGGTGTTGGTTTCCGTATTCGCTATCTCAAGAACATTATGGGGTTGTGGATTATTCAGTCAATCAAAAGAGAGCTAAATGATGAATATTCATTCAACGACCTTGAACAGATGGCAAGAGCAAACGCTGACTTTGGCTCTGTTGTAAATGTTAATGACAAGAGATTTTTGGCTCCTAAGAGTATGATTGAAGCAATAAAGAGTTATTGTACTGACACAAATCAGAAGGTTCCTGAGTCAATCGGTGAGGTTATGCAGTGTGCATATGTGAGCCTTGCAAAGTGCTATGATACATTTGTAAAATCTTTAGAGAAAATTCTCGGCAGAAAATATGAGAGCATCAGAATTGTGGGCGGCGGCTGTCAGGACGGATATTTAAATGAGCTTACCGCAAAGGAAACAGGCAAAACCGTTTATGCAGGTCCCATTGAGGCAACCGCACTCGGTAATATCGGTGCTCAGCTTTTAAGTGATGGCAGTGTATCAGACATTGAGGCTGTCCGCGCTCTTATCAGAGAGTCATTCCCTATTAAAACAATAAATGCATAAGCTATAACAAATATTAATATTATACTATAAAATCATATCAGAACAGGCAATAAATTGCTTGTTCTGATTTTTTTATTCCCATAACATAGATTTTCTGCGTATCATCCTCCTCTACTCTCAGGTGGCATTGTATGACACTTTTTTGCGTGTAAAATAAAAGCATAAAATAAATTATTTAAACCAAGAAAGGAATGGTACTATGCCAAACTTCACAACACCAATACCGCCAAAATTGAGCGGTGAAACCAAAGCGGACATAACCGCACTTAAGAGATGGGGAACTGCACTTATAGATGAATTGACCTACATATTCAACCATCTTGACAGCGGAAATGTCATCGAGGCAGCATCGGTCAAAGCCGAAAACATAGCGACCGAAAACGCCAAAATCAGCAACGCACAAATCGGTGCATTGACAGCAGATAAGCTGGTCTGCGGAACTGTGGACACAGGTAACGTAAAAGTTGCTGACAACAACGGAACGCTGTCTATCAGCGGTTCGGAAATATCAATCAGCGACAGATACCAAGAGCGTTTCTGTGCCTCATACAACAAAAGCACAGGCAAGTTCACCTTTGAGTTATACAATGATTCAGGCGAACCGACTGTCAGTATTAACAGCGATGGCAACGCTGTATTTAAAGGGCTTATGGAAAGCTCTGAAATTTTTTCTTCTACCATAATCGGAACAGATATGGACTCGTACAACGGCAAAGGCGGAGGCGTGTTTGCCAATATTGACAAAACAGGAATAAAAGTTATGCAGGACAAGAACGGCACTCGTTATCAAAAATTGGGAATGGCTGTTGCAAATGACGGAACCGCCTATATGATTTTCGGTTCAGGCAACGGCAGTGGCAAAAAAATTATTAACGGCGTTGAATACACAAATGGTTCATTTAAAATTGAGAAAAACGAAAGTTATGCCAATATGGGACTTGTGGGCTACAAGCCTTTTATAACATTTTGGGAGGACAATGGACAGTTGTGGCTTACAGGCGACAAAGTTATGGTAAACGGCTATGATATTTTGTCCGAAATTAATACTATTAAAAATCAATTATCACAATTAACTACATCGGAGGGTGAATAATATGCTTACTACTTCTTACAACGGAAAAATAAAACCTGAATTTTTTTCAAAAATAACAGAATGTTTTACCTTATACAAAGAACACAAACAAGAGTTTGACAGAAGAATTATCGACAACAATCGTTGGTTTAAATCGAGATACAACTCTAACAAAATGGAAATTGACGAGCCTACAACTCCATATCTTTTTAATGTAATCGCTAACAAGCACGCCGACGCAATGGACAATTATCCTGAGCCAAACATACTTGAGCGTGAAGAAAACGACCGCGAAACAGCCGAAACCTTCACAAAAATACTTCCGCTCCAATTAGACCTGTGCGGTTTTAAACGGACTTACAACCGCGCTTGGTGGTATAAACTGAAAAATGGTGCATCTTGCTACGGAGTATTTTATAATCCTAAGCTGTGGGGCAACAGAGGTGACATTGACATTAAGAAAATTGATTTGTTGAACCTCTTTTGGGAACCTGGAATAACAAATATTCAAGACAGCAAATTTTTGTTTGTTACCGCCCTGTGCGACAATGACTCGCTGAAAGAAACCTATCCGCAATATGCCGACAAATTTACAGGCGACAACGCATTAGAGGCACAAGTATATAACGACATTGATGGCGAGAGAAAGAATGACGTTTTAAAGGATAAAACTCTGATAATTGATTGCTATTACAAAAAGCAAAGAGGTAACCGACAAACAGTTGAACTGATTAAATTCTTTGACAACATTATTTTAGACGCATCTGAGGACAGAGGTGATAACGGACTTTACGACCACGGCAAATATCCCTTTGTAATGGATGTTCTTTATCCTGACGAGGACAGCCCCGTTGGCTTCGGACTTGTGGATATTATAAAAAATCCACAGATGTATATAGACAAACTTGATGCGATAATAAGCAAAAATGCTATGATTTCGGGCAAGACACGTTTTATGATAAAGGACAACGGCGGTCTTAACGAATACGAACTGACCGACCTTTCAAAAGATATCATCCACGTTGCAGGCTCGGTCAACGACGAAAACGTACGAGAACTTCAGGCAAAACCTCTACATTCATTCATTATTCAGCACAGGCAGAATAAAATAGACGAGCTGAAAGAAGTATCGGGAAATATGGACTTTCAGCAGGGAAATGTTACAGGCGGCGTAACTGCATACTCTGCCATTGTGGCTTTGCAACAGGCAGGAGAAAAGCTGTCACGGGATATGATTTCAGAGGGATATGATGCCTTCCGCAACATAGTATGTCTGTGCATTGAGCTGATACGGCAGTTCTACGACGAACCGCGTTCCTACCGCATTGCAGGCAATGACGGAAACAGCGAATACATACTTTTTTCCAACGAAAACATAAAGGGCAACAGCAACAGACTGCCTGCTGAATTTGACATAGTTGTTACCGCCGAAAAAAATAATCCGTACAGCAGGATTGCTCAAAACCAAACTATTACGGATTTATGGAAAATGGGTCTTTTCCGTAAAGATACAATTCAAGAATCTATACTAATTCTCGAAACTATGCACCTTGACGGAAAAGAAAAACTTATTGAGGGCTTAAGAAAAATTGCATCAGAGCAATACACGTCCGATAACACGCAGGTTGTCTGACTCAACAATGTGTATGGGTGAATACTTTGCGTTATAGGAACACAGATATGCCTCGCCGCCTCTGTACTCCAGCCTCTTGCAATATGCCTCACCATTTAAAACAAATATACCTGTCTGGTCACCCAAAACCTGCGGCTGAAATTTGATAAAAACAATTTCACCGTCTTTGATAATCGGCTCCATACTGTCACCCGAAATTCTGATACCGGCATCAGCACCTTCAGGCACATCCAGCTCAAGTTCCTCGTACTCGCTCTCGCCAAGAGAATTTCCCAATCCTGCTGCTGCAGGCTGAAGATATACAGGTATGGTTCGCTTTT
>CACWIG010000029.1 GCA_902760955.1 uncultured Ruminococcus sp. | reverse complement strand
TTTACTTTTCAAACATCACTTCCGCTCTCGCGGGCTATCTCTCTCAAGGACAGCTTATTCATTATATCACCTTGTCTTTAGTTTGTCAAGTATTTTTTTCAACTTTTTCAAAAAACTTTCGACCAGGCTCGCTTCCTTTGAGCGACACAACTTTGTCAGTATATCATACTTACTCGCCTTTGTCAAGTGCTTTTTTCAACTTTTTTAAATTATTTTCACACTTGTCTCTAAGACGTTGTCTCGCTTCTGACAGCTTACACAGTATATCATCTTATTCCTCTTTTGTCAACACTTTTTTTCGTTTTTTTATATTTTTTTGTCACTCATCCTATATATTGTAGGTTTATTCGTTTTTTTATACTATTTTTTATTCTATCACCAATAATTATACTATGCATAGAATAATTATAGAGCTTTATGTATGAAAGGATGATAAATTATGTGTGGAATAGCAGGATGGCTTGATTTTAAAAATAATATAAAGAATAACGAAAGAATATACAATTCAATGTCCGAGACACTATCAAGACGCGGTCCCGATGACAGCGGAATGTATATATCCGACAATGTTGTTCTTATTCATCGTCGTTTAGCGGTTGTAGATATCGAAAACGGAAAACAGCCAATGTATAAAACAGTTGACGGCAGAGAATATATTATAGTATATAATGGAGAGTTATACAACACCGAAGATATTCGCAAGGAATTGATTAACTTTGGGTATAGGTTTACAGGACATTCAGACACAGAGGTTTTACTCACAGCATACATCCATTGGGGAGAAGATTGTTTACATAAGTTAAACGGAATTTTCGCATTTGCCGTATATGACAAACAAACTAAAACCCTTTTTATCGCTCGTGACCGAGCAGGTGTTAAACCATTTTTCTTCCATATATATGACGGCGGCATTGTGTTCGGCTCAGAAATTAAGACTCTGCTTGCAAATCCAAAGGTAAGCTCACGTGTGGACAGAAATGGTATTGCCGAGGTAATATTGATAGGTCCAGGGCGGACTCCCGGTGCGTCTGCATTTAATGATGTTAAAGAATTAAAGCCCGGCGAATGCGGAACATTCTCATCAGATGGACTTAAACTTAAAACATATTGGTCCATATCGGCAAAGGAGCATACCGACTCTCCCGAAGAAACAGTTGAACATATCCGAAGTCTTTTGCTTGATTCCATTAACAGACAGTTGGTATCTGATGTTCCCCTCTGTTGTTTCCTGTCGGGAGGTTTGGATTCAAGCATAATTTCATCAGTTGCATCCCAAAAATACAGAGCTGAGGGCAAGGTACTCACCACATATTCCGTAGACTACACCGACAACGAAAAATATTTTAAGGCTAATTATTTTCAGCCAAATAGTGATGACCATTATATAGATATAATGAGAAATAATATAAAATCGTCACATAAAAAAGTAATATTGGATAATGATGATGTTGCAAGTGCATTGTATGATGCAACATTAGCAAGAGATTTACCAGGGATGGCAGATGTTGACTCCTCACTTTTGCTATTCTGTCGTGAGGTAAAGAAGACTCATACCGTCGCCTTATCAGGTGAATGCGCAGACGAAATTTTCGGCGGATACCCCTGGTACTCCAATCCTGAGGTTCTGTTTGCAGATGATTTCCCTTGGAGCGGAAATACTAAAATCAAATCCGATTTGATAACAGATACACTTCCTATCAAAAATCCGACGGAATATGTATACAGCCGATACGCCGACACAGTAAGAAATACTCCGAAAACAGGTTATGAGAATAAAACAGACAGCAGAATAAAAGAAGTCACAATGCTAAATCTTAAATGGTTTATGCAAACTCTGTTGGACCGCAAGGACAGGATGTCTATGTATAACGGGCTTGAAGTCAGAGTTCCGTTCTGCGATCACAGAATTATGGAGTATGCGTTTAATATTCCTTGGGAAATAAAAGCTTATCACGGACGTGAAAAGGGACTGTTACGCCTTGCTTTTAGCGGAATTTTACCTGACGAAATAATCGAGCGAAAGAAAAGTCCGTATCCAAAAAGCCATCACCCTGCGTATATAAATCACGTGAAGGCGGATATGGAAGCTCTGCTGAAGATAAAAGAAGCACCAATCTGGGAAATTATAAACAGAAAAAAAGTTCAAGAGATATACGGCACCGAGGGGGCAATATTCACTCGCCCTTGGTATGGTCAGTTGATGAACTTTCCGCAGATAATGGCATATTTGTATATGATAAATGTGTGGCTGACAGAATATAAGGTAAACATATTTTAAAACCACAGAATCACGCAGGCTCAATATGCAACAAATGGGACCTCGAAACAGGTCCCATTTGTTTTATTACATATTATATAAAGCTTAGTCAATTAAAACTTAGGTCTTGCTGTGTAATGTGTATGCAACAGCTCGTGTGCCTTATGGCTACCCGGCTTTTCAAGGAATTCGTCATATAACTTAGTTATATCAGGATTTTTGTGGCTCTTACGGATAGCCGACTTTTCATCCTCGCTGTAAATAGCCTTTGCACGTTCAGCCTTAACATTTGTTACCATATGAACACGGGCAGGAACGATAGGCTGTCCGCCACCTGTTACACATCCGCCCGGGCAAGCCATTACTTCAATAAAGTCATAATCGGCTTTTCCTTCACGAATACTGTTAAGGAGTTTTCTTGCATTGCCAAGACCGTGAACAATAGCGGCTCTGACTTCCTTGTCGCCAATCTTAACTGTTGCTTCCTTAATACCATCAATACCTCTAACCTGGTGATAATCTATATTTTCAAGCTCCTCGCCTGTTAAAACATCGGCAACTGTACGGAGAGCCGCCTCCATAACACCGCCTGTGACACCAAATATAACACCCGCACCACTTGCTTCTTCAAACGGAGTATCAAACTTAATCTCAGGAAGTTCGTTGAACTGTATACCTGATTGCTTAATCATACGTGCAAGCTCACGTGTGGAAATAACAACATCAACATCTCTGTTGCCGTTTACCTCCATCTCTTCTCTGCCACACTCAAACTTCTTAGCTACACAAGGCATAACAGATACATTGACAATGTTCTTAGGGTCAATACCCTGCTTTTCAGCCCAATATGTTTTAAGAACAGCACCAAACATCTGGTGAGGCGACTTACAGCTTGAAAGGTTATCAAGGAAGTCAGGGAAATTATGTTCACAGAACTTAATCCAACCTGGGCTGCAAGATGTAATCATAGGAAGCTTACCGCCATTTTGAATTCTCTCAAGAAGCTCAGTTCCCTCTTCCATTATAGTAAGGTCAGCTCCTGTATCTGTATCAAATACATAGTCAACGCCAAGACCTTTGATAGCCGACACCATTTTGCCTGTAACAGCGGTACCGATAGGTAAGCCAAACTCTTCACCCAATGCTGCACGAACAGCAGGAGCAGTCTGAATAATAACAACCTTCTCGGGATCAGCAATTGCCTCCCATACCAAGTCCGTATTGTCCTTCTCACGCAAAGCACCAACAGGACAGGCAACTATACACTGACCACAGTTTACGCAAGGCACTTCAGCAAGTGATTTATTAAATGGTGATGCAATCTTTGTATTAAAGCCACGCTCGGTAGCATCAATAACTGCAACTGTTTGAATGTTCTTACAAGCACTTACGCAACGACGGCATAAAATACATTTGTTGTTATCACGGATAATTGACGGAGAAACCTCGTCAATTTCGTGTTCTGTGCGATATCCTTCATAAGTGATATCTGTAACGCCAAGTTCATCAGAGAGAGCCTGGAGTTCACAGTTACGATTTCTTACACAGGTAAGACATTTTCTGTCGTGATTTGAAAGCAAGAGTTCGAGAGTTGTTTTTCTTGAAGCACGAACCTTTGCAGTATTGGTCATAACCTCAAGTCCCTCAGACACAGGGTAAACACAAGCAGCCTGAAGGTTTCTTGCACCTTTAACCTCAACAACACACATTCTGCAAGAACCTGTCTGGCTTACGTCCTTTAAGTAGCAAAGTGTAGGTATATTTATACCTGCTTCACGTGCCGCCTGAAGAATAGTATAGTCAGCAGGAACACTCATACTCTGTCCGTTTATTTTTATATTAACATTTTCCATATCAGTCATTCCCCTTTCCTTATTTCTTCTCTATTGCACCGAACTTACAAGTATCCATACAAGCTCCGCACTTAATACATTTATTTGAGTCTATCACAAACGGGCTCTTAATCTCACCGCTGATAGCACCAACAGGACATTTTCTTGAACAAGCACTACAGCCCTTACACTTATCAGCAATAATTGAGTAGCTGAGAAGGTCTTTACATACGCCTGCAGGACATCTCTTTTCCTTAACGTGTGCCTCATACTCATCTCTGAAGTATCTGAGTGTTGAAAGAACAGGGTTAGGAGCACTCTGACCAAGTCCGCAGAGAGAACCTGTTTTAATACTGTTACTGAGTTCCTCAAGTTTGTCGAGGTCTTCCATCGTTCCCTGACCCTTTGTAATCTTGTCAAGGATTTCGTAAAGACGCTTTGTACCAATACGGCACGGAGTACACTTACCGCAGGATTCGTCAACGGTAAATTCAAGGAAGAACTTAGCAATATCAACCATACAGTTGTCTTCGTCCATAACGATAAGACCGCCCGAACCCATCATTGAACCTATTGCAATAAGTGAGTCGTAGTCTATCGGTGTATCAATGAGGCTTGCAGGAATACAACCGCCTGAAGGGCCACCTGTCTGAGCGGCTTTAAACTTTTTGCCGTTAGGACATCCGCCGCCGATTTCTTCAACGATTTCACGAAGTGTTGTACCCATAGGAATTTCAACAAGACCTGTATTGTTAATCTTACCACCGAGAGCGAATACCTTAGTACCCTTACTCTTTTCGGTACCGATACTGCTGAACCAATCTGCACCATTTAAGATAATCTGACAGATGTTAGCATATGTTTCAACGTTGTTGAGCAAGGTCGGCTTCATCCAAAGACCCTTAACAGCAGGGAACGGAGGACGAGGACGAGGCTCACCACGTTTACCTTCGATAGATGTAAGAAGTGCAGTTTCCTCACCGCATACGAAAGCACCTGCACCAAGGCGAAGTTCTAAGTCGAATGAGAAGTCTGTACCGAATATATTGTTACCCAGCAAGCCGTATTCTTTTGCCTGCTTGATAGCTATGTTAAGTCTTTGTACTGCGATAGGATACTCAGCACGAATATAAATAAATCCCTGATTTGCTCCTACTGCATAAGCGGCAATAGCCATTGCCTCAATAACGCTGTGAGGGTCGCCCTCAAGCACACTTCTGTCCATAAATGCACCAGGGTCGCCTTCGTCAGCGTTACAAGCAACATACTTCTGGTCGCCCTCTGCCTTTGCGGTGAAATCCCACTTCATACCTGTCGGGAAGCCTGCACCGCCGCGGCCTCTGAGGCCTGATGCCTTAATTGTTTCTATAACCTGTTCAGGTGTCATTTCGGTAAGAACCTTACCAAGTGCCTTGTATCCGTCAAATGCTATGTACTCGTCTATATTCTCAGGGTCGATAACACCGCAGTTACGGAGAGCAACTCTCTTTTGTTTCTTATAGAAATTAACCTCATTCAAGCTCTTAATTTCTTCATTCTCTGCGATTGTTTCATCATAGAGAAGTCTTTTTACTATACGTCCCTTTAACAGATGCTCTTCTACGATTTCGTCAACATCGTCAACGGTTACCTTGCTGTAAAAAGCACCTTCGGGATAAACTACCATAATTGGTCCCAATGCACAAAGACCAAAACAGCCTGTCTGCACAACTTTTACTTCCTTATCAAGACCTTCGCTCTTGATTTTAGCCTCCATCTTTGCAGCAATCTGATCGCTTTTTGAAGACGTACAACCTGTACCGCCGCAAATGAGGACGTGACTTCTGGCTATATCCATTTAATATCAATTCCTTTCTGTTATTTCACCCTAATCAATACAATATTGATTATTCGTTAGCGCCTATTGTATATTCAGCAACAACCTTATCATTTACAATATGTTCCGCAACAACCTTTGCTGCCTTTTCTGCCGTCATTTTAACATATGTAACCTTTTCCTCGCCAGGCTTATAAACCTCAACGATAGGCTCAAGACGGCACATACCTATACATCCTGTCTGTGCAATAGTTACATTTGCAAGCTTACGCTTTGCAACCTCTTCCATAAACGCATTCATAACAGGACGTGCACCTGCGGCAATACCGCAAGTAGCCATACCGACAACTATACGAATTTCGTCTTCACCCTCTTTTCTGAGAGTAACCTTTTCAAGCATCTGATTTCTTATTGCTTCAAGATCCGCTAAGCTTTTCATATCTTTCAAACTCCTTTCGCTGTTTTATTTAAAATGGGTAAATTATGAATAAAGTTCCGACTCATTTTCTTTCAGAAAATCACTCAGCCACAGAATAACCTCAGGCTGTGTCAGCGACACACCTCCGAGAATTTCTTTTATCTCGCGTGTGTCAAACTTAAATTCCTTGTCGTCTACCTTGTGGGAAAATAAAAAATCCACATTCTCATATGAAGTAATAACCCCAAGCATTGTTTCGGCAACATTCCCGAGAGGTTGCCTGTCAATGTGACTGTAACCGAAATACGCTGTGATTTCGGTCCCAACCCCCTCCTTTGAGGTCAGTTCGATTTTTCCGCCTGTATTCTCAGCGGCATTTTTAAGAAGAGGTATCCCCATACCGACCTTTCTCGTGGTTCTGCCTGTAACAAAGGGGTCTATAACAGCCTTTGCCATTTCCTCCGACATTCCCTTGCCGTTGTCCTTAACGGAAAACATCAAAATATCTTTTTTTATATCCTCCACTATGTCGAGCTGAACAAGGTCAGCCCCTGCAACAATGGAATTTTGCATAATATCAAGAATATGTAACGATAACTCTTTCATTATTATTCATACTTTTTAAGTATGCCTTCAATCTCGTCTACTGTAAGTCTGCCGTAAACCTCATCATTGATTGTCATAACAGGTGCCAATCCGCAAGCACCGATACAACGTGTTGCATCAATAGAGAACTTTCCGTCAGGGGTACATTCGCCGACATCAATTCCGAGAATTTCTTTAACCTTTTCAAGAATATCGCCCGAACCTTTAACATAGCACGCAGTTCCCAAGCACACACCTATCTGATACTTGCCCTTAGGGTTAAGAGAGAACTGAGCATAAAAGGTAACAATACCATATATCTCTGCCAAAGGAACATTAAGACCATCTGAAATCATCTCCTGAACCTCAATCGGAAGGTAACCGTAAATGTTCTGAGCTTCGTGAAGAACAGGAATTGTGGCTCCTTTCATTCCCTTGTGCTTTTCGATTACAGCCTTGAGTGCAGCTTCCTGCTCAGGTGTTCCGTTAAACGGAATCGTGTTTTGACTCATTTTTTCAAACCTCCTGTAAATATTGAAATCAATACCGCCTTGTCTGATACAAGCAGTATATAATTTTTCTGTTTTTATTATTAAATCTTAAAACATAAAAAGAGCAGATATATCCTCAACAAATACAAATTTCTTATATCCGCCACGATATATCTCTTACCTATTATACTATATGTTAATTCAAAAATCTATAAATTTTAAATTTTTTTAGACGACAATTTCGATAAAATTTCGTCGACATTTTTGTCTGAAATATCCAAATCATATGTTTTTTCCGAGATATCCCACAGGTAATGAGCGTCAGAACTTGTTATTATATTATAATCAGAATATTCAGACTCCATTTCCCCACGTTTTTTTGCCGTAATCTCAACTGTTGAGAAATTCAAATCAGGCGGAATAAAACCTAAATTTGACAGCACACTGTAACTTGACCTGTCGATATGGGCAGGATATACAACTCCTCCCAAGTCTTTGACGTTATTTACTACCGAATATATATCAAGTCCTGTTGCCGTCACCAACAAATTAGGCTCCTCTCCGATAATTTCATCATTCTCGTCCATATAATATTGATTTCCAAATATCTCAATCTTATTTTCCACAGGAATACTATTCTTACGTATTATCCGCTCCATTTCTTCGGCGGACTCTATATCGGGGAAGAGGCTCACCATATGAACCTCCTCCGCCGTTTCTATTTCCATCCCAGGTATTACGATAATCTTATTCTCTGCAACCTTCATAGCCGCCCTGACATTACCGCAGGCATTGTGGTCGGTTATGGCAATTGCATCAAGTCCTTTTAATATTGACATATTGACAATATTGTTCGGCGTCATATCATTATCGCCACAGGGCGACAATGCCGAATGTATGTGCAAATCATAATAAATTTTCATATTCCCGACTCCGCAAGACCTTTTGCAACTTCATAGGCAGACATCTCGGTTGAAAATATGGTTATTCCCTCCGCCTCTGCCTTTTTGGATGTGTTTTCGTCAGGTTCAAAGCCGTCGGCTATAATAACACAAGCAGCATCGCCAAGGGAAGCTACTGCGGCAATATTTATGTTTGTCTGAATGGTAATCCACACCGTTCCCTCTTTAACTCTCGCCATTGCAAGACTGAGCAAGTCACCTATGTAACAACCTGTCACTTCGTTTTCGTAGCCACCGTCACCTGTTGCACTTACAAGCTGCAATTTATCAGCAAGTTCTCTAACATTCATTCCGATACACTCCCATTTTTAATTTTCACTATTGTTTTCACGCATAAGCCTGCTGTACTTCTCACGCAGCTTAAATATGCAATCGTCTTCGCTGGCGTAACCTCTGACGATATCCTCAGCCAAAGTCCGACAGCTTGGCGAACCGCAGGAGCCGCAATCCAAACCTGGCAATTCGTCAACTATTTCTTCAATTCTTATTGCCATCTGCATTGCAATATTAATGTCTTCATTCAGCTTCATAACAGGGCTGTACGCAGGCGGTCCGTCCCACATTCTTTCAACACTGTTGTCTACATTTCCCGATTCATCAGGCATCTTCTTGCAAATTCTCTCAATTCTCGCTCTTGCAACAAAGCTGTTTTCTGCCGTCAATGGTCCTCCCACACAGCCCCCGGGGCAGGCAAGAGCCTCTACATAATCTGTATTCGGCAGTTTGCCGTCCTCAATATCCTCAAGGAGTTTTATTACGTTGTGTATTCCGTCAACTGCAACACACCTCGGTGCCTCTGTGGCTTGGGCTTCTCCTCCGCTGGTTGCCCACAAGGTTCCTACTCTTCCCGCGTGGGAGATATCTTTAACCTCATTGATTATGCTGATTTTTTGGGCGAGCTTTAAATATGTATCCTTTATGGAAATTACGCCGTCAACATTCGATTTTTTAACAATTCTCTCATCCTTAACAGCCGTCGCCTTTGCGGCACAAGGACTGATAAAGAAAATTCCTATTTTCTCAGGCTTTAACCCCGTTTTGTTGACAGCTTCAATCCTTGCCGCCTCAGCAGAAACCTCCATAGGCGACTTAAGTGGAATTATATTCTGAATTAAGTCGGGAAAACGCACTGCTATCAGCTTGCAAACAGCAGGACAAGCTGACGAAATCGCAGGTTTTTGCAGTTTGTTCTCCTTTAGCAGTTCTCTCGTCTTTCGGGATATTTCCTGCGCACCCACAGCAACCTCAAAAACGCTGTCAAAGCCTATATCCGTCAATGCCGTCAATATGGTGTTGCAATCCTCCGCCTTGGTAAACTGCCCTAAAAACGCAGGTGCGACCAAAGCTATTTTATACTTAAATTTATCAAGCATATCAAATTTATCCGTAGCCGCCTTTTTTGCGTGATACGGACAAACGCGAATACACTCTCCGCAATCAATACAGCGTTCCTTTAAAATTTTAGCCTTTCCCTGCTGTATACGTATCGCATAAGTCGGGCACTGTTTAAGACAATTTGTGCAGCCCTTGCACAAATCCCTTTCAAGCATAACCGAATGCCAATATTTTTCATTCGCCACTTGGTACCCCTCCTATCAATATTATATATTTGGCAATAAGCCAATGTTTATTTCACGTTAATAACCAAATCTATTGTCGTTCCCTCACCTATAACTGTGTCTATCTTCATACTGTCAGAATTACTTTTAATATTGGGCAAGCCCATTCCCGCACCGAAACCTAACTCACGTATCTCGTTGGTGGCAGTTGAATATCCTTCCTGCATAGCCTTTTCGATATCAGGTATTCCTGGTCCCTTGTCCGCAAATACAATATGAATTTTCTCAGGCGTAATCTCTACATCTATGTAGCCGCCGTCTGCGTGTATAACCATATTAATCTCCGCCTCATACATAGCAATCGCAACTCTGCGGATTACCTCAGGTGGAAGTCCCAACTGACGCAGACGCTTTTTGACATTTGCCGAGGTAGCACCTGCCAAGGTAAAATCCTGACCGTCTACATCATAGTGAAGTTTAATTGCATCAGCCAAGCTTAACCGCCGCCTTTCTGCTTTGCAGGCCATTTGAATATAACAATCCGCACGACACATACATAGCAAGCTCGGTTGTCATTATAATCATACCGTGTGCTTTTGCAAAATCAATAATTTCCTGACTCGGCACCTTTCCTCTTACAAAGACCACCGCCTCAATGTCCATCATTTCAGCAGTTCTCAAAACCTGCAAATTCTGCAATCCCGTCAGCAACAATGCACGTTCCTTTACAAAAGCGAGAACATCACTCATCAAATCGCTTCCACAGGCTTCATTTACCTCTACATCAAGCATATCTTCACCGGCATATACTTCCGCATTCAACAGTTTCTTAACCTCCGAAAGTTTCACAAAAATCATCCTTTCACTTGTCGCTTTTTTATTATATTAACCTTAGAATATCATATAATCTAATAATTTGCAACAAAAATATTAGTTTTTTCTTTATTTTCTTGACAGTTTTTCACAAGTAGGGTAAAATACATAATAATATGATATAAGGTAACTACAGACGTTTGTAAATGCGGAAAACTCTCTGCAAAATTCAAAATAATTTTTCATTGCAGTTGGGCTTGGCAACTGTTTGGGCTTCGGGCAATTATTAAATAAAATTATTTTGAATTTGTCATATATACGATCCTTTTATGCAGTTTTCACGTTTTACAAACAACAAATATTAAAATAACTAAAAGGAGAATTTCTATGCGTGTTTTAATGACAACAATGCAACTTGATATAGGCGGTGCAGAAACACATATAATTGAACTGTCAAAGGCTTTAAAAAAACGTGGTATTGACATTACTGTTGCCTCAAACGGCGGTGCATATGAAAAAGAGCTTAAAGATGCAGGTATCCCCCACGTGAAAATTCCTTTTCACAGCAAAAACCCTATTGCTATGCTAAAGGCATACAAACTTTTAAAACAGCTTATCTTTAAAGAAAGATTTGATATAGTCCACGCCCACGCGAGAATTCCTGCCTTTTTGTGTTCCGTCCTGCATAAGCGGTATCACTTCCGCTTTGTTACAACAGCACATTGGGTATTTACAACACGGTTCCCCTATAACCTGCTCACAAATTGGGGAGAACGCTCTCTTGCGGTCAGCGACGATATAAAAGCATATCTTATTGATAACTATGGAATTAAACCCGATAATATTCGCGTAACCATAAACGGAATTGATTTGGAAAAGTTTTCGCCCGATACAGATTGTTCAGACGTTGCATCTGAATTTTCATTGGAAGAAAATAAAAGACGTATTGTCTATGTAAGCCGAATGGATGAGGACAGAAGTTTTGCCGCACACAGGCTAATGGAGGCTGGCGAAGCATTGGTCAAAGAATTTGATAATCTGGAAATAGTTATTGTCGGCGGCGGCAACGATTATCAAAACATAAAGGCCGAGGCTGATGCAATAAACCAAAGATTAAGCAAACGCCTTATCATAACAACAGACAGCAGAACCGACATTAACAAATTCACCGCCTCAGGCGAAATTTTTGTTGGTGTCAGCAGAGCGGCACTTGAGGCGATGGCGTGCGAAAAGCCGTCTATCATTGCAGGGAACGAAGGGTATATCGGTATTTTTGACCAAGATAAATTACAAATCTCATATGATACCAACTTCTGTTGCAGAGGTTGCGAGCAGACAACAACAGAAAAGCTGACAGATGATATCCGTAAACTTTTAAACGCACCGAGGGAGGAGCTTGAAAGACTCGGAAAGTTCTCTCACCATATCGTGGCGGAGCATTATTCTATGAAAACAATGGCAGATGATGCAATAATGATGTATATATCTGTTATCAAAAACAGCTTGATTAATGAAGTTTCTGAAGAAGAATTTGCCTCCATAGATAATTATCTCGTACCAAACCCCTTAAGAGACAGGAGTGCGGACTCTGACGTTATTATCTCAGGTTATTACGGCTTTGGCAATAGCGGTGACGACTCTATTCTATACGCCGTAGTACACGAGCTTAAGACATTGCGGCCTGACATCAGGATTGTCGCTCTGTCCAACACACCTAAAAAGACCGCCAAAATATATGGCATAAAATCAATCAGCAGAGTCAACTTTTTTAGTATACTATATCATATGCGCCGCACAAAATTATTAATCAGCGGCGGCGGAAGTCTGATACAAAATGTCACATCAAACAAATCATTGGCCTATTACCTTTTTATAATAAACACAGCAATCAGACTAAAGAAAAAGGTTATGCTGTACGCAAACGGCATAGGACCTTTGGACAATGATGTAAACTCCAATGCAATATACAAGGTGTTGAATAATGTGGATTTAATAACTCTGCGTGAACCTTCATCCCTTGAAGAATTGAATCGTTTTAATATAACAAAACCCGTCATAGAGGTTACGGCAGACCCTGCCTTTAATTTATTTCCTGCAGACGATAGTGAGGTCAATGAGCTCTTGAGCCGCTCAGGCTTGCCCGAAAATTCCAAATATTGCGTTATGGCAATGCGTCCCTGGAAGACAATGCCCGCTGATTTTGCAAAGCAAATTTCACAGGTGTGCAATTATATTAAAGAAAAGTATGATACGGAAACTGTTTTTATCAAAATGCAGCCTACACGCGACAGTAAAATTACTGATGAAATCGCACATAATACAAAGGCAAAGTCATATGTTATAAATGATAATCTATCCTCTGCACAGGCATTGGGAATAATAAAAAATGCCGAATTTGTAATAGGTATGCGGCTCCATACACTTATATATGCTGCCAAGTGCGAAACACCTGTTATCGGATTGGTGTACGACCCTAAAATCACATCTATTATGAAATATATGGATCAACATTATCGTGTTCCCATAGAGGACCCAAACCCTCTCACCCTTTGCAGATATATAGATGAAATTATCGAAAATCGCAGTTTAATTTCATCCTCATTGCACGATATATCAAATACGTTTTCCGAAAAAGCATTAGATAACGCAAAGCTTGCACTTAACTTAATCGAAGACTAAAACAGGAGCGGTTAAAAAAGTACCTTTCGGGACGTCGGGGACGCCGTCCCCTACATTTTGTATGATGATTAGATTTCACACAAAATGTAGAGTTTGGCGGTTTCCGACAACCTCTGTGTCATACTTTTTTAGCCGCTCCTGTTCTTCTGTTTATTATTCCAATACAGTTGATGAAATTTTCAAAATGGCACGCTCCAAAGAGTCCTTTGAATTTTTCCAGGGTTCGTCCTTAAAACGATAGTCAAACTTTTGAATAAACCAATCAAGCTCCTCGTCTATTCTTGAAAGATTTTGCTTTTGGATTGGAACTATTACCTCTGCAAATTCTTGAAAGTCCGTATTGTTCATTCTTTTGCGTGCTTCGGTTATCAGCATAGTAAAATGTTCCAGACAAAAGCCTTTGCTGTTTCTCACTTTAGAACGGAAGTCCTCCTCCCTTTTCCACAGATAAAAGAATGTTTCTATATAGCTGTTCATTCTGTTTTCCATACGCTTGCACGCATAGCAGTCACTTGACAATGTTTCATAGTAGTCAAAAAGAGGCGTATTTAACTCCTTTTTAAAGATACCTTTTTTCTCGGACAACTCATTTTTTAAAACTTCATCTAAATCTTTGTTGATTTTTTTCAGATGTGTGCTTACCATCAAGGCAACACCAAGTCTGTTCTGAGCCTTATACATTTTGTCATAATGATATTTGCAAAAGCCGTGCTTGTCGGTTTCTTCCCTTACGTCCTCCTCCATATATGACGGGCCTAATACGTAATCCAATACCTCTTTATCCAGCTTTTTGACAAGCTCACAAAAGGCACACTCGCCCTCCTTTTCAAATGCTTCGTTTACAGGAATTGTATATATTTTCTCTTTCATAATATCCTCCGCTTATCAAACATTTTTCTTAGGGTGAAAGTACAAAACCGAACCTGCCAAAAACAATTAATTTAGGCATCTTTCTACTTGTCGTCTTTTGACGGATTGCCGAGCATTTTAACGCAGATAAAACGTAAATTTACCTTTCAAAATCACGGTTCGGGTTTATACTATCACCCTGGGACAAAGATGGGCAATCGGACATATATCACACTTTGGCGAACGTGCATCGCAATATTCTCTGCCGTGATATACCAAGCAATGACAGAACTGTGCCCAAATTTCTTCAGGCAATATCTTCTGAAGGTCAAGCTCAATTTTATATGGGTCCTTTTCCTTGGTAAAACCCATTCTATTTGACAGACGTGTGGCGTGTGTATCCACCACAACCCCAGGTATTCCGAAAAAATCACCCAGCACGAGATTTGCCGTCTTTCTGCCTACCCCCGGAAGACTCAACAATTCCTCCATAGTGTTCGGAACTTCGCCATTATATTTATCTATCAGCATACGGCAACAGCCTATTATATTTTTTGCCTTATTCCGAAAAAACCCTGTGGAGCGAATATCCTCACGCAGTTCAAGCTCATCCGCGTTGGCAAAGGCATATACGTCAGGATATTTTTTAAAAAGTGTCGGCGTAACCATATTAACACGTGCATCAGTACACTGTGCGGCAAGCTGTGTCGCAATCAAGAGCTGCAGTGCATTATCATAGTCCAGGGTGCAATCAGCATCTTCATACACCTTACAGAATATATCATAAATCTCAGCGGCTCTTTCGCGTTTTGAATTAAGACTTTCTCTCATCAGACTTCCCCCTAATATACTAAATTTGAATGTAATACAAATTTTACTTGCAAATTGATATATGTAATATTATAATATATTATAGAGAAAATTGCAATATAATCTTATACCGCAAACAACAGGTTTGCAACGAGAAAGGATGATTTGAAATGTTTGAAATTGAGAATGTTAAAAGAACCGATCCCGAGGTAGCAGAAGCTATCTTAAACGAAATTGGAAGACAGCGTGGTAAAATCGAGCTTATTGCTTCGGAGAACTTCGTAAGTCCTGCAGTTATGGAGGCTATGGGTTCACCACTTACAAATAAATATGCAGAAGGCTATCCCGGCAAGCGTTACTATGGCGGCTGTGAATATGTTGACGTTGTAGAAGACCTTGCAAGAGAGAGAGCAAAGGAATTATTCGGTGCTGAATTTGCCAATGTTCAGCCCCACTCAGGTGCATCTGCAAACCTTGCTGTATTCTTTGCGGCAATGGAGCCCGGCGACACATACCTCGGTATGAATTTGGCACACGGCGGACACTTAAGCCACGGTTCGCCTGTTAATATCTCAGGCAAGTATTTCAATGTTGTACCATACGGCGTTGATGATGTAACTCACCGCATAGACTATGATGCACTCAACAAGCCTAAATTAATTTTGGCAGGTGCAAGTGCATATGCACGCGAAATCGATTTTGCAAAATTCCGCGAAATCGCTGACGAAGTAGGTGCATACCTTATGGTAGATATGGCACACATTGCAGGTCTTGTTGCCGCAGGCTTGCATCCAAGCCCTGTTCCTTATGCCGATTTTGTTACTACCACAACTCACAAGACTCTGCGTGGACCGAGAGGCGGCCTTATCCTCTGCAAAGAGAAATATGGTGCTATGATTAATAAGGCTATCTTCCCCGGAATACAGGGCGGTCCTTTGATGCACGTTATCGCAGGTAAAGCTGTTTGCTTAAAAGAGGCACTCTCACCTGAGTTTAAAGCATATCAGACACAGGTTAAAAAGAATGCCGCTGTTCTTGCTGATGCACTTATGGCTAAGGGAATAGATATCGTATCAGGCGGTACTGATAACCACCTTATGCTTGTCAGCCTTATCAAGCAGGGTAAGACAGGTAAAGAGGTTGAACATAATCTTGACGAGGTTGGAATTACCTGTAACAAGAATACAATACCAAATGACCCGCAAAGTCCGTTTGTTACAAGCGGTATCAGACTTGGCTCTCCTGCTGTTACAAGCAGAGGCTTTAAAGAGGAAGATATGAAAGAGGTTGCTGAACTTATCACTATGATTATTAATGACTTTGAAGGCAACAAGGCTGAAGTTGCAAGCAGAGTTCAGGCTCTCTGCACAAAGCATCCGCTTTATGAGTAAGCCACTTGCCGACAGAATACGGCCTACAAGCCTTGATGAAGTGTCAGGACAAAAACATATATTGGGCAAAGGCCGTATACTGAGAAATATAATAGAAAGCGGAAATATCCCTTGTATGATATTTTACGGTCCTTCGGGAACGGGCAAAACAACAGTTGCCAATATTGCCGCTAAAATTTCTAAAAGACCTTTGTATAAGCTAAACGCAACAAATGCATCAATTGCCGATATAAAGGCTATTGTAAAAGAAAGCGACGGCTTGTTCGGACAGGAAGGCGTATTGCTGTACCTTGACGAAATACAGAATTTTAACAAAAAGCAACAGCAATCACTGCTTGAATATACCGAAAACGGCAAAATAACTCTGATTGCAAGCACAACTGAAAACCCATATTTTTATATCTATAATGCGATTTTAAGCAGAAGTACGGTATTTGAGTTCAGACCTCTTAAAACCGAAGATATAAAACAGGTGCTCCGCAGAGCCTTGTCCATATTGCAAAACGAAGATTTTAACAACGAAAGCTTAGTCGCAGACGATATCTTTTTAACTCAGTTGGCTGAAAAATCAGGCGGTGATGTCAGAAAAGCATTGAATTCCCTTGAACTTGCCGTGTGTTATACCTCGCCCGATAAGGACGGAAAAATTCTGCTCACAAAGGAAACAGCAGAGCAATGCACACAGAAAAAGGTTTTTCAGTATGACAAGCAAGGTGACAGCCATTATGATATATTAAGCGCTTTTCAAAAATCAATCAGAGGCAGCGACGCCGATGCGGCAGTTCACTATCTTGCACGGCTTGTTCTGGCTGACGATTTGCAATCCATATGCAGACGGCTAATGGTAATCGCCTGCGAGGATATAGGTCTTGCATATCCAAGTGCAATAACTGTTGTCAAGTCCTGTGTTGACAGTGCTTTGATGCTGGGCTTCCCTGAGGCGAGAATACCTCTTGCCCACGCAACAGTTCTGCTTGCCACCGCACCGAAATCAAATTCGGCATATATGGCAATAAATAATGCTATTTATGATATCGAACATACCGACACGGGAACCATACCAAGACAGTTGCAAAACAAACACTATGATGGTGAAGGCGACTTGCCGAAAGGTCAGAACTATCTGTATCCCCACGATTATCCCAATGATTATGTCAAGCAACAGTATTTGCCTGACAAGATTAGGGACAAGGTTTATTACGTTGCAGGCAGCAACAAAACCGAACAAAGTGCGAAGGAATATTGGGATAAAATAAAGAAAAAATAACAACGAAAGAGGCACGGCGGATATTCGCCGTGCCTCTCTCTGCCACATAATCATAACAACTAATTTAATATAGATCACGAATCAATGTACCATATTTTCATTTGTAAAAACACACTATTCGTTATTAAATTGTTCTGCGTATCTTACGGTTTCCATTGCATCTTTGGCATATTTGTCCGCTCCGATACGCTTTGCATAGTCGGCGTTTAACACCGCTCCTCCTACCACCACCTTACATTTTGGAGCTTTTATTTTCAACTGTTTTATGGTTTCCTCCATTGCGGGAACAGTAGTGGTCATAAGTGCACTCAAACCGCACAAAGGTGCGTTTTCGCTTACAACGGTTTCGCATATCTTTTCAGGTGATACGTCCTTGCCTAAGTCCGTCACATCAAAGCCGTAATTTTCCAGCAAAACCTTTACTATATTTTTCCCTATATCGTGAATATCACCTTGGACAGTTGCAATAACAAATTTTGATTTTTTCTCTTGGGTGTTTCCCGAAGAGATTATCTTTTCTTTTACCTTTTCAAAGGCTCTTTTTGCCGCCTCCGCACTCATTAAAAGTTGGGGCAGATAAACAGTCTTATTTTCAAACCCCTTACCCACAATATCCAATGCAGGTACAATCTCACCATTTACAACCTCAAGGGGTTCTGCACTCTCCAGCATCTTTTCACATATAACCGCCGCTTGTTCTTTAAGTCCTTTTATTATTGCATTCTGCAAAGCAGAGTTAATATTTTCTTCTTTTAAATCCTCTGCTTTTATAACTTCAGTCGTTGTTGCCTTAGTCTGCAAGGGCAAGGTCTGAGCAAACTCAATATACTTCTCGCAATTTTTATCCATATTGTGTAGCAACATAAATGAATAGTAGACTTTAAGCATCTCTGTGGAGTAGGGATTAATTATCGCCGCAGACAATCCGTTTTCCAGGGCAAGTGCAAAAAACGCCGAATTGACAACCTCACGCTGAGGCAATCCAAATGAGATATTGGAAACACCTAAAATGGTATTTATCCCTTTTTCAAATCTGATTTCACGCAGAGCCTTAAGTGTTGCCTCAGGTGCCTTTGCATCTGCACTCACCGACATACATAATGTGTCGAAAACAATATCTTTTTCTGAAACACCATATTCCTTTGCTGTATCCAAAATCTTTTCGGCAATGGCTATGCGTCCTTCGGCGGTTTCGGGTATTCCGCTTTCATCAAGGGTGAGAGCGACAACAACACCGCCGTACTTTTTAACGAGAGGGAAAACCGCCCTCATACTCTCCTCTTTACCGCTCAGCGAATTTATCATTGCTTTGCCGTTGTATATTCTGAGAGCCTTTTCCATTGCATTTATATCTGCCGTATCAATCTGCAAGGGCAAATCAATTATAGCTTGAAGTTCATAGACAGTATTTTCAAGAATACTTGCCTCATCTATGCCAGGAAGTCCCACGTTGACGTCCAATATATCAACGCCTTTTTCTTGTTGTGACAAGCCTTCGTTTAAGATATAATCTATATCGCCATCTGTCAACGCCTGCTTGAAACGCTTTTTGCCCGTAGGGTTTATACGCTCCCCAATTAAAACAGGCTGATTGCCAATCTCAACACAATGTGTGTATGACGATACAACTGTTCTCTTTTTTTCTCTGTGAGGCGGCAATGGTATATTTGCCGTAGCCGCAACAGTTTTTTCTATATACTCGGGGTTAGTTCCGCAACATCCGCCCAGAATACTTGCACCTGTTTCTGCCATCTCAATCATTTGCTGAGCAAATTCATCTGCCATAACACCAAAGCGTGTAACTCCGCCCTCGTTTATGGGCAGCCCCGCATTTGGCTTTGCAAATACAGGCACAGAAGAATATTCAATAAGTTCAGTCACGACTCCGATTAACTGATTAGGTCCCAAGGAACAATTCGCACCGATAGCGTCAACGCCAAGACCCTCAAGCATAGTTGCCATAGCGGCAGGCGACGCTCCCGTCATAAGTTTGCCGTCCTCGCTGTATGCATTTGATGCAAATATCGGTAAATCAGAATTTTCTTTTGCCGCAAGAACAGCCGCTTTTATTTCATAGCTGTCGTTCATTGTTTCTATTAAAATCAAATCTACACCGCAAGCCACACCTATGCGTATAGTTTCGGCAAAGACCTCTATTGCCTTTTCAAATTCAAAATCACCATAGGGCTTTAACAGCTTTCCCATAGGACCTACATCAAGGGCGATATACTTGTTTCCTGTTTCTTGCGATAACTCTCTTGCCTTTTTTGCATTTGAAACAGCCGCAGAAATTATCTCCTTAAGCTCCTCTTTATCATAAGATAATATATTTGCTCCAAAAGTATTGGTGCAAACTACATTGCTCCCTGCATCATAATAGCTTTTGTGGATATTTACAATCGCATCGCTATGAGTAATATTCCACCGTTCAGGAAGCTCACCCGGGGTAAGCCCCATATTCTGAAGCATTGTTCCCATACTTCCGTCTAAATATATACGTTTGTTCTTTATGTCCTCTCTGATACTCATAGCTTTTCCTTTCTGAAACTACAATCTTTGTTTTCACAGCTTGCACACCCAAATTCAGGCGTACAATGTTTACTTGATATGCCGACTATTGCCGTAACAGACTTTGACGGTGACATAAGCAGACTCTCGTTTAAGGTCACACCTATCTTTCTGCCGCAATCGAGAGCACGCATAATATCCCTTTGCAGCTCTATTGACAAATCTCCGTATCCTGCACTGAACCTGGGCCTCAGAAACAACCCTTTTTCGCTCTTTTCCGCCTTTAGCTTATCACAAAAGGCATCACACAATGCCTCTATTCTCTCGGCACCTATTGCCTGCATAAAAACCGCCTTTGACAAATCTATTCTGCTGTATTTCTGAATTATTCTGTCAATATCAATTCCTATGGTTGCGGCAAAAACCACAACACTTTCACAACCTTTTAAGTTTTTTGCAAGAGCTGAACTCTCCACCTCAACAAACGACAAGTCTATCACATTATCTTTTATCCTAACAGGGAACTCCCCATAGCATACTCTGCCTTTAAACTTGCCATTGCACTCGGCTATACATTCGTCAACAATTCCGTCAAGGGACATATCCTGTTTTTTTGCCCCCGAATATCTCAAAATTTCGCCTTTGTCATAGCTTGGCAGTTCAAAAAATTCTGTATAAATCATATGTCCATACCCAAAATTTCTGACAGATTTTCTTTGATTTTCCTTGCCACATCAGAATTATTCATTGAATATACGTGAACGTGAGTAATGCCGTTTGCATACAAGTCAATAATCTGGTCGGTTGCATATGCAATTCCTGCCTGTTTCATAGCATCAGGCCGTTTGCCGAATGCGTCGAGCAAGCTCATAAACCGCTGAGGCATAAAGGAGCCTGACAAATTTTTTGCTCTCTCTACCTGCTTTGCATTTGTAATCGGCATAACACCTGCGATAACAGGCACACATATTCCTGCTTCACGAATTTTATATAAAAAGTTATATAACAAATTGTTATCAAAAAACATCTGTGTTGTCAAGAAGTCACAGCCTGCATCAACCTTTTCTTTAAGATGAAGAATGTCCTCTTTCTGATTTTCGCTTTCGGGGTGAATTTCAGGATAGCAAGCACCGCCTATGCAAAAATCAGGGTTTATGCTTCTGATATCGGCAATCAAGTCCGTGGCATAGTGATACGCCCAACCTGAGCGGTCGTCATTGATTTTATCAGCAGGAATATCCCCTCTGAGTGCCATTATATTTTCAATATCCGCATCTACAAACTTTTGTATCATTTCCCTTACTGTTTCACGGGTTGAGGATATACAAGTCAGGTGCGCTATGGAAGACACGCCGTAATTTTCTTTAATCGTCTTTGCCATTTCAAGAGTATATTCACTTGTTCCTCCGCCTGCACCATATGTTACACTCATAAAAGACGGTGAAAGCTTAGCTATTTCCTCTGTTGCAGATTTTACGCTGTCGTAAGTATTGCTTGTCTTGGGCGGAAACACCTCAAACGATAATGACAGTTTCTTTTCGCTCAGTACCTCTGTAATCTTAATAATGCATCATTCCTTTCAATTTAGGGTGAAAGTACAAATCCGAACCTGCCAAAAACAATTAATTTAGGCATCTTTCGGCTTGTCGTCTTTGATAGGCGTCAGCCTATCTGCATCCTCCGCA
>CACWIG010000028.1 GCA_902760955.1 uncultured Ruminococcus sp. | reverse complement strand
AGGTCACACCTGTTCCCATTCCGAACACAGTAGTTAAGCTTCTTAGCGCTGAAAATACTTGACGGGCGACCGTCCGGAAACATAAGTCGCCGCCGGAACCAAATAACTCTTGAATTTTCAAGAGTTATTTTTTTGTTTATTTATTGACTTTGAGAGAATTGAAAGTTATAATATATAGGTACATATATACAAAGGAGAGATTATAGATGAAAATTAAAATTGCGATTGCCGGTTACGGTAATTTAGGTAAAGGCGTAGAATGTGCTGTTAATGACAATCCCGATACTGAGTTATTCGGAGTATTTACAAGACGTAATCCTGATGACATTAAGACATTAACAGGTGCTAAAACATTTAAAATTGATGAAATACAGAACTATAAGGATGAAATTGATGTTGTGATACTGTGCGGCGGAAGTGCTACCGATTTGCCTGTTCAGACTCCTGAACTTGCAAAGTATTTCAATGTTGTTGACAGCTTTGATACACATGCAAAAATACCGCAGCATTTTGATAATGTTGATAAATCAGCTAAGGAAGCAAATAAAATTGCTATGATTTCTGTTGGTTGGGACCCTGGAATGTTCTCTCTTAACAGATTATACGCAAAAGCGTTATTGCCAAATGGTGAGGACTACACATTTTGGGGCAAGGGCGTAAGCCAGGGACATTCTGACGCAGTCAGAAGAATTGACGGTGTTTTGGATGCACGTCAGTATACTGTTCCTATTGATGCTGCACTTGAAGCAGTAAGAAGCGGTAAAAATCCTGAACTGTCAACAAGAGAAAAGCATAAAAGAGTTTGCTATGTTGTGGCTGAAGATGGCGCTGATAAAGATAGAATTGAAAATGAAATCAAGACTATGCCAAACTATTTTGCAGACTATGACACAACTGTAAATTTTATAACCGCAGAGGAGATGGAAAGAGATCACAGTGGTTTGCCACACGGCGGTTTTGTTATCAGAAGTGGCAATACAGGTATAGATAAAAGCAAAAAGCATATTATCGAATATAGCTTAAAGCTGGATTCTAATCCTGAATTTACCGCATCTGTTCTTGTTGCTTTTGCACGTGCCGCATATAAAATGAATAAGGAAGGTTTAAAGGGTTGTAAGACAGTATTTGATGTTCCGCCTGCCTACTTATTGCCTATTTCTGCTGAGGAAATCAGAAAAGAAATTCTTTAATTATTGTATATTAAATGGGCTGTTAAAAAGTACCTTTCGGGACGTCGGGGACGCCGTCCCCTACAATTTATTTTGTGTGATGATTAGATTTCACACAAAATGTAGGGTTTGGCGTTTTCCGACAAACCGCTGTGTCATACTTTTTTAACAGCCCATTTTGTATATATTATATTCGTATTATTTGTTTATTATCTGATATACACCCCAGATTACCTTAGCGGCTTCTGCACGTGTCGCTGTACCGCGTGGGTTAAATGTTCCGTCTTCGTAGCCGTTTATAATTCCCAAACCAACAAATTCTGCAATTGCATCATATGCATAATCAGCAATTTTATCATTATCATTAAAGCTTAATACTGTTGCTTTTCCTTGACTGCCGAGTGCACGATAGAGAATTGTTGCCATATCCTGACGCATAATTGATTCGCCAACACCAAAATATTCAGCGGATTGACCTTGCACATAACCTGATTTTATTGCTGAACTTATGTATGGTGCATACCAAGCGTTTGTATCAACATCATTAAATGCACTTACTGATTCATAATCCAATACATTAAATAGTTGAACTACCATTTTACAGAATTGTTCGCGTGTAACATTGCCTGATGGGTTAAATACGCCTTCTTCCATACCATTTATAATTCCGGCATAGTATAAACCTTCAATGGCTTCGCTTGCCCAGGTGTAATTAGCTATATCGCAAAATAATTCTTTTTGTTCAGGAGTAACAGGTTTTTTTACATCATCCTCGTTGTCATCTACTTCAGGGAAAACAGTTCCTGAAGGATTTGTGGGTTCAACTGTTGTGTCATTACTAGGAACGGAAACAGCCGGAGATGAACCGGGTGATGGATTTGCCATTTCCTTGTTACATAAAACGGTTTGACTACCGAGATTGTATGTCACGTCGTCTAATGTATATGTAAGGCTTATAACGATATTTTTGTTTGATGGGTACTTTGTTTTTAGAGCATTAAGTGTTATGTTAACTTTTGTTGATGATGCATTAAAAGTTTGCTCGCTTGTGTCTATTGGGTTTTTCAAATCATTTTCATTGTATACATAAACATTTATCTTGGAAGTTGTACCCGCTGCTGATTTTCTTGTAACTGTTATTGTATAATTTCTTGCACGTATTATATTGCCCACTTCAAATGTTGGGAGTGAAGAGATATTGTTTTGCAATGCTTTAATGTTAGCAATTTTTGTGTTTAACTCCTGAAGCATATAATCTTTATATCTGTCTGTACAATTTTCTTCCATATCAGCGTATAAATCATTAGCATAAGTTAATAGACATTCCAAGTACTCATTGTAATACTTATCTTTGGTAGATGGTTTTGCAACTTCTGTTTGTTTTGCAACATTCTCTATTTTATCGCTGTAATCCATAGCGCTTAATTTATCAGCAATTTTTGCAGCAGAAGATGTGATAAGCGAAAGTGCGGCTTCGTATTCAGTGTATACATTTGATGGATTAGGCAGATTTTCTGTTGAAATTGTATCTTTTATACTCTCATATACATCAATTATAAATTTGTGGTTTACAATATCAGTGTCTTCAACATCTTTTAATTTCAATGATAAATCAAGTACATCGTATACACTGCACATTGCATCAACAACAGGTGGAAGTGTTGTGAGTATTTCGGTACTCTTCATATTGTAGGTCAGAACTTCTCCGACATTTGCTTTTTCGGCTGTTGATAGATTGTCATATAAATCTACTGTATTTGCAACAGTTTCTTTAAGGCTATCTACTGATATCAATGTGCCATTTTCGTAGAACGATAGTGAACTTATGGAAGGAAGAGCAACTATTGCGTCGTACGCAGTTTGTTCCTTTTCAGAAAGTTCAGGAACTACAGGACCTTCTTCAACTGTTAAGGTCGGTGCGAATGTCACGGTGTTGCCGTCTTTGTCTATTGCGGTAAAGTCAGTAAATGCAACATTCTCAGCCGTTGGCAAAACGCTTGTGTTTATTGAGCATAGAACTATCTTACCGCTCAGCAAAGTCTCGGAAGAGCCGTTTTTAAATGTTGCAGAGTTGCTTCCGACGGCTTCAATGCTGTATGAGCCTGTTTTTAAATCGGAACCAAAGGTAGGGATTGTAAGCTCTGCATCTGTGAGTGTGACTTTAAAGTTAAAGTTTTTTAGATTATCGAGAACGTCAAGTGATGAAAATACAATATTGTATGTATTGTTCTCGTTTTCAAAGTAGTTTGCACTTATATTGACGGAAACAGTTGATGGAATTTCGGTATTATCGTCAAGGGGAGTTTGCGAATATTCCGAGTTGCTCTGTTCGTCTGTGGCAGTATTTTCTGCGAAAACCGCAATGCTTGACATTGATACAATTGACGCTGCAAGCAGGGTACTGATAGCATTGAATAACATTTTGTTTTTCATAATAATCTCCATTCCGCCGCCCTGCGTCGGCACAAATAGTAATTAAATTTCTCTTATCCGCAGGGCAAGGAATGATAAGAGATTATTTCGCCCATGTGCGTTTCCGACCAAAGGGAGGAAAATATCGCACGGGCAATTAAATCCGCCGGAGGCATAGCGTGAAAGTTCCTTTCACGTTATATCCTCCATAAAATAATAAATGTTCTTAACAATATTATAGCATTATAAAAAATCTTGTCACGTTAAAAATATAATACAATAATATTACATACGTGTAACGCAAAATCGCATAAAGATGCAATATTTTTCTTGCAAATAAGGCATAAAAGTGTTACAATAGAAATGATTGAATATTCTGAGAGGAATGATAATATATGAGCTTTAAAAGTATGATAGAAAAAGTTATCGGTACTTACAGCGACCGAGAACTTAAAAAGATTTATCCAATAGCAGATAAGGTTATGGCATATGATGAAGAAATGCAGAAAAAGACAGATGCCGAGCTTCGTGCTATGACGGATGAATTTAAAAATAGATTGAAAAACGGTGAAACAACAGACGATATTTTGCCTGAGGCATTTGCGGTGTGCAGAGAGGCATCTATGCGTGTTTTGGGAATGAAACACTTTTACGTTCAGGTTGTGGGCGGAATTGTTTTGCATCAAGGCAGAATTGCCGAAATGAAAACAGGTGAAGGTAAAACTCTTGTTGCTACATTGCCTGCTTACCTTAACGCGTTGACAGGTGAGGGAGTTCATATTGTAACTGTAAACGATTATCTTGCAAAGCGTGATAGCGAGTGGATGGGCAAGCTGTATAACTTCTTAGGTTTAAGTGTTGGTCTTGTTATACACGAAAAGGATAACAAGCAGAGAAAAGAGGCATATGCCGCCGACATTACCTATGGCACAAATAACGAAATGGGCTTTGACTATCTTCGTGATAATATGGTTATATATAAAGACGATAAGGTACAGAGAGGTCACGCTTTTGCCATTGTGGACGAGGTGGACAGTATCCTGATAGACGAGGCGAGAACTCCGCTTATAATTTCGGGTATGGGTGACAAGTCAACCGATTTATATACACAGGCTGACCGCTTTGCGAAGACCTTGAAATATACTAAGGTTGTTGAAACTGATTCAAAGACAGAGGTAGAGGATGAAAAACAGTATGATGATTATGATTATATTGTTGACGAGAAAGCCCACACTGCTATTTTAACCCCAAGCGGTATTAAAAAGGCAGAGGCGGCGTTTAATATTGAAAACCTCACCGACCCTGATAATATGACGATTTCTCATCATATTAACCAAGCTATTAAGGCGATTGGTGTTATGAAAAGAGATAAAGATTACGTTGTAAAAGACGGAGAAGTTATAATCGTTGATGAGTTTACGGGCCGTATGATGTTTGGAAGACGTTACAGCGACGGATTGCATCAGGCTATTGAGGCAAAAGAGGGAGTAAAGGTAGAGAATGAGAGCAAAACTCTTGCGACAATTACATTCCAGAATTTCTTTAGATTATATCACAAGCTGTCCGGTATGACAGGTACGGCACAGACGGAAGAAGACGAGTTCCAGGAAATTTACAGACTTGATGTTGTTGTTATCCCCACCAACAAGCCGATGGCACGTGAGGATTTACCTGACAGCATCTATAAGACGGAGCTTGCCAAATTCAATGCTGTAATAGATGAAATAGTTAAGGCACACGAAAAGGGTCAGCCTGTTTTGATAGGTACAGTTTCTATCGAAAAATCGGAAATTTTGAGCAAGATGTTGAAGAAACGCGGAATTGAGCATAAGGTGTTAAATGCTAAATTTCACGATAAAGAGGCTGAAATCGTTGCACAGGCTGGCAAAAAGGGAGCGGTAACCATTGCCACAAATATGGCAGGCCGTGGTACGGATATTGTGCTTGGCGGTAATGCTGAGTTTATGGCGAAGGCTGAAATGGTAAAGCAGGGCTTTTCTGACGAATTGATTGTTCAGGCGACAGGCTTTGCGGACACAGACAATGAAGAAATCATAAATGCACGTGCCGTATATAAAGAGTTGCACGATAAGTTCAAAGAGGAGATAAAACCTGAACAAGAGGAAGTTTTAGCCGCAGGCGGTCTGTATATAATCGGTACGGAAAGACACGAGAGCAGACGTATTGACAATCAGCTTCGCGGTCGAAGTGGACGACAGGGTGATGATGGACGTTCACGTTTCTATCTGTCACTTGAGGACGATTTGATGAGATTGTTTGCGCCTGATCGTATCAATAAGGTTATGGATACCTTCGGCTTTGAAGAAAACGAGGCAATTGAAAGTAAGATGCTGAGCAATGCTATCGAAACTGCACAGCAACGTGTTGAGGGCAGAAACTTTGATATCAGAAAGCACGTTTTGCAGTATGATGACGTAAACAATCAGCAGAGAGAAATGATATACGAACAGCGTGACCGCGTGCTTGACGGCGAGAATATGCGTGACTATATTATGAATATGGTAAGCGATACCGTTGCTGAGGTAATAGCCAGATATTCGGCAGCATCTAATGTCCCTGAGGAATGGGATTGGGCGGCAATGAAAGAAAACATCAATGCTATATTCGGTGACTTAGGTGATGCTTTTGAAATCAGTGATAATGAGATTGACCATACTACTGCCGAAAGTCTTAAAGAAAGACTTATGGAACATATAGATGCAAAATATGCTGAAAAAGAGGCAGAGTTTGGGGATGCAATGAGAGATGTGGAACGTGTTATTCTCCTGAGAGTTGTTGATGAGAAGTGGATGGAACACATTGACAATATGGAACAGTTAAGACAGGGCATAAATCTCCGTGCCTATGCACAAAGGGATCCTGTTGTGGAATATAAGTTTGAGGCAATGGATATGTTTGATGAGATGATTAGCTATATCAAAGAAGATACAGTTAAGCTTCTATTCCACGTTGTTCCTCAGAATAAGATAGAGAGAGTTCAGGTTGCAAAGCCTGTTGCCGAAAACTTAGGCGGTGACGGAACTGTTGCCAAAAAACCTGTACGCAAAGTTGTTAAGATTGGCAGAAATGAGCCTTGTCCCTGCGGCAGCGGAAAGAAATATAAGAATTGCTGTCTTGGCAAGGATGAGGCAAATAATTAATTGGTAATGATTTAATATATGATTGTAAAATGCGGAAACTTATTCGCAAAATCCGAAATAATTTTTTTCATTGCAGTTGGGCTTGGCAACTGTATGGGTGAAGGGCAAATTATTCAGTAAAATTATTTCGGATTAATGATTTAAATTAAGGATGTGATAATGTGATAGCTTTTGACGAGTACAAGTTAGGTCTTGAGGGTATGGAAAAGGATATAACAGATTTGAGGGATTCACTTTAGCATAGAAAAGACAGAGGCAGAACTTAAAGAACTTGAAGAGAAAAGTATGGCACCCGACTTCTATGACGATATGGAGGCGGCAGGTAAAATTTTGCAACAGATAAAGGGACGTCGTGACAGGTTAGAGAGATATTCCAGATTAAAGTCCGATTGGGAGGATTTAAGCACACTTGTCGAGCTTGCAATAGAGGAGTCTGATGAGAGCGTCTTAGATGAAGTAAAAGCAGGTTACAATAACCTTGCCACCACCCTTGAGGATATGAAACTTGAAACAATGTTATCGGGCAAGTATGACAAGAATAATGCCATCATAACATTGCACGCAGGTGCAGGCGGAACTGAGGCTCAGGATTGGTGTGAGATGCTTTATCGTATGTATACCCATTGGGCAGAAAGGCGTGGGTTCAAAACCGAAACCATAGACTTTCTTGACGGTGAGGAGGCAGGTCTTAAAAGCATTACCTTTCTTGTTGAGGGGCTTAATGCATACGGGTATGCCAAATCTGAAAAAGGTGTACACAGACTTGTGAGAATTTCACCCTTTGACTCTGCCGCAAGAAGACATACGTCTTTTGCATCGGCTGAGGTTATGCCTGAAATTGATAACGATATTGATGTTGAGATAAATCCTGATGATTTGAAGATAGATACCTATCGCTCAAGCGGTGCAGGCGGTCAGCACATCAATAAAACAGAGTCGGCAATCAGAATAACACATATTCCGACAGGAGTTGTAGTTACTTGCCAGAACGAGCGTTCACAGCATAAAAATAAGGATATGGCTATGAAGATGCTGAAATCAAAGCTTATAGAAATTGCTGAGCGTGAACAGAAAGAGAAAATCGAGGACTTAAAAGGTGTCCAGCTTGATATAGGTTGGGGAAGCCAGATACGTTCTTATGTTTTTCATCCTTATACTATGGTTAAGGATCATAGAACAAATTATGAGGTAGGCAATATCAATGCTGTTATGGATGGCGATATTGACGGATTTATCAATGCGTACCTTATTGCAAAATCAAGAGGAGAACTGTAAGAGGAGAATATAAATATGTTTGAGAAACTTTCTTTTATTGAACAGCAATATGACAAACTTGCTGACAGAATAAGCGACCCTGAGGTTATAGCCGACCAGGAAACCTGGAGAAAACTTTGTAAAGAACATTCGGATATGACGCCTATTGTTGAGAAATACAGAGAATATAAACAGAATAAAAACACAATTGACGATGCTGAAATTATGATGAATGACCCTGATACAGATAAAGAGTTCAAAGAGATGCTTGTTGAAGAGGTAAAAGAGGCTAAAGTCAATATTGAACGCATAGAAGAAGAACTTAAGATTTTGTTATTGCCTAAAGACCCCAACGATGATAAAAACGTTATTGTTGAAATTCGCGGCGGAGCAGGTGGTGATGAGGCGGCTCTCTTTGCAGGTGACTTGTTTCGTATGTATTCTATGTATGCGGACTCTAAAAGGTGGAAAACCGAGGTTTTAAACATCAGCGAAATCGGAATAGGCGGTATCAAGGAAGTCACTTTTATGATAGAGGGTGAGGGCGCATACAGCAGACTTAAGTTTGAAAGCGGTGTGCACAGAGTTCAGCGTGTTCCCGAAACGGAGTCAAGCGGAAGAATACACACATCAACAGTTACAGTTGCTGTTCTTCCCGAAGTTGATGACGTTGAGGTGGAGATAAATCCTGATGATTTACAGATAGACACATATCGCTCCAGCGGAGCGGGCGGTCAGCACGTCAACAAAACAGAGTCTGCAATCAGAATAACACATATACCAACAGGCATAGTAGTCGCTTGTCAGGACGAGCGTTCTCAGCATAAAAACCGTGAATCTGCTATGAAAATGTTGCGTTCGAGATTATACGACAAGATGGAACAGGAGAGAAACGCATCAATTGCCGCCGACAGAAAGAGCCAGGTCGGTACAGGGGACAGAAGTGAGAGAATAAGAACGTATAACTTCCCACAGGGCAGAATTACCGACCACAGAATTGGTCTGACTCTATATAAGCTTGAACAATGTATGAATGGTGATATTGACGAAATAATAGATGCACTGATTACAACCGACAGAAGTGAAAAACTTAAGGCTCAGGCGGACGAGGTATAAAGACTGACGATAACAAAAGAAGGTTATATTTATGGAAACAAAACTGCTTACCACTGATGATGAAAGTTTAAAAATTGCCGCGGAAATTCTAAAAGACGGAGGCAATGTAATTTTTCCCACAGAAACAGTATATGGACTCGGCGCTGATGCATTAAACCCCGAGGCTGTAAAAAATATTTTTAAGGCAAAGGGCAGACCTGCTGATAATCCTTTGATAGTTCATATCAGTTCCCTTGATATGCTCAAAGACATAGTAGAGGAAGTTCCTGAAAATGCAAAGCAGTTAGTAAAAAAATATTGGCCTGGACCATTGACAGTTATTCTCAAGAAATGTAAAAATGTTCCATATGAAACAACTGCAGGACTTGATACTGTGGCAGTAAGAATGCCTGTAAATCAAGTTGCCAAGCGTTTAATAGAGCTTGCCGATATGCCCATAGCCGCTCCGAGTGCCAATCTTTCGGGCAAGCCCAGCCCTACAACTGCACAGCATTGCATAGACGATATGGTTGGCAGAGTCGATGCGATAATAGAGGGCGAGGACTGTAAGTATGGAGTTGAGTCTACCGTTGTTGATTTAAGCGGTGAAAAACCTGCATTATACAGACCCGGAGCGGTAACCCTTGAGGAGTTAGAGGAGGTTTTGGGTGAAGTAGAGGTAAGTGTTTCGGCTAAAGAAAACGAAACGCCAAAATCGCCAGGGCTTAAATACAAGCATTATTCACCTAATGCAAATGTTGTTATTCTTGCAGGCGAATGGGAGCAGGTTGAATGCTTTATAAAGGGGAAAACCGACCTATCCCGAATAGGTATGCTTGTGTTTGATGAGTTCCCTAAAATCGATGGAGTTAAGTGTATTTCATTGGGAAGTTTAAAGAATCCGTATGATGCAATGCATAGATTGTTTTGGGCATTGCGAGAGATGGATAAAATGGGAATTATGACAGTATACGCACCTGAGATTGCAGATAAAGGTACGTGGAGAGCTGTCAGAAACAGACTATACCGCGCGGCAGGAAACGAAATTATAAATCTGTCAAAGGGAGATACAAAAAAGATTTTGTTTGTCTGCACGGGAAACACTTGCAGAAGTCCTATGGCTGAGGCTATATTTAACAAGATATGCAAAGAAAAAAATATAAATGCTAAGGCAGAGTCGGCAGGTGTGTATGCTGACGGAAGTTTAGTTTCCACCAATGCCGCAGAGGCAATAAAGGAATATAACATTGATATTTCAGAACGTGTATCCAAAAATATAAATAAGGATATGATTGAGAATGCAGATTTGATACTGACTATGTCTGCATCGCATAAAATGGCGTTGAATTATGCCTTTGGGGATAGTGAGAAGGTTTATACAATAGCTGAATTTATCGGCGAAAATCAAGATGTAGCAGACCCATTCGGAGGCAGCTTGGAGGATTATAAAAGCTGCAGGGATATGCTTTATTCTATGATTGAGAAAGTGACAGAAAAAATATGATAAAGTTTGAACTTTTATCAAAGGAAAATATCGACGGGGTGTGGGAGCTTGAAAAAATATGCTTTGATGCACCCTGGACTTATAAAATGTTTGAAAGTGAAATCGACAACAATATCTCGGTTTACATTGTGGGTATCGACGAGGAAAACGGTGAGGTTGTTGCATATGCAGGCGTATGGCTGATGTATGACTATGGCGATATAACAAACATTGCGGTGCATCCCGACTATCGCCGAGAGGGCATAGCACGGAAGATGCTTGATACTGTGATAAATATATGCAAGGAAAAGAAAATCGAGAGGCTGTGCCTTGAGGTCAAGGAGTCAAATATATCAGCGATAAAGCTGTATGAAAGCTTCGGCTTTGAAACAGACGGAGTGCGTAAACGCTATTACCAAAACAAGTATGATGCGTATTTAATGTCACTTGACTTGACAAAGGCTTAGATTTTGCAAACAGAAAATCGGAAAGGCAGATAATATGGAAATAATGTTGTTGCTGATTTAAGCCTTAATGCAATCGCAAACTTGCCGATTTAATTTTAATATATAATCATAAAACTATGGACACAAAAACGGCAATTTTAATTGTCGTTTTTGATTTTAAAAAAATTTAAAAAATATAAAACATTTTGATATATAAAATTGTATTATATATGAGAGTGTTTTTGGGGGTGACATTTGGTGAATAATTCAATAAGGTCTTCTGCTGAAGTGACCGATGTATACAATAAATTTGTTGATACAGTATACAGAGTGTGCTTTATGATGCTTAAAAACGAGAGCGAGACAGAAGATGCAACCCAAAACGTCTTTATTAAATATATGAATTATGAAAAAAAGTTTACATCTGATGAACACATCAAAGCCTGGCTCATTGTAACGGCGAAAAATGAATGTAAAAATATGCTTAAGCATTGGTTCCATTCAAAAAGAACGCCTATTGATGAGGTAAAAGAAGGCTCCTATGAGGATAAGAATAAAAATGAAGTGCTGGAACAAGTGATGAAACTTGATAAAAAGTACAGAGTCCCCCTATATCTGTATTATTATGAAGGCTATTCAACTCTTGAAATATCGGATATGCTGGGCATAAAACATTCAACTGTCAGAACCCATATGGCTAAGGGCAGGGAAAAACTTAAATTATTGCTTGAGGAGGATGAATATGAAAATTGATGACTTAAATAAATGCTTTGATTCGGTCACTCCGTCTGAGTCGTGTAAGGAAAGAATGTTATACAATGTTTTAAGCAGTAAAAATACTGTTAAAACGACCTTCTCTATGTTCAGACGTTGCTGTGCGGTATTAGCGGCAGTTGTCTTTATTGCAGGAATATCTTATGGATATACAAAGATAAATAACTTTGGTACAAAAAACATTGTCGCAAATGTAAGCGATAACACTGATAATAATACAGAAGAAAATAAAAGTTCGGATTACACAGCAAGTGATGCCGCAGTGTCAAGCGAAGGAAATTCCAAAGTGATGGCTGATAGTGAAACGAGAAACACAAACTCGGTAATAAAATCAGAGAAGAAAAATGTCAGAAATAGTGCGGAAAAGACACAAACGGAGCCAAAGACCGAAAGTGATAAAGGCATTGACAAAAATATAATTGTAGCACAGGCAGATGGGGTTGAAAGCAGTTCTCCTATTGTTGCAAGAAGTATTCCTCTGGAAGATAACGAGGCAAGCGGTGGCGGTGGGGCACAGACTCAATCAAGTGAGATTGATAATGAAATAAGTTTGGCGTCAGTTGCCGATGCCGACCTTGATGCCGAAACGGAAGAGGAAGAGGAGAAAGAAAAAGAGAAGGAAGATGAGGGAGAAGACGAAATAACCGCAGAAGAAGAAACTCAGACAGCCGAGTAGGAGTACAGATTTACAAAAGAGAAAGGATAATGTAAGATGAAAACAAGAAAAATTACAGCGTTATTTGTAATATTGATGTTGGTCTTAAATATGTTTGTTGTCTATGGGGCAGAAGTTGAGCCGTATGATTTAGAGAGTTTAGTCATAACAGTCAAACAGAAAGCACAAGTTGATGATACATTGAGTGAGTTTGAAGTTCACACCCTTTCTGAAGATGGCAATAAATTGTATAATCTCTCCTGGAATGACAAATATGAATGTGAGTATGTATATTTACAGTGTGACGGCAAAGGCAGAATATCATATTATACCCATTATGATATGCAAAACATAAAAGAAAAAGTGCAAGAAATAACATATGCAGATGCTGTGGAATTTGTGGATAGCTTTATGCACAAATTGGCACCTGAGTTGTTTGAAAATGAGAATGACTGCCTTGTGAGAACAATTCAGGAAGACCAGGAATTATCAGACAGAGTTGATGTAGTCTATAACAGGATGAATAACGGAATTTTGGTGGAGGATAATACAGCGACAGTTGGCGTGGAAAAATTTGATGATGAATTTTATATAGACTATGCCAGCATCAATTATGATTACGATGCAGATTTTGAAGAAGGAATTTCCTCAATAGAAAATTATCAGGAAGCATACAAAAATGCCTTTCCTATGGAGCTTGCGTACAAAGATATAAACGTAGGTTATAGAGATGCGGAGAATATTAAAACCGCTTTATTGTATAGAAATAAGGAAAATGAGTTTGGATATATACTTGCATCTGATGGCAGAATTGCAGAAAAAGATACAGATATCGAATTATATCCCAACAGGAATGACAAGGTTGAGGCATGTGAGGATGTCAATAGTATGTCAGGCGGCGGAGGAAGTACGCTATCCGACAAGGAAATTGCTGAAATAAAGAACATAGAGGGTCTGATAGACGAGGAAAAGGCTCTGGAAGGTGTGAAACAGATACCAGGGATAGAACTTGACAGTGAATATAAGATAACATATTCCAGCATAAAAAAGGAAAACGATAGGTACTACATGTCGTTAAATTTGAAAAAGGAAAATGAGGATAAACCTATTTTTGCATCAATGTATCTTGAGGCAAAGACGGGCGAGTTAATCAGATATTCCCAAAGTTATAGTAATGATAACAAAAAAGATGTATCAGAGTCAGACATAAAGAATGCCAATACAAAAATTAATGAATTTTTAGACTATGTTATTTCCGCAAAGAGAAAAGACTATATAGAGGATTATGAAAAAACAGACGGAGCTTTGGTAACTAAAAAGTACAGCAGAGCAGTAAACGGTGTTAGATATATTGATGATTGGATATATTTTGAATATGATACCGAGAATAAAAAAATTGTAAATTATTGTTATGATTTTGAAGAAAATGCAGTATTTGATAATACCGAAGCTGCAATCTCGGCAGATGATGCATACGAAGCTATGCTTAAGATTAATCCTATTGAACTTAGATATATAAAGATTGATGGTGTATACAAGCAGTGCTATACATTAGATGATAAGTATATTCAGATAGATGCTTTCACGGGCGAAAAGTTTGATTTAACCCACAAGGCTTTAAATATGTACGAGTATAATGATATAGAGGGACATTGGGCAGAAGATGCTATCAAAGGATTGGCTGAAAAGGGAATTGGATTAAATGATGAGTATTTTTCGCCTGATGATGAGATAAGCCAGGAGGAACTGCTGAAAATGTTTGCGGCAGGCATCTGGTATGTGGAATGTCTGAATTATGATACTGAGCAGTTATATAGCCGTGCTTTGAGGAGCGGAATAATAGAAAAAGGCGAAATTTCGGCTGATAACTCGGTTAAAAGAGGAGAGGCATTCAAATATATAATAAGAATGAGTGGATTGGAAGAAATAGCTAATCTTCAGGGAATATTTAAAGTAGAGTATGTCGATAGAGATGAAGTATCTGACGAACTTTTGGGATATGCCGCTATTCTCAGCGGTATGAAGGTTATCAATGGTGACAGCGGATATTTAAGACCTAATGATAACATAACCCGTGCCGAAGCGGCAACTATGTTATATAACTATATGAATAGACGATTGTAAAATGCGAAAACGCTAAATTGTGGAAAATCGGCGGTGATAGTTAACTCGTGCAATAAATCATATGTTGCAGAACATTGTTGCCGATCCCTTACAAACGGGCGATTCGTGAATCGCCCCTACAATACGCAATGGAGCCTTTGTAAATCCAAAATAATTTTTTCGTTGCAGTTGGGCTTGGCAACTGTTTGGGCTTTGGGCAATTATTCAATAAAATTATTTTGGATCTGTGATATATGCGACACCGTCACGCAGTATTCAAGTTTTACAAATTGCTATAACTATATGAATAGATAGAGAAAAAGCTCTGCAACTTTTTTAAGCTTGCAGAGCTTTTTGCTGTGAATGTATCTTATTACCATTTGAATTTAGAATTATGGTACGGCGTACCTACAAAGCCGATTTGCCTGAAATCATCAGGGTTGTTTCTGATAATATAATCTATGTATGACTCCACCATAAGTGCAGTCAAGCGATAGCCTGCAGCGTTCAAATGACCTGCCAGGTAAAATGCTTTTTTAAATTCGGCATCATATTTAGGTCCATATTTACGTAAATCTAAAACATAGCAATTATCAAAGCTGTCAGCAAGGTCATATATGAGTTGATAGTGTGCATCAACAAGCTCTTTTCTTTCTTCGGCACAATCAATATTAGGTATTGTCATAAGGAAAAATTTTGCTTTAGGTTGAATTTCTTTATATCTTGCGATAATCGAAGCATAATATCCTGCAAATGTGGGTTTGTTTTTTGCCCAATCAGAAAAATCAACATCTTCTATACTGCCAAATTCATACTCACCACTTAAGCACTGTGATATATCATTAACACCGAGAGCGATTATATATCCCTGTGCTGCAAATTTGGGATTCCAAAAATCGTTATCTCTCGCAAAAGTTTCACAATACTGTTTGGCACTCATACCGCCTTTTGAAAAATTCTTTACATTAATGCCCGCATCTCTTGCGATATACTGTCCCCATGAGTATTCGTACATATCGTGCCAACCAGGACTTCCGTTCATAAAGCTCTCGAATTCTCCTGAAGAAAGACTGTCACCTATGCAGGCAATTGTTCTGAAAATTCCGCAAAAACCGCCATTTGTAACAATATTATCAAGTGGTTTTTCGCCATCAACGCTCATATATTTGTTAATATCCATTTTTATATCCTCCATATCAATAGCTGATTTGAGTTAAATATAGCACATATAAACACATAAGTTAAATAGTTTTAATATTTTATACTTTTTTAACTTCTATTATA
>CACWIG010000027.1 GCA_902760955.1 uncultured Ruminococcus sp. | reverse complement strand
GCTCCATTGGATATTCAGCCTCCTTTTTCAACACCTTTTTACGTTAACTTAATTCCATTGTGAGCTTTAAAATATTTTTATCATCCTCATAAGTATAGTCCATACTCTCGGTCATTTTCTTAACCATAAAAATTCCTAAGCCTCCGATTTTCCGTTCCTCTGCTGAAAGGGTGGTATCAGGTTCTTCAGCCTCAAGAGGATTATATGGAACACCATCATCGGTAAAGGTTATATAGAGCTTTCCGTCTTTTATGCAATAAGAAACTGTTGCTATTTCCGCGCCGCTGTAATTAATTATATTGGAATATATCTCGTCAACAGCAATGTTTACCTTGTTTGCAACCTTCGGCACAACCGAAAGCTTTTCGGTGAGGCTTTCTGCAAATTCGCTTACAGGTATCATAGATTTGTCATCTGCAATAACAGTAATGGAGTTTTCGCCTCTGATATATTGAAGCCCTACGCTAAGCATAGTAATATCGTCAAACTGCGGTGCATCGCCTACAAACGTATCTACATCGGTTTTTACGGCATCACATAATTTCTTGGTGTCCTTTATGAAGTTACCGTTTACTGTTTCCAAAAGACGCTCCTCGCCGTAAAGCTGATTGTTTTTGTCTGTTGCCTCGGTCACTCCGTCTGTGTATAGAAAAATCTGATCACCAGGCGAAAGCTGTATCTCGTTCAGGCGGTATTTAACTCCGTCCATTCCTGCAAGCACCATACCGCTTCTCGCTTTTAAATATGTAAATTCACCATCTGCCTGTTTTACAAGCGGTGGATTATGTCCTGCATTTACAAACTTCAAAAGTCCTGTTGTTAAATCAAGTATTCCCATCCACGCAGTAACAAACATTCCTGCATCATTGTTTTCACAGAGCTTTTTATTGGCTGTCGTAAATATTTCCGATAATTCAAGACCGCTCTCTGCCAAATCCTTTATGATGGTCTTTGCCTGCATCATAAACATTGCCGCAGGTATTCCTTTACCTGATACATCGGCTATCAAAAAGGCAAGGGTGCTATCGCCTAACATATAGAAGTCGTAAAAATCGCCGCCTACCTCCTTTGCCGTTATCATCTGTGCATAAATTTCAAAATCCTTCCGATTAGGATATGGAGGGAACACAGACGGGAGTGCAGAATACTGAATTTGTTTTGCAAATTCCAGCTCCTTATCAATTCTTGCTGCCGCTTCGGAGATATAGTGTTTTAAGGTACTGACCGTCTGATTGATATCGTCTGACAGGGAGGCAAATTCTTCGTTTGTCCGCACATCAACCGTTACATTCAAATTTCCGTCAGTAATCTCAGCAAGGGTGCCGTTTATTTTACGCAGATTGTCTATGATTACTTTCTTGATTAAGAAATAAATCAGAATAAACAAGGCGGCAAATATGAGAATTTCCATAAAAATACTTACATATATGGATACATTGCGCATAAACATTGCTTCACTCTTTGGCATTGCACCGATAATGTAATACCCTTCCGCAAAGGTGTAGGCAAAACAGTAAGGATTGTTATTAATATCCGCCTCAAACACTGTATTTTCGGGAATTGTATTGGTGTCAAGGGATACTCCGATTGTGCTTAAACTCTTTCCTGAGTAATCACTTTCATCAGTTACAATATCAAAGTTTTCGTCACAAATTGCGACAAAACCGCTGTTGCCTACGTGGCGGTTTTTGGTAGCCCCGATTACTATTCCGTCAATATCCTTCTGAAACTGCTGTGCATCATATCCAACCTGTATAAATCCGCCATCAGGAAGACTTACACCTGCGTACTTTCTTAAAATTGAATTGTCAATAGAGAGCGGTTGATATTTTTGCGCAAACTCATTTTGACCTTCAAGCAGTACCAAAAATTCCGCAGACTGCTCACCTTCTGCCATATCGTAGCCTATAAATTCAGGAATGGTAGAATCAACTATAATTCCCTTTTTGTCAACAATGTTTATTCCTTTTACATTGTACTTTTCACAAAGAATCAAAAGGGGTGTATTATCTGCAACATATTCCTCTTTTATTGCTCGTGTAATTTCAAGCAAATTCTCATCAGATGCATCGGTAATATCCTTATGAACATCATCAAGATTGATATTGATAACAGACTCGGTTTCCTTGCTTGACATACCTGTTTGCAAGATATATGTAAATCCGCTTGTTACAACATAGGCAATCACAATGCAGATAAACAGCCAGAACTGAAAGGTTTGGGAAATCTGCTTTTGTTCCTTGTGCAAATTCAGTTTTTCTCTGCCAAGGATTGACACTGCCATAACAGCCAAGCCCACCGCAATTCCGTTTGCTAAAATCATCGGAAGAGCACAACTCTGCACAAATGTAAACGCACGGCTTGCGTCGTTCATATTGGCGAGGAATATCATCAGCATATGCAGAACCTCACATACCATACCTACTCCAAGGCCGTATATCCAAGATGGTTTTTTATCATCAAACATATACTTTCTTAAAAGTGCGGCAATTAAACCTGCAAGCACTGTTGAAACAGAACATGCAAGCCTTGTGTATTGTCCTGCGCCCCAAAGAACAGCAAACCAGCGGTACAGCCCTCCGATAACACCCGAAATAATCCCTGCAGGCGCACCGAAAATAAGCCCTGCGCAAATAGGTGATGCATCACGCACATTCATTATTGCGCCGCCCACATCAACCCCATATTCGGTTGAAAAAGAGGCAAGTGCACCGAACAAAACGCCTATAACACATTGTTTCAGCCATCTGTTAGCCTTTCCGAATGTTGTTTTCTTTTCCGTCAAGTAGAGAATGACAGCCAAAACCGCATTGCAAAGCACAGGTATTAACAGCTTCAATGTCATCATTATCTCCCCCTTTCAGCAAAATATATAATCTTAGTTTTCCTTAGGGAAAACTTCCCTAATTATTAGTTGATTTTACTCAATTGTAAGAATGTCCAAAAATCCTGTAATATCAAATACTTCCATAATAGTATCATTCACACCTGTAAGTTTCATACTGCCCTGTGCGTTCATTGCCTTCTGTGCTTTGAGTATCACGCGAAGACCTGCGGATGAAATATACTCAAGACCTGTCATATCAAAGACAAGTTCTTTTGTACCATCAAGTCCGCTATCAAGTGCTTTTTCCAGCTCAGGTGCTGTTGTTGTATCAAGTCTGCCGCTAACCATAAGTGTTACATTTCCATTTTCAACTTTCTTTTCAATAGTCATAATAAATTTCTCCTTTAATTTTTACTATATTTTCCACGTTTCAATAGGTTCGTACAGAAATGGCAGTTCCGTAAGCGGTGTATCCATTGATTCTGCAAGAGCCTTTACCGCCTTTGGAATTTCAGGCGAAAAATTTAAGTACCAATCAACAGTTTCAAAAATATATTTCCGCTTAAATTCCGTATCGGTTACAAGCGCACAGCGTAAGTTGTGCAGTCTGTCCGCGGCTTTCACCGCATATGCAATCTTATTTTGGCGAATACCTGCCACGTACTCCGCCATATCATAGCCCTTTTGCTTTGTTAAAAGTTTTACAGCTTTTAAAATTTCTTCATTTCCAAACTTAAGAATTTCGCTTTCCTTTGCGTCGGTATCCTCAAGCAAATCGTGAAACAGAGCCGCAATCTGAACATCAATTCCGTATCCGTTTTGGCGGACGATTTCAGCCACAGCCATAGGATGTGTGATGTACTCATCACCGCCTATACGAAACTGTCCCTTGTGCTTTTCTTTCGCAAATTGCAAGGCTTGTTCTATTCGTTCATCATCGGTCATTCACATTCCTCCTTTATTTTATCATAAGTACGGAGCAAATGCTTCGCCTGTCGTTCCGCTTTTTCCGTTGTTCCCATTGAAAGCTTTAAAAATTCCGTTATGTTTTCAAGGGAATAATTTTTATTCAAAAGCTCTGCCCTGCACAGAAACCGCAAGCCTACACTTGAAGACAAAATATCCAAATCTGCATTTGCCAATGCCTTTTCTGCAAGTTTAAGTGCAAGTTCTCTGTTTTCCTCCAGCATATTTTGTAAGTCACCAAGTAATTCCTTGCCTAAGAATTTAAGCTGAACAATATAGCTTTCGGGATCGATTTCACTGATTTCCGCATTGCTTATCTCGGCAATCTTTGAAATAAATTCTTGCATTTTGACATTACGCTTAACATATTCATTTAAGGAAATCATATCTATATGTACGTCGTCGGCTTTGTTGTCAATAATTTTCTGACGTATTTCTTCTGTGTAAGTCTTCATATCATCACGAACACGAACAAACTCATCATCGGCAATTTCCAAAAGCCCTGCAATTCGCGAAAACTCTCTTGCAACACTTCGAGGTACACCAAACTCGCTCTTATATCCCAAATCATGATTAATTGCCGCCCAAGTGTGCTGCAAAGTTGTCCTTATCTGTATTTCAAACTTCTTGCCGCAGATTTCGTCAGGCCACCTGTCACCAAAGGGCAGTGAGCAGATATAGTGAAGTGACAAATAACCAAAGGTGTCAGCTTTAATAAGCGCTCTTTTATCCGAGGAATTCTCCCAATCAATTACAAAGGCTTCCTCAACCTTTTTCCCTATTTTATCAATCTCGTCCGAGAAAAAGCAGATAACACGTGCACCTAAAATATCCGTCAAATCTTCAAATGTACTGTACCAATCACCGCTTCGTTCCAACTTGCCTGCAAGACTTTTTTCTGACTTGACACGGTGTTCAATGCCAAGCACTGTAATGCCTATACTGTCCACAATATTTTTTAGCATATTATGAACCTCGTCACCAAGCCTTATAAAATCGTCTCTTTGTTTTCTGTAATCCTCTAAAATAAGTCTGTTTTTTAAATTCATTTGTAATTCCCCCTTACATAAACAGTGAAATTAAATATATTATTATGTCGTAAACGGCACATCCCGCAACAGCTGTGATTAAAACAATCATCAAATACAAAGCAACACTGTTCTGACTGATTTTACTGTGGGCAATTTCAAAATAGAAATTGTAATGTGCCTTCATATTTACGTCTCTTTCCTCTACCCATTGATAAGTGATAGCATCAGAGCAATTATAACCTGGCGGTGCATAGTTTTTGTACAAGTCCTCCTCAAGTCGTCTTATGCGATAGCAATTTGAGTCATTTAATTCATATTCATCACTGATTGATATTGTAACCAAAGATTTTCGTATTCTTTGCTGATGCAATACTTCGATTTTATTGATTTCAGGCGGAAGAAGTCTTGCCTCGTTAATTCGTATGGAATATCCGTATTTTTGTGTGAGCATAGGGCTTGAGATAATCTCTTTTAGCCGTGATATACTATCTCCCACATCTATTTGCGTTGAGAATATTTTGTCTAATGTCTTGTGTGGTATTCTGAATATTACATATGCCTCGTTGCTTGTTATGTACTCCTGTATTTTCCGAAAAGATGCAGTCACCATCGTTCCGACAGATACCTGCTTTATCTCCATAATTTCTTTCGATAAATTAATAAGACTTACCGTTCGTCCGTCATATCTAAGCTCCGATGTGTACTCATTTTTCTCCGCGTCCACAATGCCGTTGGTATTAAACAATCCGCGCAGAATATCATTATTCTCAAGCTCAACCGACAAATCGGAAACTTCGCTTTCCTTTATCCTGAACGGGACATAAATATTAATCTCGTTTGCAGATTTTGCACCATAAATTCTAAGTCCTATGTCTACCCAACTTTTTCCTTCAGGATTAAGCCATTCATTAAGATAAATCGTACTTCTGTCATCTCCATCTATCCATATAGCCCATCCATCATCGGCAAACATACGTGTTCTTTTCCCCAATATTCTCACTTCCTCATTAGCGTAAAGTATAAGTACCAAAACACATAACAGTCATTATAAAGTTCTTTACATATTTTACACTATAATAGTAAATTTGTCTACATATGTTTTTTGCATAAAGAAAATTTTTTTCAGAAATTTTCTAATTTTTTAACATAACTACCCCAATAATCTAAAAAAAAGCACAAAATAAAACGACAACTTCCTCTCGAAAATTGTCATTTTATTGGAAAAGGCGAACAATTTAGATATCCTGTACTGCAAAGCACATACTCGCAAAAAGGTGGTAGCAAAACAAAGGCGTTATGAGGGCGTTTACAACCGAATAGCCGACTTTTGCGTGCCTTTTTGCGAAAAAGGAGGAAAAGTGAAGCGGGTGACTGATTTTTTTGCAAAAAAATCGGAACAAGCAAAACTTGTTCCGACGTGGAAGAGCCGAACGGTTTAGATGACACTATTTTAATGAAATATCTCATTTCGTTCGATATGAAATAAAATTTGCCATTGCATATGCCGCAAGGCATATTTCATATTGCATAGAAATATTTCACTTGCCGCAGGCAAATTTCAAAAAAAGCACCGACAAAGCGACGTACTCTAAAGGACAGTTTCAAAAATTCGATTCAATAATAAATCACAACCCCACCTTGAACTAATTTCTCGGTAGGGTTAAAAAATTAGTAGTAGTAACTTGGTATTTACAAACTAAATTTTGTGTGATATACTATTATCGGTGTTAAACGATACGAAACTCACCTATAACATATTTTGTAAATTTTTATATAAAAATTTACATATCAACGAAAATACAGCCCTTTTGTCGTATTATTTATCAAAAGCGCTTGACACCTTCGCCGTCACATAATATAACAAGTTCGTTGTGACAGCAATACTTTAAAAAAGAAAGGTAATTATTATGAAAAATCTATTTGATCTGACAGGAAAGGTAGCAGTCGTCATCGGTGGAAGCCGCGGACTCGGCAGGGGTATGGCAAAGGGACTTGCCGACGCAGGCGCTACCGTTGTAATTTCAAGCCGTGGCAAGGAAGCCTTGCTACAGGCTGCAGCCGAGCTTACCGCCGAAACCGGAAGCACCGTTGAGGGGATCGCGTTAGACATCACCTCCGTGAACGCCATCAACTCCTTTGTTGACGAGGTCGCAAAACGCTTTGGTAAGATCGATATACTTATAAATTCCGCCGGCATCAATATCCGAAAGCCCGCCCTTGAGTACACCGAAGCAGAGTGGGACACCGTTACAAACACTCAGTTCAAGTACGTTTTCTTTATGAATCAGGCTGTGGGCAAATTTATGGTGGCAAACGGTATCAAGGGTAGGATCATAAATGTAGGCTCTATTTCAAGCATGGTCGGTCTGAAAAATATGATAGCATACTGCTCCAGCAAGGGCGCTATCACACAGATGACAAAGGCACTCGCAAACGAGTGGGCTCAGTATGGCATCACGGTAAACGCGATAGGCCCCGGTTACTGTATGACAGAGATGACAAAGCCTCTCCTTTCCGATGAGGCAGTTATGGCAAAATATAAGGAGAAGATACCTATGGGACGTCTTGGCACGCCTGAGGATATGGCGACCACAACGGTATATCTCGCAGCAGACGCCTCCTCTTATGTAACGGGACAGATGATCTACGTTGACGGTGGTTGGCTTGTAAACTGATAGTCATTATAATAAATAGCCCCTATTACTGATATGTACCCCTTTACCGGACAACAGTAAAGGGGGCTTTTTTATGTTCATCTATGACTTGTCATTTTTCCTGACAAGCACTGCATTTGTGGACGCAAATTCAAAATAAGTATTTTTTTAATTCAATACAATTCTAAAGTATGCTTTTATCATCATATTGTCCACTTTCTCAAACAGTTCAATCCAATATTCACTCTCCAAAGACTCTTTTAAAGCGATTTGAAGCTTAGCAATAAAATCATTCTTTCCGTGTCCGCAATATGCGTCTCTGATATTTTCACCTTTACATCTTCCCTTTTCACTACCGTGTGCCCTTAAGGGTATTACTTATTACTTTCCAAAAATCGACAAGAGTTTTTTGGGAAATAGTGAAGAGTGAAGATGTAATAAGTAAAAATCCCCGTTCTTACGAACGGGGATCTTTGGTGACCCATCGCGGATTCGAACCGCGGACACCTTGATTAAAAGTCAAGTGCTCTGCCAACTGAGCTAATGGGTCATATATTAAATTTAATTTTAAACAAGAATGGCTGGGCTGGCGGGATTCGAACCCACGAATGCAGCAGTCAAAGTGCTGTGTCTTACCGCTTGACGACAGCCCAATAATTTCCTGGGGTGGATAAAGGGAATTGAACCCTTGACCTCCAGAGCCACAATCTGGCGCTCTAGCCAACTGAGCTATACCCACCATATTTGGCGCGCCTGAAGGGACTTGAACCCCTGGCCCACTGCTTAGAAGGCAGTTGCTCTATCCAGCTGAGCTACAGGCGCGTATGTACTAAGTATGGCTGTTGCCTTTTAGCAAAACAGGCATTTAACTTTCATTATTTAGGCACGTATGTCTACGTGCCTAAATAATTTATGGAGCGGGTGATGGGAATCGAACCCACGCAATCAGCTTGGAAGGCTGAGATTCTACCATTGAACTACACCCGCTTGTCTCAATGCGACTATATTAGTATATCAGTTTTTGTCATATTTGTCAACACTTTTTTTAAAAAAATATGTTTTTTTTGAAATTATTTCAAAATAAAGCACAGCAGGCCGTAAGCCGGGTTCTGTCGTGGGTGATCATCTATCTGGGACATTTGTCACCAAACGCCTCAAGCCGCCTTTTTAAGAGTCGTCGGGCAAACTTAATCTCTTGTTCAGGCGTTGCTCCGGATGGGGTTTACAGCACCCCTATGTCACCATAGGGGTGGGTGAGCTCTTACCTCGCCTTTTCGCCCTTACCCGCCATAGCGGGCGGTATATTTCTGTTGCACTTTCCCTGAAGTCGCCTCCGCAAGCCGTTAGCTTGCATCCTGCCCTGTGGAGCCCGGACTTTCCTCATATACAGGATTGCTCCTTGTATACGCAATCACCTGGCCTGCTGCATTATTTCACATTATTATAAAAGTGTAACCTTTATAACGTCATTCATACCCTCTATCTCTGCAACAATGCTGCTGTCGCACTTGCCATCTATGTCAATCATAGTATAAGCGTTGTCGCCCTTGCTCTTGTTCAGCATATTAGAGATGTTTACTCCCTTACTTGAGAATACATCCGTAATGTTCTTGAGCATAGACGGAACATTCTTATGAAGAACAGTAACACGAGCACCATTTGCCTTACCCATATCACAGTTAGGGAAGTTTACGCTGTTCTTAATATTACCATTTTCCAAGAAGTCTTTAATCTCAGAAGAAGCCATAACAGCACAGTTTTCTTCGCTTTCAGGTGTAGAAGCACCAAGGTGAGGCATACAAATTACGTTCTCGTTAGCAATGAGAGCCTCAGATGCAAAGTCAGTAACATAACAACTGAGTGTGCCGTTATCAAGTGCAGCTATAACATCAGCTTCATCAACCAACTCGCCTCTTGAGAAGTTGAGGACTCTTACACCCTTCTTAACCTTTGCGAATGCTTCAGAGTTGAGCATACCCTTTGTTTCAGGTGTTGCAGGAACGTGAATTGTGATATAATCAGCCTTTTCAAGAAGTTCATCCAAGCTGTTTGCCTTACGGGCAAATCTTGTAAGATGCCAAGCGGCATCAACTGACAAATATGGGTCATAGCCGATTACGTCCATACCGAGATGATGAGCGGCATTGGCAACCTTAACACCGATTGCACCAAGACCAACAACACCAAGTGTCTTGCCTTCAATTTCAGGACCCGCATAGTTTGACTTACCCTTTTCTACAAGTGAAGATATTGCGTCTCCCTCTCCTGCTAAAGTCTTTACCCATTCAATACCGTCCACAATCTTTCTTGAACTCAAGAACAATGCGGAGAGAACAAGCTCCTTAACAGCGTTTGCATTTGCACCCGGAGTATTAAATACAACAATACCCTTGTCTGTGCATTTGTCAATAGGAATATTATTTACACCTGCACCTGCACGGGCAACTGCTCTTAAAGATGCAGGCAATTCCATATCGTGCATTTTGAAGCTTCTTAGAATAATGCCGTCAGGATTTTCTACCTCATCAGCTACGTTATAGTTTGAGTCTAAAACAGCAAGACCCTTTTTAGATATTTTATTCAAAGTCTGAATTTTATACATTTTATTCTTCCTTTCAAAACATAAATATTATTTAGGGAGGGCTAAAATCACCCTCCCGACTTTATACAATTAATATGAAAACTAATTATTCATTTCAAAGTCTTTCATAAAGGCAACTAACTTTTCAACGCCTTCAACGGGCATTGCATTATAGATGCTTGCTCTCATACCGCCAACGGTTCTGTGACCCTTAAGATTAACAAAGCCTTGTTTCTTTGATTCCTCAATAAACTTAGCGTTTAACTCATCAGAATCAGTTACAAACGGAACATTCATAAGAGAACGGTCCTCAGGAACAACTGTACCTCTGAACATTTTGGAGCTGTCAAGGAAATCGTAAAGTATTTTAGCCTTCTTAACATTTATTTCGTGCATAGCAGAAATACCGCCAAGATTTTTAATCCATTCATAAACCAGCTTACAAATGTATATGCCGTATGTAGGCGGTGTATTATACATTGAACCATTTTCGGAATGAGTCTTATAGTTCAACATTATCGGTGTGTTTTCTGCCGCATTACCTATCAAGTCCTCTCTTGCAATTACAAGGGTTACACCTGCAGGACCCATATTCTTTTGAGCGCCTGCATATATCAACCCAAACTTGCTGATATCTACTTCTTCTGACAAGATACAAGATGACATATCTGTAACAACATCTGTATCACCAAAATCAGGCATTGTGTTGTAATGTGTACCATAAATTGTGTTGTTATATGTAATATGAACATAATCAGCGCCAGGTGTAATCATTGACTTATCAACCTTGGGAAGATAAGAGAATGTCTTATCCGCACTTGATGCAATAGCATTAGTTTCGATAAAACGAGAAGCCTCCTGATGAGCTTTCTTTGCCCACTGTCCTGTAATAACATAGTCAGCCTTCTTATTCTTGTTACCTAAGTTTAGAGGCACCATCGAAAACTGAGTTGATGCACCGCCCTGAAGAAACATAACTTTGTAATTATCAGGTATTGCCATTATCTCACGCAAAAGAGCTTCAGCCTCATCTATAATTGCCTGGTACTCCTTGGAACGATGGCTCATCTCCATAACAGACTGTCCACTTCCATTGCAATCAAGCATCTCCTTCTGTGCACGTTCAAGAACCTCAAGCGGAAGCATTGAAGGACCTGCTGAAAAATTATAAACTCTGGCCATTTTTAAAACCCCTCCATAAAATTTAATTATACTTATATTGATTAAGTGTTAAACGATAAAAACGTCGTTCTGTTTATTATATACCTAAAATATTAAAAGGTCAATAACTTTTTCTAATATTTTTGACCAAAATTCGATTAACAAACCTTATTTATTGCCTTTTGCGGACACTTGCTTGCACAAATTCCGCAGTTGACACATTTGTTTGGGTCTATTACCGCAACATTGTCTTTAACAACAATGGCTTCCTTAGGGCAGTTCTTTGCACAGATACCGCAGCCAATACAGCCAACAGCACAATCACGGCGTGTGATCTTACCCTTTTCAACAGATTTACAAGTAATTGTATACTTGCTTTTTGCAGGTAATATTTTGATAATCTTTTTAGGACATTCCAACGCACAAGCACCGCAAGCCACGCACTTTTCAACATCTACAACAGCAACGCCTGTTTCTACAGAGATAGCACCGAACTTGCAAACACTCACGCAAGAGCCAAAACCTAAGCAGCCGTGGGGACACATCTTTTCACCGCCGCCCAATACTGCGGCACTGTGACAATCTCTTGGTCCATCGAAGGTATATTTCTGAACAGCTCTGTCAGGAGAACCATTACATAATACCCTTGCTACCATTTTTTCTTTTTCTTCTGCTTGCACGCCCAATATGTCGGATATTTTTTCGGCAACTGCCGCTCCGCCTACGGGGCACATATTCGGTTTAACACCGCCTGCACACAAAGCATTTGCGTATGCACTGCATCCTGCAAAACCGCAACCGCCGCAGTTTGCACCAGGCAGTACCTCAAGAATTTCAGGAACTCTTTCGTCAATCTTCACAGCAAATATTTTAGAGGCAACACCCAAAAGTATACCAAAGATTATTCCAAGTCCGCCTATAATCAGTACAGCAATTAATACATTTGACATATTCTGCACCTCCTAAAAACTAAGTCCCGAAAATCCCAGAAAAGCAATGGACAGAAGTGCCGCAGTAACAAGTACGATAGGCATCCCTTTAAGAAATTCGGGAACATTAGATGTTTCAAGTCTTTCACGAACCCCTGCAAACAGAACAATAGCAAGCATAAATCCAAGTCCTGCTGATGTTCCGTAAACTATGGATTTGATAAAACTCATCTCTACTCCGCCAAACTTTGTTATATTGTTTATAGCCACGCCCAAGACAGCACAATTTGTTGTAATAAGCGGAAGATAAACACCCAAAGAGTTATATAATGACGGAATTGATTTTTGCAAAAACATTTCCACGAACTGCACCAAAACGGCAATTACGAGAATAAAAGCAATTGTTTGCATATACTCAAGTCCAAAGGGAACAAGCAGATAATTTTGTACAACCCAGGTCAGTGCAGATGCACACAGCATAACAAAGACAACAGCCATACCCATTCCCGTTGCGGTTTCGACCTTTTTAGATACTCCCAAAAACGGACATATACCAAGGAACTGAACAAGAACAAAGTTATTGATTAATATAGCACCAACGCTGATAATTAAAAGTTCACTTATCATTTTTCGGTTCCTCCTTTATTAGCTGAAATTTTCTTGGCAACAGCAGTAATTACTGCCAACAATATACCTAATGTCAAGAACGCACCAGGGGGCAATATCATAATTGACATTGGCTGAAAAGAGTCGCCGAAAAGCTTGATGCCTGCAAAAGTTCCTGCACCCAAAATCTCACGGACAGCCGCAATCAAGGTCAACGCACAGGTAAAACCCAAACCCATTCCTATTCCATCGAACATAGATGCAATTACACCATTCTTTGATGCAAAAGCCTCAGCTCTGCCAAGAATTATACAGTTTACAACTATCAACGGTATGTAAATACCCAAACTTTCAGAAAGAGCAGGCACATATGCCTTTAGCAACATCTCGACAACTGTTACAAAACCTGCAATAATTACAATGTATGATGCTATTCTGATTTTATTAGGTATGAACTTACGAAGCATAGAGATTACTATATTTGAACAAATCAAAACCGCCGTTGTCGAAAGTCCCATACCTATTCCGTTAATAACACCTGTTGTTACGGCAAGCGTTGGACACATACCAAGCATAAGCACGAATGTAGGGTTCTCTTTTATCAATCCGTTTAAGAAAGTCTTAAAAACTGATGGTTTATTGTTTGAACTCATTATTCAGCACCCCCTTCTTCAACGGCCTGCAACGCACAGTTTACAGCCTTTGTAACGGCTTTAGATGTAATCGTTGCACCTGAAATCGCAGAAATTGTATTATTTTCAGGGTTTCCGCCATTGTTCTTTTCAATGCCTATTCCCGATTTAAGACCGCTGTACTGCTCCATAAACTCCTCAGTATTAGCCTTTGCACCCAAGCCTGCGGTTTCGCTTAAAGACATTATCTTAATTTTATTTATGGTCTTATCGGAATTTACTCCAACCATAACTTTTATGTCACCGCCGTAGCCTTCCGAGCATACAGTTGTCACCACATAGCCCTTATCGTCGGCTTTATAAAATGAGTCTAATTTAACTCCTGCTTCACTTGGAGTATAACTTATATCTACTTCTTCAAACTCACTTACACCTGTTAAAACCTCTGTCATAGATTGTTCAAAAGTGGTTTTTTCATTTTTTTCTATAACAGGTGCGGTCATTGAGTTAATCCACGCAAGAAGTCCTGCAACGACTATACAGATAACTCCCAACTTCCACATAAGAGTGAATATTTCTTTAAATGAAGACTTGTTACTCATTATGCCGCCTCCTTTTTGCTCTTGACATACCCAAATCTCTTAGGTGCAGTAAACTTGTCAATCAAAGGTGTGGCAATATTCATAAGCAGAATAGAATATGAAACACCCTCAGGATAACCGCCCCACACTCTGATTAATACAGTTATAATACCGCAACCCAAAGCAAATATTATCTGTCCTTTAGGGGTTGTGGGTGTTGTTGTATAATCAGTAGCCATAAAGCAAGCACCAAGAATAAGACCGCCCGACAAAATCTGATATAGCCAATCACCGCTTCCGATACCGTTACTGCCTGCAAAAAGCCAGGTTCCCACAGCTACGGTTGCGATATAAATAAGTGGAACACGAATTCTGATAACCCTTTTTACGACCAAGTAAGCCGCTCCCAACAACAGAGCAAGTGCAGATGTTTCGCCTATACAGCCGCCGTAATTTCCCAAAAACAATGTCAAATACGAATACTTTGCAGCATCTCCTGTCCCATACGCCGCAAGAGGTGTTGCAGAGCTTACCGCATCAGGAGACGAAAAGACAGGAAATATAGTTCCCACAGGATACCAAGTCGTCATTGCTAACGCCCAGGACGCAAGCAAGAACGCTCTTGCCGCAAGTGCAGGGTTCATAAAGTTGTGACCCAAACCGCCAAAAAATTGTTTTACAACAATAATGGCAAACACAGAGCCGATAACTGTCATCCACAGCGGAATAGATGCAGGCATATTATACGCCAACAACATACCTGTGACAACCGCACTTAAATCTCCGCAGGTATTATCCTTTTTCAAAAGTTTATTCCATATGTATTCTGCGATAACACAGCTTAAAACACAGACCGCAGTAACAACCAAAGCACGAAGTCCGAATATAATGCATCCTGCAATCAAGGCAGGCAACAGGGCGATTATAACATCAAGCATTATACTTCTGACTGTATCCTTCCCTACAATATGCGGAGAATGTGAAACTGTTAAAATATTTTCCATAATGTCAACCTCCCTTACGCCTTCGCACGCTGTGCTATTTCTCTGAGCTTAACCTTTGCAATCTTAATCTGCTGTACCTGACGTCTTTTAGAGGGACAGACAAACGCACAGCTTCCGCATTCAATGCAGTCGGTTACATTCAATTTCTTTAATTTATCAATGTCGTGCAATCGTGCCGCCGAATCGAGCAGGTTAGGTTGCAGACTCATAGGGCATACATAAACGCATTTTGCACATCTGATACACGGACTTTCTTTATCAAGCTTTGCCTCTTTTGAAGGTAATGCAAGTATGCCTGAGGTTCCCTTGATAACAGGAACGTCCATATTAGGAACAGACAATCCCATCATAGGTCCGCCCATCAAAACCTTTTCGGCAGGTTCACTTAAACCACCCGATTGTTCAACAACGTACGCAAATGGTGTTCCTATTCTCACTTTATAGTTCATTGGATTTATTAAGGCACTGCCTCCAAGAGTTACAATACGCGTGGTAAGCGGCGTACCCTTAACAACAGCACGATAGGTTGATGCACAAGTGTCAATGTTGTTTACAATACAACCAACCTGCCAAGGCAATGTCCCTGGAGCCATCTTTCTTCCGCATACTGCGTTTATCAGCTGTTTTTCGGCACCCTGAGGGTACTTTGTTTTAAGAGTGACAATATGTATATTTTTATCCTTTACCAAAGCCGCCTCTTTTTTAAGAACAGCAATCGCATCTGTCTTATTGTTTTCTACGCCTATATATCCGTCTTTAAGACCGAATATGTGCATCAAAACAAGTAATCCGCCTATTATTTCATTGGGCGTTTCAAGCATTGCCCTGTGGTCAGATGTGAGGTACGGCTCACACTCTGCACCGTTTATTATAACACAATCGATTTTAGCCTCATCAGGGACAGACAGCTTAACGTGGGTAGGGAATGTTGCACCGCCCATACCTACAATACCTGCCTCTTTGATTATATTAATTATTTCCTTTGGTGACTTATTCTCATAATCCTCGCCGTAACCTTCAATGGGAGCTGCCTCTGTATCCAACCCATCATTTTCAATTACTATACTCATTGTCGGCAATCCGTTTGGATGCAGTCTTTTCTCTATTGCCTTAACTGTTCCTGAAACCGATGAATGAATATTCGCCGATACAAATCCGTCAGCTTCGGCAATTTTTTGC
>CACWIG010000026.1 GCA_902760955.1 uncultured Ruminococcus sp. | reverse complement strand
TACTATGTTTTATTGCATAATCACAAATTTTCTTGCGTTTTGCTGCTGTATATGTTATACTCATTTCGACAACAACCTTTCTTTTGTGGATTTGTTTTTCGTCGAAACTATTTTACCACAATTTTTGGTTGTTGTCATTTTTTAATGTAACATATCTATTTTAACACTACATTTTGAAAAATTTTTCTAAAATATTGTAATAAGCAATTCATTGCTCCCCTGTATGAGGGGAGCAAGATTGCCTTTAATATTTTTCCAATGACCTTTTTTTGCGTAATGCCTTACGTCGTCTGCCTGCCTCGTATTCCTCTCTTTCCTCGTCAGTTTGAGGGGCGAGAGGGGGAACGGCTGTCGGCTTATCGTCTGTGTCAAGAGCCACAAGAACAACATGGGCCTCGTTAATCAGATTGCGTTTGCCGTCATATTGTTCAACATATGTTTTGACGCATACCTCCATAGAGGTGTTGCCGACATATGTCATTTTACCCGTGAGTACAACAAGGTCGTTTGAGTATGCAGGTGTCAAAAAGTTAAGAGTATCTATTGTGGCGGTTGTTACATTTGTACCTGCGTGACGGCGTGCGGTTGTTGCAGCAACAATATCTATCCACGCCATAAGGGTGCCGCCGAACAATCTCTTATAGCCGTTAAGGTCCGCCGCATTTACCATATGGACCTGTTCTGTGTATGACTCTGATGGTGTTTTTGCTATCATTTATATGTCCTCCCTTTTGTTGTTTGTGCCAAACGGACAAACCTTAATACAAATTCCGCAGACGGCACCGCGGCCGATTTTCTGAAATTCCCGCTTCATAAAATCACTGCAGGCACGTGCGTCAATAATATCTTCTCGTTTGCAATCAGGTGACCATTCCTTGCCTGTTATTGCAAGTGCAGGACAAGAGCTTGTACATATGTTGCAATCACCGCACTTGCTTTTTGGGGTTATATCAGGAACGTCAAAAGTACAATCGGTAAGAATAGTACCAAGTCTGACACGAGGTCCGTTTTTATCTGAGATAAACAGACCGCTTTTGCCAATGCTTCCAAGCCCTGAGTTTACAGCAGCATACTTGTGAGAGTATATTCCCTGCATACCGTTTACCGATTGAGATGCGGGAACAGATATATACTTGTAGCCGTTTTTCGCAAGCATTAAACCACACTTTAAAGATAAGCGGTCAATGTATGCGTTTATTGTTCTGTAGTGATGAAAATAGGTGTGGGTTGGTGCACTGTCGATTTCGTCTATAACTGCATCTGACAGAGCAATGGTGTATGAAATTGCATATGGCAGAGAAAATGAGTTACCGCCTGCCTTGCAAAATCCAACCTGACCTGCACCCTCTGATATTAAAAGCTCTTTTATTTTGTTTTGCAATTTATGTATTCTCCTTTGTACTGTTACCCTTTATTGTAAATCCGAAATAATTTTATTGAATAATTGCCCAAAGCCCTCGTCGCCACTTGCTACGCTTGCTTGATGCTCATTATATTCGCATCGTCACTTGCTTCGCTGTGTCTCCTCTTTCCCAAAAAATCTCGAATCAATCCTCGATTTTTTGGGAGCCCTAATGCCCAACTGCATAAAAATTATTTTGAATTTTATGCATCATTATATTTTGTAGGGCAGGGGCTTGCTCCTGCCGAATTTGTAGGGGACAATGCCCACATCGTCCCGATAAGGATTACAATGTGTTGCACAATGTAGGTTTTATGCGGTTCGTCGAGGACGCCGAACCCTACGATGTGATATGTTACGTAAATTTATCAATGGATAATTTATTGCATAATTTTGGTGTATCGCCAATCCTCCCGTCACGCTTTGCGTGCCACCCTCCTTTACTACATAGAGGGCTTTTTTGAAAGTTATCCACAATTTTGCATTTTCACATTTTACAATCGTCTAACTATTACTCTATCCGAGAGCGGTAACTCTGCGAAGATAGTCAAGGGTTTTAAAATTTTTGTCAAGCAAAACGCCGACACACTTTTCGCCGAGCTCACTCAAATACTTAATCGCATTATCCGACATATTAAAAGAAAAAATCTTTTTTTCGTCTGCTACCGATATGTATGATATTGCCGCCAAAATGCTGTTGTTGATGGGAAATAGTGAAGGACTGTCCGACAGACAGTTTTTACAGCAAACAGAGCCGTCATATGGGTTGATTGCCGAAATATCGGATACAGAACCGCATTTTCCGCAACAGCTTAAGTTGGGCAGCATTCCTGAAATTGTCAGAGTTCTGAACTCAAATACCGCCTTTATTTTTTCGTAATTTGTATCATCTTTAGACAGCAAATAAAGACAGCGTAAGAGGAGGTTAAACTGTTCTGTGTCCTCAGCATCCTCCTGAACGATTGAGTTGGTAACCTCACATAAGTATGAGGCAAACGCCATTTTTTCAAGGGACTCTCGCAGAGTGGAGAAGGAGTTTACAAGCTCGCCCTCGTTCAACTTATACAAAGAGGAGGAACCGCTTTTGAAAAGTGTAAAACGGCTGTGGCTAAAAAGAGCAGTTGCCGTCAGCAGACCTGATTTTCCTCGGCGAACGCTGCCTGCAAGAACAGAAATCTTACCGTGATTTTTTGTAATCACGGTAAGAATTCTCGAACTGTCGCCATATTTAGTTTCTTTTGTCACTATTCCGTCGGTATCAATAATAGCCAACAGGCTCACCGTCCCTAACTTCTGTATGAGAATTATCGTTGTTTTCCTCGTCTTTGTACTTATTATATATACCCTTGTATTTCAGATAAGCAGTAATACTGCCTGTTTTTTCAAATTCCTGCCATTCAGTATAATTGCGTAAATCATCATTCATAGCTGTCGCCTCCGTATCACTTTGGACTTCCATCATAGTATATGATACGCAGTTTTTTATATACTGTTAAGAATTGGGAGGGTTTACTCAAAACCAATATCTGTTATAAAGTTTTCTCTGTTTCGCCAATCCTCTTTAACGCGAACCCACAATTCAAGATATACCTTTGCGTTTAAGAATTTTTCTATGTCACGTCTTGCAAAGGTTCCGATTTTTTTTAACTTCTCGCCGCCTTTGCCGATAATGATGCCCTTGTGACTTTGTTTTTCGCAGTATATTGCCGCCAAAATCTCGTAAGAGCCGTTTTCTTTCTCCTTCATTTTTTCTATCTCAACAGCAATTCCGTGGGGAATTTCGCGATTTAACAGACGCAACGCTTTTTCGCGGATATACTCCGCAACAATCTGTCTTTCGGGTTGATCTGTCAAGGTATCATCAGGAAAGAACTTAGGTCCCTCGGGTAGAGTTTCACGCAGATTATCTATAAGCTGGTCGATATTTTCGTTATTCTGTGCTGAAATCGGCACAATAGCACTAAAGTTATAAAGTTCTTGCAGTTTGTCGAGGATAGGAAGAAGTTGCAACTTCTCCACAGTGTCGATTTTATTTATCGCCAATATAACGGGTACATCAGAGGTTTTAAGCCCTGCAAGTGCCTCTTTTTCAAGTTCAAATTCGTCGTCCTTTATATTGCAGTCAACAACGTAAAGCAGTGCGTCAATGTCCTGTGTTGCAGTATAGATATATTTTTCCATTCTTTTGCCCAGCTTGTTGTGGGGTTTGTGTATTCCTGGTGTGTCAATCAGCACAAGCTGATAATCCTCACCTGTGCGTACACCTAAAATTTTTGTTCTTGTTGTCTGCGGCTTTGAGGAAACAATCGCTACCTTTTCGCCGATTATACAATTCATTAATGTTGATTTTCCTGCGTTCGGACGTCCGCAGATTGCAATAAACCCAGATTTCATATTATCTTACCAATCCTATTTCATTAAGTATTTCTGTTTGATAGCCAAACATTTCTTCTTCGTCTTCAGGTGTCATATGGTCATACCCTAAAAGATGGAGCATTGAGTGAACCGTTAAAAAACCGACTTCACGCTCAAAGGAATGACCATACTCCTTTGCCTGTTCGTCAGCACGTTCAAGGGAGATAACTATATCTCCAAGGAGAATATCACCCATTTCGTTAAACTCGGCATAGTCCTCTATGATTTCGCCGTTTTCATCATATTCAAACATAGGGAAGGACAAAACGTCTGTTGCTCTGTCAATGCTTCTGTGCATATTGTTAAGCGTTCTGATTTCGTCATTGTCTGTCAGAACAACGCTTATTTCCACATCTGTACGGAATTCCATATATTTAAGTGCGGCTAATGTGCATTTTTTAATCAATGCCTTTATTTCGTTGGTTACCTTAAATTTATTTTGCTGATTTAAAAAACAAACTTTCATATTGACTTCCCTTTAATTATTCTTTGCCTGAGTTTGAGGCTTGTGCTTTGAGGCACGTTCTCTCTCAAGTGTCTTGCGTTCATATGCCTTTACAATTCGTTGTACAAGAGGATGCCTTACAACATCTCTCTCGTCAAGATAGACAAACTCAATGCCTTCAACATTTTTGAGGACAATTTCCGCATCTCTTAGCCCTGATTTTTTATCTCTCGGTAAATCTATCTGAGTGACGTCACCCGTTACAACAATGTGTGACGAAAAACCCATACGTGTCAGAAACATCTTCATTTGTTCTGCGGTTGTATTTTGTGCCTCGTCAAGAATTATAAAAGCGTCATCAAGGGTTCGGCCTCTCATATAAGCAAGAGGAGCAACCTCGATAATTCCACGTTCAAGATTTTTGTGAAAGTTCTCATAGCCCAGCATCTCGCCCAAGGCATCATAGAGAGGTCTTAGGTACGGGTCAACCTTGTCCTGCATATCGCCCGGCAAAAAGCCAAGACTTTCGCCTGCTTCGATTGCAGGGCGGGTGAGAATAATTCTGCTGACTTCTTTATTTTTAAACGCATTAACAGCCGCCGCAACTGCAAGGTAGGTTTTACCTGTACCTGCAGGGCCTATGCCGAATACGATTGAATTTTCTTTTATTTTATTAAGATATGTCTTTTGGCCAAGAGTCTTTGCCTTGATTGGTGCACCGTGTGAGTTGATACAAATAACATCTTTGCCCAATTCCTCAAGTTGTTCCTCGTTGCCTGTTTCAACCTGGGACATAACATAGCGAACCTCTTGCTCGCCGATTTGTTCACCTCTGCTTGCCATAGCCAAAAGAGCGTTTATGGCAGAGATTGCCTTATCTACGTTTTCGGGTTCTCCGCCAATCTTTATTTCAGAGCCTCGGTTTATTACTGCAACATCAAGCTCCTTTTCAATCAGACGTACATTTTCATCAAAACTGCCGAAAAGATTAATTACAAGTTCGATTTTTTCTGCTTCAATAAGTCTTTCCATATAGCCTACCTCAAGTTTTTATTAATTAGTATGCATCTATTCGTATTAGAATATGATAATCGAAATATAAAAATTTGTCAAGATATAGTATCGCTTATAACTTTATTTTCTGTGGAATATTTTTTTCATTGAGATTACAAAGAAAAAGCACATAAGAAAGGAGAGAATTTGTATCTTCTCTCCTTTCTTATTCTAAATTATAATTTGCGGAATTTTATAATAAATCGACCTTTACATTCTGCTATTCCTATATCCCCAATAACTACAGCCACATTGTTGTTCAATGTTAGTGTTTCTCTTGTTCCGTTATCTAATTCAGCAACAACGGACAATCCATTTTTTTCAATAATCTTCACCTGTTTTTCTACAATCGGTTTCATATCCTGTATAAAATAAAATATGCCTCCAATTATACCAAATGCCCCAAGTATCAAAAAGAACCAAGGTGCAAATTCCATAATTGTTCTCATCCCTGAACTATAACCAAGATAACTGAATGGACCACTTGAATCAACCATCCAAAATCCCAAAACAAACAAAAATATTCCTGCAACAATCGAAATTACTCCATTCTTTTTCATTATGTAACATTCCTCTCTAAAAATAGTAATTATAATTTTTCACACACTTTTTTGCGAAAAATATTTATACTCCTTTCAACTTTCCATAAATTAAAAAAGTGCGTAACCTCAACCGAAGTCACGCACAAAAAACGCAAACTCCGATTGCTGCTACACAAATCTTAACAATGGGAATAAAACTCCTACATCCGTCAAGTGGAATTTACATTTTTATCAAATTCATTTTTGACAGATGTAACAGAAAATAACCCCTATACATAAAAATATAGAGTTCTTTCCCATACATTGTTAATTTGTGTAGCATACACAGTATACCACACTTAATATATTTTTACAAGTCTTTTTTACCATTTTCAGCAAACTGCCCTGTTTTTGTTATCTTCTCCTGGCGGATATCCCAAAAGAAGGAAAAACCAACGATTATATATATTTGTCTATTATTTTTTTAAAATCTGTGCTTTTTAGGAGATAAAATCAAAAAAATTGTGGTCTGAAAATCCTTAGTCTTTTTACAATACTAATAAAAAGGCTCCCTTGTGTAAAGGGAGCTGTCAACGAAGTTGACTGAGGGATTGTTTGACTTCATTATCTATAAACATACATACTCCCTCAAAGTTTTTATTTATATCAAGATTTGATATTCTTATAACTTTTAATCCATATTGTTTTAAAAACTCTGTTCTCAAAGCATCTTTTTCTATTCCGATATCCTCATAATGTTGCGAACCGTCCAATTCTATAACAAGCTTTGCTTTGGCACAGTAAAAATCTACAATATATCTCCCTATTACTTTCTGTCTTATAAACCTAATAGGGTATCCCCTTAAGTAATCATACCAAAGGTGTTTTTCTTCTTTTGTCATATTCTTTCGCAATACTTTTGCAAGTGGTACAATTTCTTTGTTGTGTTTGTAGTTCATACAATCCCTCCACCACCTTCGGTGGTCCCCCTCCCTTTGCACAAGGGAGGCTTTTGATAGCGTATTCATATAGACTATAATTTTAGTCATCACAATCAACTGCAATCCCTCCGAGTTGCTTCGCAACGCACTTCCCTTTGCACAAGGGAGGCATTTTCGGTTTTACAGGAAATTAAGATATAGTGATATCGGCAAGGTACATCTCTACGGCTGTGTGGGGTGATAACAAGCCTTGCTTACATTCCGTGTCATAGTATAAGCCTTTGTCTATCATTTTCTTTAAATACGCCTCACTGAATTTGCGGCTTTCGTTTATTGTCTTATTCACCGCAAAGGCAGGACGTTTAAAGTCAAAGTATTCGCCTATTTGTTCGCCTGAGAGTCCGTCTTCTTTTAGCAGCTTGCACATAAGCAACTCGGACAAACGTGACATCATAAGTCCGAGAATATAAAACGGGTCCTCTCTTGTGTCAAACAGGTATTTAAGCTGTTCTTGTGCTTTACGGCTGTTGCCTGATATCATATTATCGAGCATATCATATGTTCTGTATTCAACAGTTCTGTCAACAACAGCATCAATATCTTCTCTTGTTATTCTGCGTCTGTCGCCTGTGTAGTTGATTAGCTTTTCACACTCGACACCGAGCTTTGCAAGGGATTGCCCGCACAACTCCAATATATATCTGACTTCCTTATCTAAAATCTCTTTGTCCTGCTTTTTAAAGAGGGTTTCTATCCATACACTCAGCTTGTTAATCGGCATATAATCAAATACAACTATGCCGCCGCTGTCTTCAAAGAATTTTACATTTTTAAGTTTCTTTTTATCAAATGTGTTTTCTGCAAATATAAGACAAGTGTCTGATGGCAAAGTGGTGACAGCACTTTTAATCAGCTTAAAGTCGTTTAGTGTTGCGTTGTTCAACATTCCTGTGTTCTTAACAACGATAAGCTTCATTTCGGACATTTGAGGAAATTGGTCGATTGCGGCAATTATTTCGGCGGCAGTAGTTTTTTTGCCGTTGAATTTTACCACATTGAACACCTCTGTTCCCGATGTGATTATCTTTGATTGAATTGCCTTTATCTTTTCCTCAAGGAGATATTGTTCATCACCATAGAAAAGGTATGCACCTTGAATATGCTTGGATTTAATACAACTGTTAAGTTCAGTAAGAGTCAACTGTTATCCCTCCCTTTTTCGGCTAAAGTCTAAACGCCTTATATCGTTGTCGGTCATTATAATGGATATTGTTCCGTCGTAATCGGTGCGAATAATAGGAATATCAAGAGAATCATATTTTAGCAGAGTTTTATCATTTGGATGGTGATATTTATTATTTTCGCCAACACTTATAACGGACAGTTCAGGTGAAACAGCATTGATAAAGGCAATGCTTGAGGAACCTGATGAGCCGTGGTGTGCAACCTTTAAAATATCTGTGTCAACATCGGGGTCGGATAAAATCTCACTTTCGGTAGTAGAGGAAATATCACCTGTAAATAAAATCGAGTTGCTGCCGCAATCAAACCTCAGTACAAGGGATAGTTCGTTTTCGTCATTGTGTTCTGCAGAAGTATTGATTGCAGTGAATGTTGTGTTATCGATTGTTATTGTGTCATCATCATTCATAAAAGTGTACGATATGTTGTTATTGCTTATAAGTTTTTCAAATTCGTTATAATTTTCACTTTTTTTAACTTTATCCGACATATAGATATGCTTTATTTTAAAGCCGTTATTGATAATCTCTTCAATTCCGCTTACGTGGTCATCGTGAAGATGGGATACAAAGACAGCATCAAGACTCATAACGGACTTATATTTGAAAAAAGGAATTAAGGTGTTTGTTCCACAACCCTTGTCACCGCCATCTATCAGTACGGAGGATAAATTATCCGTTTGAATAAAGCAGGAGTCACCCTGCCCTACATCAATAAAGCAGACTTCGGTATAGCCCCTGTCAACAAATTTTACGTATATTGAAAATACAAACAGTAAAATTGCCATAGTCCATATTAAGATTGCCGTTAATCGTTGATTTTTAGTCATAATATGTATCCTTTAAATTTTTTTATAGTATAACATAAGTGATAAAAAAACGCAATACAGCTTTTAAATATAAGGCTCTCTTGCGTATGATACAAATTTTAAGTCCGAAATAATTTTTTGAATAATTGCCCTTCGTCGCCACATGCTACGCTTGCTTGATGCTCATCATATTCGCATCGTCACTTGTTTCGCTGTGGCTCCTCTTTCCCAAAAAATCTCAAATTAATCATCGATTTTTTGGGAGCCCTAATGCCCAATTGCAATGAAAAATTATTTCGGTATTTTGCAATCACCTATTAAAATATAAAAAAGACCTCACACTAAAAATGTGAGATCCTTTTAATAGACTTAATAAATAATTCTTCTGCCGCCTGCAAATCGGCTACTGTAATAGCTGCCGTCTATACTTGCGTATTTAACAACATCACCTGTGTGAGGTGCGTGTATCATCATACCATTGCCGACATACATACCGATATGGCTGATGTAGCTTCCGCCCGGACTGCTGTAAAAACCAACTAAGTCACCAGGCTGGAGATCTTCCCTTGAAACAGGAATACCATTTTTCATCTGGTCCTCAGCAACACGATTTATGCTGTAGCCTAACTGTTTGTATACATATTGCATAAGACCGCTGCAGTCAAAGCCTGCAGGAGAGGTGCCGCCCCAAACATAAGGAACGCCAAGGAACTGTGCAGCAACATTTACTGCCGCTTGCCCTGCACCTGAGTATGTAGGCATCTCGCCTTCAAAGATGTTTATGTAATCTGATGATACATAACCCATAAGTCCGTCGTTATTGTATGCAACGCATACCCAATCAGACTCAATCCAATTAATTTTAACATATTCATACTTGTGAAGTTCGGCTATAACAGGAGAATCAGAGTCTGCATAAGCACGAACATTTAATGAATCCGTATCAATAATTCCGTAAAACTGACCGAAATCAACCGGCTCTTCATCTGCGTAAGCAGGCATAATAACAAAAGCAGATATTGTAGTTAAAACGCAAATAAGAGCAATAATTCTTGCAATACCTTTCTTTTTTGAAAACAAAATAATAACCTCCAACATTTTTTAATAACAGTTTTTCCGCAACCACCCCTTTAAAAATATTGTCGTTTATTTTATTAAACGTGTACATTATACACCCATTTTGCAAAAAAGTCAACCTTTTAATGCTTTTCTTATGGCAAAACAGGTAAAAACTGTTTAAAAGCGTATACGATAATCCCTTGATTTACATAGGGTTACTGGAGATTTTAAATATTTTGTGAACGATGCTGAAAAAGTGATTTTAACAAGTGTTTTTTTAAGATTAAAACAAAATAAGCGTGGAGTTTTGCCGTTATTTTTTGTATTGCAAATTAGGGTGAAGCGTGGTATAATTATAAAATAACCTTATATAAAATAGTGAGGAGATAAAAATATGAAAAGAGATACAGTAGATATTCTCGGTGTAAATATTGATAATGTAACAATGGAGGAGGCTATCGCAAATGCGGTAGAGCTTGTTTCAAATGAGGGCGTTTCTGCCATTTACACTCCTAATCCCGAAATTGTTATGGAGGCATATAATGACGCAGGGTTTGCAGATGTGCTTAATTCGGCGGATATGTGTGTTCCTGACGGAATAGGTGTTATCTATGGTGCAAAATTGTTGAAAACTCCTCTTAAAGAGCGTGTTCCCGGTTTTGAACTGTCCTGTCATTTATTCAAAAAGTTAGGTGAGATGAATAAGAGCGTGTTTTTATTCGGCTCAAAACCAGGGGTTGCGGAAAAGGCAGGGGAGAAGTTGTTGGCTGACTGCTCTGGAATTAGGATAGCAGGATGTCGCGATGGTTATTTTAAAGACGAGGACGAGGCGGGAATAATAGACCAAATCAACAGTTCAAATGCAGATTTGCTTATGGTGTGTTTAGGCGCACCTAAGCAGGAGAAATGGATATATAAAAACAAAGATAAGTTAAATGTCAAGCTGTGCATAGGTGCAGGCGGAACATTGGACGTTTTGGCAGGAACCGCAAAGAGAGCGCCTGAGATTTTCATTAAAATGAATTTGGAATGGTTATATCGTATATGCAGACATCCCAGCAGATTAGGCAGATCTATGTCTTTGCCTAAGTTTATGCTCACTGTTATGAAGAATGGCAAGTAAGAATCAGGAGGTTATAACATATGATATATGTACTTTTAGCTGATGGCTTTGAAGAATTGGAAGCATTGACACCTGTCGATATGCTTAAAAGATATGGGATAGATGTTAAAACAGTTGCGATAGGTAATATAGACGTATGCGGTGCACATTCGATTATTGTTAAAGCGGATATGAGTATTAAAGATATAGATATGGCTGCAATCGACGGCATAGTATTGCCAGGAGGTATGCCAGGAACATTAAATCTGCAAAAAGACAAAAATGTGAACAAGCTTATAGATTATTGTGAAGAGAACAAAAAGATGATTGCCGCCATATGTGCGGCACCTATGATATTGGGCGAAAAAGGTTTGCTGAGCGGAAAAAATGCGGTATGCTTTCCCGGGTTTGAAGAAAATCTGAAGGGTGCAGATATCGGCAACGGCTCAACGACTGTATGTGGTAATTATATTACAGCAAAGGGTGCAGGTGCCGCATATGAGTTTGGTGCTGAAATCATAGATTATATTTCGGGCATTAATGGCGAAGGCAAGAAGATTATGGCTCAGATGCAATGCAAAGTTTGATGAGAGATAAAAAGAGTCTGCGTGCGGAATATAAAGCTGTAAGAGATAGTATAGATACCGCTGTCAGAAATAATCAGGATGCTATTATATTTCAAAAATTCTTTGAGCTGAAAGAGTATAAGAGGGCAAATACGATTTTTGTATATGTTTCTTTTGGCAGTGAGGTTGAAACAAAGAGAATAATTGAAAAGATAATTTCTGACGGAAAATGTGCAGTAATTCCCAAATGTGATAAGAAAAATCATACAATGCATACATTTAAAATTGACTGCCTAGGTCAATTAAAAAAGGGTGCCTATGGCATAGAAGAGCCTTGTGAGGGTTGTGCTGAAGTCTTTAAGGAACAAATTGATTTAGCGGTGGTTCCGGGATTATGCTTTGACTTAAAAGGCAATCGATTGGGATATGGCGGAGGCTATTACGACAGATTTTTAGCGGACTTTAAAGGGTTTACTGTGGGACTTTCATACAATGAGTGTATTGTAGACATTGTACCTACTGATGAATACGATTGCAGATTAGATTTGATTATTTCGGCTGATGGGGTGTGATTAAATGGCGACAGAATATTTGAAGGATAAGCATAAACTTGTGGGAATAAGATATATGCTTTTATACATAGCAGGAATAAATGTTATTATTTCATTCGTATTGCATATGGCTTCAAGTTTTTTCGATGCATTTATACCAATTTATTTACAGGCTTTGATTATAGGTGTTTTTGCATATATTCTTCCTATTGTGATATATGCAAAAACAAATCATATTACGGCTCAAAGTGCTGCGGATAAATTTTATTTAAAAGGCTGTAAAGTGCCGCTTTTGATTTTGGCGGCAATAATGGGTTGTTGTTTTCAATTTGTTGTAGTTCTGATTGATTTGCCTGTAAATATGTTATCGGGAAACTCCTCATCTTATATACCGGGTACGCCTGCTGAACTAATAGTAGCTATTTTTGTAATTGCGGTAATGCCTGCGATTTTTGAGGAATTTTTATTTCGGGGAATAGTTTTTGGTTCAATGTCGGAGTTTAACACCAGGGCTGCAATGGTTTTCTCGGCAATTATGTTTGCTGTTATGCACGCAGATGTATATGGTTTTATTGGATATATAATAATGGGTTTAGTCCTTGTGTCAATAGTAAGGCGTACAAATTCCATATATTCAGCAATGGTATTTCATTTTGCCAACAACACAACGGCTTTAATTTTGGGATACATCAATGATGAGCTTGTATATATGCCTGTTTTTACGATATCATTATTTGCTGTTGGTGTTATATTGTTTATTGCATCATATTTGTTGTTTGCGTCTATAACAAAAAAACCAAAAGAAATTTGCTTAATGAAAACGGGCGGACTTTTGGGACAGAGCTTTATAAACCTGCCAATAGTGCTGTGTATCGCTGTTGTTGTGGTTGCGGAAATTATGATAAGTCTGATATAACAAGTATTAAGATATGCCGATATGATTGGCAGAACGGAGCGTATTATGCGAAAGATAATATATGGAGTTGCAGGGATAATAGTAATTTTGATTATGTTTGTTTTTGCAGATGTTTGCGGAATAGGCGGAAGTAAAAAAATGATTGACATTAAAGTTGAAAACGGAGCAGGGGCTTCTGTGATAGCGGATAAACTGAAAGAAAATGATATTATAAGCCATAAAGCCGTATTTAAGATATACTCGCGTTTGACGGGTAAGCATATTTATCAGATGGGAACCCATAAATTAAACTCGTCAATGAGTTATAAAGAGATAATAAATATTTTGCAGACTACGCCCGAAAACGATGAGGTTCAGATTTTGATACCTGAGGGCTATGAACTAAGGCAGATTGCAGATGTGCTTGAAGAAAACGGACTGATAAACAGAGATGTGTTTATGAGCGAGGTTGAGTCGGGAGATTTTGACTATGAGTTTGTAAAGCAGATACCTAATCGAAACAACAGACTTGAGGGTTATTTGTTCCCTGACACATATAAATTTTCCAAAAATGAAACGGAACACGATATTATTGACAAAATGCTTTCAAACTTTGATACACAGGTTATGCCTCTGTATCAGCAATCGGGATGTAGTATGTCGTTGGACGATATAGTTATTCTTGCCTCGGTAATAGAGAGGGAGGCGGCAAGTGATAACGACAGAGGCAAAGTGGCATCTGTATTTGTAAACAGAATTAATAAGGGAATGAAGCTGGAGTCCTGTGCTACTGTTCAGTATATATTAAAGGAACGTAAGAGTGTGTTGAGCATAGATGATACTAAAATTGAGTCGCCCTACAACACATATATTAATGACGGACTGCCCATAGGTCCTATTGCATCGCCCGGAATAAGCTCAATAAATTCCGCTATATATCCCGAGCAGACAAATTATATTTACTTTTTAGCCTCAGAGGATGGAACGGACAGCCTGTTTTCCGAAACCTTTGAAGAGCATCTGGAAAATCAGAAAAGAATACAAGGCAATAAATAAGGGTGATATAAGTGACAGAGGATAATATAACTTTTGATTATATAACAAGATATATAAGAAGGACTCTGCGGCAATCCGATGGGATAATTGCCGAAATGGAGGAATATGCCAAAGAGAACGGGGTTCCTATCTCACAGCCTGAGTCTATCAAGATGTTGGAACTGCTGATTAAAATCGGCAATGTAAAGCGTATTTTGGAGATAGGTACTGCCATAGGCTATTCTGCTATAAGAATGGCAAAGGCAGGAGCGGAGCATATTGACACGATAGAGATAAACAATGATGCCGCAAAAGTTGCATTGAGGAATATTATGGCGGCTGAGCTTACAGATAAAATCTTTGTGCATCAGGGTGATGCAAAAGAAGTTTTGCCAACTCTTGACGGCAGCTATGATTTGATATTTATTGATGCGGCAAAGGGACAGTACGAGGAGTTTTTTAAGCATAGTATGAGAATGCTCAAACGCGGCGGAATATTGGTATCTGATAATATTCTTTACAAAGGTATGACAGCAACAGACGAGCTTGTCCTGCACAGAAAGATTACAATAGTAAAAAGGCTTCGCAAATATGTTGATATGTTGTGCAATCATCCTCAGCTTGAAACAGATATACTTCCTTTGGGTGATGGTGTTGCAATAAGCGTGAAATGCTGTGATTAGTATGGAGAGGTGTGAAATTAATGCGTAGAAGAACAAACGGCAAAGTTCGTATGTTTTTGAAAAATATGGATTTTTGGCTGGCTGTGCTTACTCTTGCGGCGGCTTTGTTTGGAATAGTGATATCGAAAAAATTGGATTCAATAAAGAAATTGTCAACCGAATTGAACTTTTCAAAGATGGACATTTCGAAGTCACGACAAGGCCCATTCCGGCTCCAAAGCAAAATCCGAAAGTCAGAATTGGCTATCACGTAAATTCAGAGAATCCTTTTTTGTACCATAAAACCAGCATCCGCCTGCCTGCACCCAAGGATGTTTTCGATGAAATTGGGATTAACGAAAAAGGCGAAATTACCGAAGGAACCTTCACTAACATAGGCATCAAACAGAACGGGATCATTTACACTCCGCCAATCAAGTGCGGACTTTTAAACGGAATTACCCGACAAAAGTTGCTCTGTGAAGGCAAAATCCAAGAAAAAATCTTGTATCCACGCGACCTTGAAACTGCCGAGAAAATCTACTGTTTCAATTCAGTGCGCGGCGTTGTCGAAGTGGAATTGGCTTAACGCTATTTACCACACAATTCCAATCGCGCAGTAAAGTAGCGATAGTCCCATGAGCGTATAGAAAATTCGGTGGTGTTTTCGGAATATACCTTGAAGCAAAACGCCCGCGAAAAGCCACGCCAAATTGCAAACAGGCCCTGTGAATGGCAAGACTAGGCCAAATATAAGGATGTGCGGAAATTGCCGGTGGCGCGGTTGTTGCGAATTTCATCGTATGGTTTAATCGCTTGAAGCAAAAGGCTTATAGCTAGATACGCAATATAAATTGCTCCAATAAACGAGAATACTTCAATAAAACTTTCAAATGCACTGCTAATAAAATAAACGATAAAAACGGACGCAAGCGCAACAATCGTGTATCCGGTAAAAAGCCCGTACCATTGCTTTATCGCCACACTTTTTCCAGTTTTCATTGCCACGGACAGCGAGCAAAGATTCGCGGGTCCTGGGGTAATTCCCGAAACAAAGGCGTAAAGCAAAAATGAAAGTGCAACTTCTAGTGACACGATGTGCCCCGCACGACGATTATTTATCTGTGCTTTCCACTTGCCAGGTGAAGCCGGCAGCCTCGATGGTGCGGAAGGTCTCTTCGAGACTCTGGCCACCTTCGGTGAGGTAGCCTGACGCAAAAATAGAGTCGGCTACCTTGAAGAGCGTCTTCTCGTGACCCTTGAAATACACCTCGCGGCCAGCGGCGCAGCGAATATCCGATTTCGGGAGCATGAGGCGCGCAAGGCAAAGTACCTTGATGCAGTATTCGGGCGTGAGTGCCGAAATGTCGCGCTCCGCAAGGCGTGTGCCTTCTACAGGCAGCAAAAAGTTGATCGGCACCGAATCCGGATTGATTTCAAGCAGTTCAAAAAGCATGTCTACCACGTCTTCGGGCGTTTCACCCATGCCGATGATTCCGCCGGAGCAGATTTCAAAGCCGAGGCCCTTCAGCATTTTCAAGTTGTCGATTCGTTCCTGGT